>CAZJJR010000395.1:0-4324 GCA_964546365.1 uncultured bacterium | reverse complement strand
CAGGAAAAATCTGCCAAATCAAACGGATAATTCCATTCGCTGGTTTGTTCTGTTTAGTTCAGGTAGAAAGGAAATTTTATGCGTCACGGGCGTCGTATTCATCAACTGAGTAAGCCAGCCGACCAGCGTAAGGCTCTCTTAAGAGCTTTAACAACTCAATTATTGCGGCATGGTCGGATCGAGACAACTAAAGCCAGAGCAAAAGCCGTTCGCTCCGAAGCAGACAGAATTATTACCTTAGCAAAAGACGGTTCCCTGGCTGCTCGTCGTCAAGCAATGGGCTATCTGTACGATAAACAGCTAGTTCATGCTTTGTTCGAGAAAGTGGGGGAACGCTACGGCAATCGGAATGGCGGATACACTCGCGTTCTCCGCACGGTGAGCCGCCGGGGTGATAATGCTGAAATGGCAATTATCGAGCTAGTTTAATTCGATGCAAGGATTTTAGATTTGAGATTTATGATAACTATTCCAACATCGGAAATCGAAAATCTAAAATCATCAAAGCGAGTCGCCCTGGTGATTCAATACCTGGGCACTCATTTTCATGGGTGGCAAAGGCAGCCCCAACACCGAACCGTGCAGGAAGAAATTGAAAATTTACTTTCCGAAATTATGAATAGACCAGTTACTTTATATGGTGCTGGTCGCACGGATACAGGTGTTCATGCAGCTGCTCAAGTAGCTCATTTTAATGCTACCGATACTATCCCACCCGAAAAGTGGGCCACTATTTTGAATACTCAGTTGCCTAAAGATATATTAATTCTGGCTTCATCTGAGGTTGATAGTAATTGGCACGCCCGCTTCTCAGCTAGCTTTAGACGCTATCGTTATACCCTTTATACAGACCCTCAACCAAACTTGTTCGTCAGACCTTTTAGTTGGCATTATTATTATGCGCCACTAGATGAACGAGTCATGCAGGCAGCGTTGAATCCCTTGCTGGGTAAGCACGACCTGGCTGCTTTTCACCGCTCTAATTCCAGCCGCAAGCACTCTTGGGTGGAAGTGCAAGCAGCCGAATGTTATCGAGAAGGGCCATTCATTCAGATCGAACTTCAGGCGGATGGTTTCTTGTATGGTATGGTCAGGCTGCTGGTGGGGTTGCTGGTGCAAGTGGGGCGAGGAGACCGCTCGCTAGAAAACTTCACCGATCTGTGGGTTAACAAATTGCGATCGGAAGTAAAATATGCCGCACCTCCTCAGGGCTTGTGCCTGCTGCGGGTGGGCTATCCAGAGTTTCCGTTTCCGAAAGAAGTCTGGTTTGATAGACAACCAAAATTTTTGTTTTGTCATTAGTCATTTTCATTAGTTATTAGCCAAGGCTGGACAAATGACAACGAGACTTTTGACAAATCACAAATGAAAAATGACAACTGACAAATGACTAATAGACTATGAACAAAACCTATCTTCCCCCTCAAAATACCCTAGAGCATCAATGGTATGTAGTAGATGCCGCTGACCAACGCTTGGGGCGACTGGCTACTGAAATTGCAATGGTGCTGCGGGGAAAAAATAAGCCCTGCTATACACCTCACATGGATACCGGTGACTTCGTAATTGTTGTCAATGCAGATAAAGTGAAGGTAACGGGTAAAAAACGTACCCAAAAAGTTTATCGGCGTCATTCCGGTAGACCTGGCGGTATGAAAACCGAAACTTTTGCTCAATTACAAGCTCGTTTACCGGAAAGAATTATCGAAAATGCAGTCAGAGGAATGCTGCCGAAAAATTCCTTGGGTAGAACCTTGTTTACTAAACTAAAAGTTTACAAAGGCCCCGATCATCCTCACCAAGCTCAAAAACCACAAGAATTGAAAATTAACACTATTCCAGGAGCAGAAGATTAATGCAAGCAATTGAACAAAACGATCGCGCAATGTATTGGGGTACCGGTCGCCGCAAATCTGCCGTAGCTAGAGTACGCTTGGTTCCCGGCGAAGGTAAAATGACGATCAATGGCAAACCGGGCGACCTCTACCTCCAATTCAACCCAGCTTTTCTGATTTTGGCAAAAGCTCCTTTAGAAACTTTGGGATTGGAAAACGAATACGATGTTTTGGTAAATACTTCTGGTGGTGGAGTGGCAGGTCAAGCTGATGCGATTCGTTTAGGAGTAGCTAGAGCTTTGTGTCAGCTAGATCCGGACAATCGCAAACCTTTGAAAATCGAAGGTTATCTTACCCGCGATCCCAGAGCAAAAGAACGGAAAAAATACGGCTTGCATAAAGCTCGTAAAGCACCTCAATACTCTAAGCGTTAAAATTGTATGTGGCTAATAGCTAATTGCTAATTACGATCGCATCCAATTAGCCATTAGCAATTAGCAATATCTCAAAAGGAAAAAACCAAAATGGCAAAACCTGATATTCACCCTAAGTGGTACCCCGAAGCAAAAGTTTACTGTAACGGTCAAGTAGTAATGACCGTTGGTTCGACTAAACCAGAACTGCACGTTGATGTTTGGTCTGGTAACCATCCTTTTTATACCGGAACTCAGAAAATTATCGACACCGAAGGTCGGGTTGAGCGCTTCCTCCGTAAATACGGTATGTTGGAAGGAGAACAAGGCCAAACTGGTGGTAAGGGCGGCAAAACTAAAAAGTAGCGGGGCGGGTTGCTTTGTCCGGGCTGACCCAATACTTTGGGTCAATATTATTTTTTTAGCAACCCTGCTGTTTTAAGGAGCGACGCTACTATGGCTGAAACTTACCTGTTAAATAAACTAAAATCTGTTGAGCAAACCTTTAACGAACTGAATCGGCGATTAGCCGATCCAGATATTGCCTCCGATCCCCAAGAGTATCAAAAAGTGGCCAAGGCCCGCTCCTCCTTGGAAGAGGTGGTGAATACTTATGACACTTGGAAAAATTCTCAGGAACAGTTGACTGGGGCGAAGCAAGTTCTTAAGGAAGCAAGTGGCGATCCGGAGTTGCAGGAAATGGCAGCTTTGGAAGTCAAGGAATTGGAACTGCAAATAGATCAATTGGAAAATCGTTTGAAGATCTTGCTGCTTCCCCGCGATCCAAATGATGAAAAGAATATCATGCTAGAAATTCGGGCTGGCACTGGTGGCGATGAAGCAAGTATTTGGGCGGGTGACTTGTTGCGAATGTACTCGCGCTATGCTGACAGTCAAGGCTGGCGGGTGAAGTTGGTCAGCGAGTCGCTGGCGGAAATGGGCGGCTTTAAGGAAGTCGTGCTGGAAATTCAGGGCGAACAAGTTTACAGCAAGCTGAAATTTGAGGCTGGAGTTCATCGGGTGCAACGAGTACCCGTGACGGAAGCTGGCGGTCGGGTTCACACTTCGACGGCTACGGTGGCAGTGATGCCAGAAGTTGATGATGTGGAAGTGCATATTGACCCGAAGGATATTGAAATGAAAACAGCACGTTCCGGTGGTGCTGGTGGTCAGAATGTCAACAAGGTAGAAACGGCGGTTGACTTAATCCACAAACCGACGGGGATTCGGATTTTCTGTACGGAAGAACGCAGCCAGTTACAAAACAAGGAACGGGCGATGCAGATTCTCCGCGCGAAGCTTTATGAAATGAAACTGCGGGAACAACAAGAGGCGGTGACTTCGATGCGTCGTTCTCAGGTTGGTTCTGGCGAGCGATCGGAAAAAATCCGCACCTATAACTATAAGGATAATCGGGTTACCGATCATCGCTTGGGGCAGAATTACACTCTCACCACTGTTTTGGAAGGTGATATAGAGACTTTAATTCAAGATTGCATTTCCAAAGACCAACAGGAACGTTTGGCGGAGTTAGCAGCTTCCGGTTCTGAGGCTTAACATATAATTGATATTTTGTCAATAATATAGATGTAACCCCGTGAGTAACAACACGGGGTTAATGCTATTTTGGTATGTTTTTTCAATGCGATCGCGCTTGTCTTACCATTGCAATCAGAGTTTGATGGGCATCTTCGGAATCTTTAAGAACGTGGTCGAATGCAATGCGAACTGGTACTTTAGCGCCATTCGCTTGGGCGGATAAGTTCATGCCTTCAGGATCGATGGAAAGCATTTCTGCTGCGGTAGCATCGGTTAAATTAGCGTAAGCTTTCGCGTAGAGAAGTACGGCATCGCTATGATCTTCGTTCATGTGGGTGCAAATGCGATCGCTTATTTCAGGAGTTATTACATCAGACATGGGAAAATTCGTTAGATGGGAAATACTATCTAACGAATTTTAAGTGAAAATTAGGTTAAAAGCGAAACTAATTTCTACCCTAATTATTAAAACCAGCTACTTGTACTTTTCCTTCAACTACCCTTACTTTGTAAGTAGGTAAAATCACTTTTTCATCA
>CAZJJR010000394.1:0-4347 GCA_964546365.1 uncultured bacterium | reverse complement strand
ACATTTTTTCACTTTGAATTAATTGAGATTGTGCTTGTTTAAGTTCTTGAAGTGTTTGTTGAAGTTCCTTGGTACGTTCTTCTACTCTTTGTTCCAAAGTTTGACGCGCTAATTCCAGTTCTTGAGTATACGATCCTACCCATTTCACTAATTGATTGATCGAATTAGCTAAAGAACCGACTTCATCATTGCTAAAAACGGGGGCGATCAATTTAAAATTCGATTGCTGAGTAACTCGCAAAGCTACGTGATTTACCCATTCTATAGGACGAGCAATTTGACGACTGGTATAAAATCCCAATATCGTAGCGAATACCACAGACAACACCATACTCCCAACAATAATTTGTAACCTAATTGCTTCTGCTTCTAAAAGTCTTTCGTCTGCTTGCTTTTTTTGGGAATTAGCTAGTTGTTCGATTAAATTTAAAGTTTCTGATAATCGCTCAAACTTAACACTTAAATTAGTTGCCGTTTTACTTTTAATAAAAGCTAACAACTGCTGTTGAGCAGCCGGGATTTGTTCCGGTTTTAAGTTGGGGGGGTCTAATGCTTGCCACAGCAACTTAACTTGCCGATCGTATGCTTCTGTAGTAGTCTGATAACTGTATAATAAATCGGTTAAACTTTTGTCATTTATTAACAAACTGCTGGAATAATTTTCTATAAAGTTTTTCAGGTCGCTTAAAATAGCGTAGACGCGATTGACATCTCGATTAAACTTAGCATTTTCGTAATCAAACCAGATAGATTCTCCTAAAGTAGTAACCAGGCGTTGGGGATGCGATCGCATTTCATTCACGCCATTTTTTAACTCGCTTAAAAGTTGTTGTTGACCGTCGGCAATGATTAATTGTTGGTAAGCCTGTTTGCGGTAAAAATCTCCGATCGCTAATCCTATACTGGTTCCAAAAACTGCGATCGCAATTGCCAAAGAATACCCGTATCTAATCTTTTTCGCAATACTTAAGCGATCGAATGCTGTTTTCAGGGTATTTTTCGGAAAATTTAACGTGTTAGACCGATCGCGATCGAGCGGATTTCCAACAATATTATCTTCTACATTTCCGATCGAAAATCCAGACTCTTGAAATTGCATAACAAACACCTCACTACTGCTGATTTTGCTGCCACTAAATACCCTATGATTGGCATTTTAAAATTTCTCAAAAAAATCATCTGTCTCATATTAATTAAATAAAATTGCCTTGACCGATTGCTTTATAAACTTCACGAATCATATTGTAATCAGAATCATTTGCGCTAACCAAGCGAGAGCCTCGATATTTACCTTCTTCTACAAATAACAAACTTTGCAATAATTTTTCTTGATGTTTGACCATACGTGAATTAATTTCTTTCACCCAATTTGAATCAAGTTTACTGCTGACAACAAATAAATCATTAGGAAGTAATGGCCCTTTAGCGATCGCTGGAAAATCTCGCTTAGATAAACCTTCATCGTGGAGAAATTTTTCATACTTGATCGCCGATCCTCCCCAGGCATCAACTTCACCTTTTTTCAAAGCAGGCAATCCTTGACTTCCCAACATTAAAACTTGCAAATCTGATTTAGGGTCTAACTTACCATCAATTAAAATTTTTGTAGGCCCCAAGTAACCGCTAGTCGAGCCTACCTTCCACAGCGCTATTTTTTTTCCTTTTAAATCTGCCAACGAGTCAATTTTACTGTTAGCAGAAACACAAATAATCGTATAATAATTAGGTCTGGTAATACCGATCGCGGGAACGGCATTTGTTCTGGCACGTATCACTACATATTCTGATGGCCCCGTCAGTACGAAGTCCAATTGATCTAACTGTAAAGCGGCGGCGGCGGCTATATAACTTTCAACCGGGACAAACTCAACTTTTTTCTCTAATACTTCTTCTAAGGCTGTGCGAAATGCTTCGTAATCGCGCTGCAATTGTGCCAAACTAGAAACTTCTGTAACAGTAAATCTGATTTTATCGGGCAAATTACCTAGAGAAGAATTAGAAGGTTTACCTTGAGGGTAACTGGTTGCTGCGGTACAACCTGTTACTAGTAAAAAAGAGTATCCGATCAACTGACGGCGTTTCATATTTTAGATTAAATATTTTATTATTTAATCTAAAATTATCTGATAGCGATTAACCTTAGATTAAGAAGGGGTTACACCTGATTTAAAGAAATTGATGACAGATATTTTTTTAGAAAATCTTAAGATTCTGGTTAGAAAATCCCTCTTGAAGAAGAATTATCGCCCGTCAGAATCAATCAGTCGGGGATCGGAAGCCCGCGACTGAATTGTTGCACCTCCAAATCTATGATTTGGAGATAGTAAAAGTGACAATGCTTAAGTGAAGTGGTACTAACCATCTCCACCAACTTTGTAACCTCGTGGGGTGATCATCCATTCCGCATGGGTACGAGTGTTGGAGTTGCCAATTAAAACCGTGGTTAGCATATCGATCGACTCTGACAACATTTTAGCCAAAGTAGTCAGAGTAATTTGCTCGGAAGGGCGATAGGCATCTTTTACTAGTGCAACTGGCGTATTCGGGTCGCGATATTGTAAGAAAATCCGTTGCGCGATCGCAATTTGGTCGATGCGGGTGCGAGACTTGGGATTATATAAAGCCGTCACGAAATCTGCCATTGCTGCTGCCGTTAACCGCTTTTCAATTACTTGCCAAGGTGTCAGTAAATCGCTTAAACTAATCGCGCAGAAATCGTGCATCAAAGGCGCACCGACGCGAGAAGCAGCCGCTTGCAGTGCGGTGATTCCCGGAAATACTTGAACTGCTGGTGTTTTACCATCCCAACCCCCCGCTTGCAGTTCTTCTAAAACTAAACCAGCCATTGCATATATCCCGCAATCTCCCGAAGAAACCACCGCTACAGTTAATCCCCAATTCGCCAGTTCGATCGCTCTTTTTGCTCTTTGTACTTCCTGAGTAATTGGCAAAGCTTCCACAATTTGACCGGGATGTAAAAGAGGAGAAATCAAATCAATATAAAGAGCATAACCGATGACAGCATCAGCTTGAGAAATGGCGGTTTGAGCGGCTGGCGTAATCTGATTTAACGCTCCTGGCCCAGTGCCGACTAAAAATAGTTTTCCGGTACGGCCAATATATTCTTTTTCTGCTAATCCAACGGCAATAGTGACGGCTTTTCCTAACTTTTCATCGTTCTCTATCACCGGAATATTTTCTAATTTAAATATCTGCTTGCGAACTAACAAATTTGGATTTTCCGCTGCCGAAATAGCGGCGGCTTCTGCTACGCTGGGAGTGCCAACTTCAGCTTCGACAATTGCCGAAGGAGTCGGTACTTTAACAACACGTAATAGTTCGGCAGGAAAGGTCTTTAAAAGCCAATTTTTTTCTTTACAAAGTTCGACTAAACCTACTTCATCGGCTTTAATATCGATGGTGGCAACACCTGCGATCGCATCCAGTGCCAAATGATTAGCTTGAAATACTTTTTCTATAGCATTTTCAATAAATTCTTTCGGCGTACCTCGTTCGCAGCCTATCCCCACCCACAACACTCTAGGATGCCATTGCACCTTCGGTAAATCCGAATTTGGGGCAAATCTGCGTTGAGTGAAACTAATCCAAATTCGGGCTTGAGGAGATAAGTTAGTGGTGAGGGCTTCAGTCCTCTCGGAAGGACTAAAGTCCTTACTATTAATTTCTGGAAATCCAAAATAAAATGAATGTCCTGGGGGAAGATGAGATTGCCAAAGAGTAGAACCAACTTCTTGTATTACTTGAACGGTTTCTCCTCTAGCAATAACTGCCGCAACTTTCGTCCAATTTCCTTCACCTTTACGCCACCCAAAAGGAATTCCCAAAGTATCGACAGCAGGTAATCCCAATCCGGCAGAAGCACCAGTAATAATTGGAGTAGCATTTAATTGAAGCGCGATCGCATTTGCCAACCGATCCGCCCCGCCTTGATGTCCGCTACATAAACTAATCGCAAATTTACCAGCTTCATCAATTACAACCACCGCCGGATCGCGAGATTTATCTTCTAACAAAAGCGCGATCGATCGCACTACCGCACCAGTAGCCAAACAAAAAATAAATCCCCGATATTGATGCCAAATCTTACTCAAATGTTCTTTCAGAGAACCGCTGTAAGTTTGCGTTCCCGCGATTTCCCTTACAGATTCCGGTATCCAGAGAGTTGCACCCGTCGCTTGAGTGAGGGGTAACAGGCGTTTGGCGGCGGTGGGGGTAGTTGCGATCGCAGCTAGCGGCTGATATTCGGCAAAAATTAACTTACTCAAAACAAAACCATCAATTAAATCGAACAATTTAAATATAGCGATCCTAAATGAATTGCGAACA
>CAZJJR010000393.1:0-4397 GCA_964546365.1 uncultured bacterium | reverse complement strand
GCTATGTATTTTTCGAGGTTCGAGGTAGTGTTTTCTCTACCTGTCTATACATTAGAGCTTTTGTTTCGTTTTGTAAAGGGGTTTGATAAAAATTTTTTTAGTAGCCTCTGATGTAACTAGAGAGCGTTAGCTGGAAAAAACAGATAAAATATCCAATTTAAGCAATAAAATAGCTGAATATGTCAAATTTAGCTTTATTAAACGAACTGAGAGCAGCCCGATCGTCTTTAACGTGTTTCACCATACTGAAATCGAGAGGAGAGAGGATGTTATTGCCTACACCCTGTACCAATTCACTTAAGCATTATTACATTGACTATTTTGGCAGGTGTTCGGCGAGCGACTTCGACGCAAGCGCTCGTTTGAGCTTGGAGCGGGGAAAAATTAATGGCACAGAAAAAAGTGAATTCATACTTAATGTCTGATGTTTTTGTAAAGAGTATAGGGGAAACTTGGTTTGGGGCAGTTAGGTTAATCTTGTTTTCTCGTATTTTCGATTGGATGTAAGCTGCCTTGGGTGCTGGCTGTTTTAGGGATATCCGCCATAAGATAGGATTATGCTTCTGTATTTAGGCTGTAAAATTCTTTTTTTTTTCGTAGGAAACAGAGGTAAACCTTATATGGTAAGTATTTGAGTATTTAATAATTTTGAATTCTTACTATACTTATGGGGAAGCTAGTAAGATTGGATGATAAGTTGACTATTTCTTGGGTTTTAATATTGGCTTTGTTAATTTTTAGATTTGCAGGATTAATCTAATTTATTAGTTTTGGCTCTTTACAAACTTTGGGGCATCGATTGAGTTGAGGAATACTTAAAAAAAAGGTAATATGGCTATTGTGAGATTGATTTTAAATATGAAATTTATTATCATTAGTTTAGATCTAACAAATCTTGGGGTGTATCTAGCTATTTTTAGACTAAAAAATGTTTTTACTTATGATAGGCTAGGATAGCAAATGATTTAGTACGATCGTCATAAAAATTAATTAAAAAATAAATAATATGTACTTTTACAGCTATCTCTAAATAAACAGTAATGTTGGCGAAACTATCTTTACAAACAAAAGCGATTGGTTTTGCGATCGCTCTTGGTACATTACCTGTAATGGCCATCGGCATTGTATCTTACCACTTTGCCAACCGCACGATTACCCAAGATGTGATGCAATTCCAAAAAGCTTACGCCGTGGAAGTGGCAGACAAGCTCAGTCGCTTCATGTTCGAGCGCTATGGAGATATTCAAGCGATCGCGAATTTACCAATGTTTGCCAATTCTAAAGTCAATCAACTTATATCTAAACAAGAAAAAGAAGAAACGCTGAATCGTTATATAGATAATTATCAAGTATATGATAACATTGCTATTTTTGATTTATCGGGAAATTTAATTGTCAAATCAAGAGGAGAAGTAACAGGTAATCATAGAGATCGAGACTATTTTCAAGAAGTGATTAAAACAGAACGTCCTATAATAAGTTATCCAAAAGCTTCGCAGTCAAATGGTGATTGGTCAATTTATTTGGCAGCACCAGTCAGAGATATAGTCTCAGGTAAGATCGTTGGAGTAGCGCGATCGCGATTACCTGTTAAGTTTATTCAACAACGCATTCAAAATCTTACTGACGGAGAGCAGCAATCGCACGTACTTGATGAGGCTGGTACAATTTTCGTAAGTGCCAATCCCAAAGAAGTCGGTCAAAATATCCAGTTAGAATATCCCGTATGGACGCAGTTACAAGCAGCAAAACAAGCAGATGTTAGACTTCTTTTTTCTCAAACTGACAAAACTGAAAAAGTGCTAGCCACTGCTCCTACCCCTCCACTAGTAGGAATGCCAAACTTAAATTGGACGATCGTAGTCGATAATAATGCAGAAACGGCTTTTAAAGCACAAAGAGAACTACTAATTGCCTTGTTGCTCGGAACTGGAATAACTGCTTTAATTGTCAGCGCGATCGCTGCTGTTATTGCCAGACAAACTACGAAATCAATCAATCATATTGTTTATAACATTACTAGTTCTACTACTGAAATTGCTTCTACAGTTGAGCAACAAGAAAGAGTCGCTACTCAGCAAGCTACTTCTGTTAATCAAACTACCAGTACCATGACTGAGTTAGGCGCATCTTCCAGAACTTCTGCCGAACAAGCAGAACTATCAGCACATAATGCACGCCAATTATTAAATTTAGCAGAATCATCATCAGCCGCAGCGCATGAAGTTTTAAACTTAGCTGAAAAAGGAAATCTGACGGTAAAACGAACTTTAGAAGAAATGTCTGATTTGAAAAAAAAAGTAGCAGCGATCGCACAACAAACAATACACTTAAACGAACAAACTAACCAAATCGGTACGATTATTAACATCGTCAGCGACCTAGCCAGTCAAACAAATATGCTGGCGCTCAATGCTGCTGTAGAAGCAGTTCGTGCAGGAGAATATGGCAAAGGATTTGCCGTAGTTGCGGCAGAAATTCGCAAATTGGCAGACCAAAGTAAACAATCGACGCAGAAAATAAATACCTTAGTTATCAGCATCCAATCAGCGATCGATTCCACTGTTACGGTAAGTAATGAAGGCAGAAAAACCGCAGAAGAAGGAATCAAACTTTCTCAAGAAACAGCCGAAGCTTTTACTAACGTAACCCAAGCAATTAACGATGTAATTTTAAGCAAACAACAACTTTCCCTCACAGCTATTAATGACATTGTAGTAAGCGCTCAA
This sequence comes from uncultured bacterium, assembly GCA_964546365.1. Taxonomy (GTDB): domain Bacteria; phylum Cyanobacteriota; class Cyanobacteriia; order Cyanobacteriales; family Aerosakkonemataceae; genus DATNQN01. Next base: position 1,668 of record CAZJJR010000393.1, on the reverse strand, counting down.
CAAATATCCCTAACTGCACAACAGCAAGCGATCGCGATCGAGCAAGTAGTAGAAGCAATGAACAGCCTCAACCAAGGAGCAGTAGAAACTGCCACTGGGATTACTCAAACTAAAATCGGAATTCAAAAACTCAACCAAGCTGCTCAAAACTTGAAAGCAATAGTGTAACAATTTGTCATAGAATTTTAACAAGTAACTATTCTTGCCAACAATCAGACTAATGACCTACTACATCTCCCCCAGGTTTCTTGACAAACTTGCCGTTCATATCACCAAAAACTTTCTAGATATTCCTGGAGTCAGAGTACCCTTAATTTTGGGAATTCACGGACGCAAAGGAGAAGGAAAATCCTTTCAATGTGAATTAGTATTCAAAAAAATGGGTATTGAAGCAGTACACATTTCCGGGGGAGAATTAGAAAGCCCAGATGCGGGAGATCCAGCGCGTTTACTGCGTTTACGTTATCGAGAAGCCGCCGAATTAATTCGGGTACGCGGCAAAATGACTGCCATCATGATCAACGATTTAGATGCAGGTGCAGGACGCTTCGATCAAGGTACTCAATATACGGTAAATACCCAGTTAGTGAACGCTACGCTGATGAATATTGCGGATAATCCTACTAACGTACAACTTCCCGGTAGTTATGATGCTACTCCCATTCATCGAGTACCGATTATCGTGACCGGAAATGACTTATCTACTCTTTACGCGCCATTGATTAGAGATGGTAGGATGGAGAAATTTTACTGGGAACCCGATCGACAAGATAAAATCGGTATTGTGGGCGGGATTTTCTCTCAAGATGGACTTTCTCCGCATGAAATCGAACAATTAGTCGATAATTTTATCAATCAATCCATTGACTTTTTTGGTGCATTGAGATCGCGGATTTATGACGAACAAGTGCGCCATTTCATCCATCAAGTAGGTGTGGAAAAAGTGTCTTCCCGCGTAGTTAATAGTTCGGAAGGACAACCAATTTTTCAAAAGCCTGATTTTCGACTTGCTCGCTTGATTGAATTTGGTAATTTGATGGTTGAAGAACAACAGAGAATCCAGAATTTGCGATTGGTAGAAGAGTATAATGCCGGACGATTATCGGGACTTCAATCAACTCCTAACGCTGCTACTGTTACCCCTAGTAGTAGCGAAATAAAAGTCGAACCAACTTACAAAATTAATTACTCTCATCATAATGAAGGGGTAAATAATTCAACCAAAGCCGAACCGACTTATAAAGTCAATTATTCTGGTAGCAGTAACGGTCAGGTCAAAAATTCTCAATTAAGCCCAGAAACTCAAGAACAGGTACGTCAGTTGCTCTCCCAAGGATACCGCATTGGAGTAGAACACGCTGATGAACGGCGTTTCCGCACTCAATCTTGGCAAAGTTGCGCCCCTATTCAGACAAATGAGGCTTCGGAAGCGATCGCAACTCTAGAATCCTGCTTAAATGACTACACGGGAGAATACGTGCGTTTAATTGGAATTGACCCCAGAGCTAAACGAAGAGTAGCCGAAAAGATTATCCAAAAACCCGTTTAAGGAGCCATAATTCAAGAGTCAGAATTCAGAAGAGAAAACGATTCTAAATTATGAATTCTGGCTCTAAATGCCATTATTTTTGGCAATATAACTAACAATTTCACGAGGACAGCGTCGAA
>CAZJJR010000392.1:0-4423 GCA_964546365.1 uncultured bacterium | reverse complement strand
ACTTCGCAAACTCTCAACTTATCGGCGTTGGGATGTGGTTGACAGGTAACAACTTTTCCGACTACCACTCCATCAGCCCAAGTACGCCGATCTTCGATATCCTCCACTTCAAACCCAGCCATTGTGAGAGTATGGGCTAAATCTTCCGGTGTCATCGTCAAATCGACCAGTTCCCGCAGCCAGTTCAGAGAGATACGCATTTGCCAGAACGCCTTTACATATGTCAAACTGACTATTTTACCAAGCCAATTAGGGATTGGGTTATCTTAGAGGAGGAAGTATGAAATATGAAATATAAAGTATGAAAGATAAAGTATGAAATATCTATTATTACCGATGAAAAAGGCAGGACTCGCTCGACGATCGCTGCTTTTCACTTACTATTAGGCGATCTGGCTTTACTTTGTACCTATTTCCAGTAGTTTCGCGCTATCCTGCCTCAAGCAGTTGACCCCAAATGCTATTACCATCGTAAAAGCCAGTAGGGAATTTCCCGGAATTAGTTAAATTTTGAAGCGTCTAGGGCATTCTAACTCTAGATGAGTTACATTAAAAGCAATTTGATAGTTAAGTAAATTTTCAGGTATTAATGGATACTTTGCTCATGAATAAAGATTCTTTATCAACTCTCTAAAAGATTTTTTCCCATTAGCACTGTATTTGTTCGTTCATGCCCAGATAATGAAATTAGGGCAATCTAAACCGCTGATTCATCTTGAAGCGAGTGAAGCTGAATGAGCTATTGCTTAAATCCAGCCTGTCCCAATCCAGAAAACCCCGACTATGCCGAACAATGTGAGGCGTGCGGTGCCAAGCTGCTGCTGCGCGATCGCTATCGTGCCGACAAACCGCTGGGGCAAGGAGGCTTTGGCGCTACTTTTTTAGCGAGAGACGAGTTGTTACCCGGTCAGCCCAGCTGCGTGATCAAGCAACTGCGCCCCACAGCTACAGCGCCTCACGTTTTCCAAATGGCACGCGAATTATTTGAGCGCGAAGCAAAAACTCTGGGTAAGATTGGGAACCATCCTCAGGTGCCTCGACTGCTCGATTATTTTGAAGACAACCAACAATTTTATTTAGTTCAGGAATATGTTTCAGGCTCAACCTTACAAAAGGAAATCAAAACCAATGGCCCGTTGAGCGAAGAAGGCGTCAAGCAATTCTTAAGCGAATTGTTACCGGTATTGCAGTATATTCACAGTCAGCAAGTAATCCATCGGGATATTAAACCAGCTAACTTAATTCGTCGCCAACAAGACCACAAACTAGTATTGATCGACTTTGGCGCGGTAAAAAACCAAGTTAGCCAAACCGCAGCCAGTAACTCAGACCAAACCGCCTTGACTGCTTATGCTATAGGTACGCCCGGTTTTGCACCGCCAGAACAAATGGCGATGCGTCCGGTTTATGCCAGCGATATTTACGCTGTCGGAGTCACTTGCATTTATTTATTAACAGGCAAATCTCCCAAAGATTTAGACTACAATCCCTCCACGGGAGAAATGCTTTGGGAAAAATACATCCGAGTTAGCTCCCATTTTGTCGAAGTACTCAAGAAAATGTTAGAGGTGTCGGTTCGACATCGCTATCAATCAGCTAATGAAGTGTTGCGAGCTTTAGAGTTAGAGCCATATCTGGATAGCTTAGCTCAAGGGATGATCGCATCGCCCACCAGTACTTCTCCTCCATCTACCAGCAAATTCGGTCCGATGTCTGGTGGTTCTGTTGCCAATCCTTCAGGCGGTTCTGCCGGTTCGGGGTCGGTATCTCGTGCAGCAATGGCAATTCGAGCTAGAAGAACCAGGTTAGAAGGAACAGATGTTAACTCCGGTTTAGCTGGCAGTAAAATGGGTAGCAGTAGAGCCGGCGGCAGCAATATGCAAAGCAGCGGTTCTACAGGCAATCGGGGGAAAGTTCCCCGCAAACTCGATGCCTTGGAAGTACAAAGTTCTTATAACAAAGGTAGACGGGATTTTGCTCAACAAAATTTGAGCTTGCTCAATCTGCAAAAAGCTAATTTGTCAGAAGCGATTTTCCACCAAGCCAGATTGAACAAAACTAATTTGCAAGCTGCTAATTTATTTCAAGCTGATTTTGGTCGGGCTAGTTTAAATTATGCCATCCTCCGAGATGCTAATTTGGGTAGGGCTTATTTGAGTTATGCGGATTTGGAAGGAGCAGATTTGCGAGGTGCTGATTTGAGTTACGCTCATTTGAGTAATGCAAACCTGAGGGGAGCAAATCTGTGTGGCGCTAATCTGACCGGTGCTAGAATCACGGACGAACAGCTAGCGATGGCGAAGACAAATTGGATGACTGTTAGACCTACTGGAAAAAGAGGTTTATGGTAATGGGGAATGGGACATTGGCATTGTCATTGGTTATTTTCTGGTTGATTCAAATCGAGCGGTGGCTGTTAACTGGAAACGATTAACAAATGGCCCATGACTAATGACCAAAATGAAACTTTATCTTTGAGTTGTTATCGTGAAATTTTATAAAAATGAGAGGAAAGCGATCGACAAAAAGTTCGATTATGCTTTCATTTTCCTGGAAATTTTATCTGCCGAAGGCGGCATTCAATCTTATGTAAAAGATATTTGGCGGGCTTATTTGGCTTCAGATTCGCCTTTAGCAGCAGTTTTTTTACTGCGGGATGCGCCGGAATCGGATAATCAGTTTGACAGGGCAAATTTGCAATTTGATTACTTTAAATCCAGGTCACCTATGTGGGGACGGATCAAGCTGAGTGCGGCGTTACTTAAGTTTTTGTGGCAGCAACGACCCGATCGCGTTTTTTGCGGTCATATTAATTTAGCTCCTTTGGTGCGATCGATTTGCCAACAGCTGTCAATTCCTTACACTATTTTGACATATGGTAAAGAGGTATGGGAACCCCTACCCCAGCAATATCAAAAAGCGCTAAGGCAAGCATCGAGTATTTGGACGATCAGCCGTTACAGTCGGGATATGCTTTGTGCATCGAATGGCATTGACCCCAAGCAAGTGCAGCTTCTCCCCTGTTGCGTAGATGGGAATGTGTTTACTCCTGGCCCTAAACCAAAGGAATCGATCGATCGATATGGTTTAGAAGATGCCAAAGTGTTAATGACAGTGGCCCGACTGTGGTCTGGGGATATTTATAAGGGTGTGGACGTGACGATTCGGGCTTTACCCGCGATCGCAAAAGCGTTCCCAAATGTGAAATACTTAGTGATCGGTCGAGGAGACGATCGACCCCGATTAGCGCAGTTGGCCCAAGATTTGGGGGTTAGCGATCGGGTAATCTTTGCTGGATTCGTTCCCACAGCAGATTTACCGGCACATTATCGAGTAGCCGATGCCTACATCATGCCTTCTCAAGAAGGATTTGGCATCGTATATCTAGAGGCAATGGCTAGTGGCATTCCCGTATTGTCCGGTGATGCGGATGGTTCTGCCGATCCCTTGCAGGATGGACGATTGGGCTGGCGAGTTCCCCACCGCGACCCAGATGCAGTAGCAGATGCTTGTATCGAAATTCTCAAAGGTAAAGACAAACGTTGTGACGGTCAATGGTTGCGCCAAGAGTGTTTAGCTCATTTTGGCAGAGATGCTTTGACCGAGCAATTAAAAAAATTGCTAAAAGACAATTATTAAAGTCAAAAGTGAAAAACTATGTTGGATCTTTCTGTTGATTTTTAATATCTTGTTTAGTTGCATTGGTAGTGTAATAGTAAACATTAGCGGTAGGAATTGCTGGTTCAATTTTTACCGCAGATGAACGCGGATAATTAAATTGCTTCTGATGGATGAGAATTTTGAGTTGATAATTATCATAAATTAATCGCTCGATTTCAGTATATGGCTGGGGTCTCACTCCTTTTTTCACCCGATATAACATTTCCTGAATATTTTCTCCCCCCACCTCCTTTTGCTTGAGCCCCTCTCCCCCTCTTGGGTCTGAACTCGCTATGCTAGAGGCAGACCAAGATGAGATGCAAAAAATGAGCATCAAGACCCCTCAATTCAATCTTTCAGGCATTGGCTGCCTGCTTACCCTCATCGTTATGTTTTGGGTACTGGGTGCTATTGGACTGGGCTGGTTAGTAAAATCTTTTGTTGTTTTAGTAATCTTCATCCTGATGGCACCGGCGATCGCATTTCTGGGATTTCGCTGGTGGCTGCAACGCAACCTAGTCGAGGACAAATGTCCCGTTTGCGGCTATGAGTTAACTGGCTTAAATCAAACTCAAATGCGCTGTCCCAGTTGTAGCGAACCTCTCTTCGTGGAGGCGGGCCAATTTAAGCGCGTAGCACCTCCCGGTACGATTGACGTGCAAGCAATTGAAGTGTCAGCTAAACAGATCGACGATTCAAGGTGAGGTAATGAAGAGATGGAAGGATGGGGTGATGGGGCGATGGGGCGATGGGGGTAAGCAGG
>CAZJJR010000391.1:265-4424 GCA_964546365.1 uncultured bacterium | reverse complement strand
AGTAGCTTCCGCTTTTTGTGTTGAACTTCCCAAGCGCATCAGCAGGGAAGCCGCCGTACCCCGCACTACCGGATCGACTTCTGGGTTCAGGTAGGGACGCAACTGACGCAAATCCGGTTCTGGTTCCGTTAGCCAGATGTAGCGTAAGGCAACTGCTAACACATCTGGCGTGGGATTGGAAACTGAGATCGCCCGCACTTGTGGCAAATAAATTGGATCGGGGTTATTTAACATCACCTCCAAACTCTGACGCTGCAAAGAAGGAGAAAAGTGAGGGAGCCTGGGAGCTAAAATTTCTCCTACATCGTGAGAGTAAATTTGGCTGAGTAGTTCGATACAAGAACGCTTTTCTGCTTCTGCACCCGGTCTTTCCAATACTTCTACTACTGCTCGCTTGAGAACTCGCAGGTCTACATCAGCACCACCGAGTTGACCCCGTTGAGCGCTCAATACTAGCAAATCTACATAGCGCGATCGCAAAAGCCACACCGATATCAGCCATCCGATGGCGAAAATCACGATGCCACCCACGATAATCCAACCAACAATATCCTCGCGGACTTTATCTGGCAGATTTGGTAATATCCAACCCAAAAACCCAATAATCCCTAATATAGCTGCTCCCGTAAAACCAGTTGCTACAGGTTCGGCAATGCCGCGAGCTTTTGTTTCGATGTTACCCCGCAGGTTATCGGGAATTGGTTGAAACAAAACTGACCCTGTACTAGCAACAAATGTATAGCGCAATAATTCATCAACAAATTTAAGAACGATTAAACCGATAAATAATTCCAACCCTCTCAAGTGGATTAATTGCAACATCGCCAAGACTAAAATAGTCAAAGGGATTAAGCCGAGAATTGCCATTACTGCCGGAGGAATAATGGCTGTACTAAATACACCTAAACGCTCGATCACCCGGCTGGACACAAACCACTGAGTCATCAACTCAAAGATGCCGACGATGCCGCTAAATAGTCCCAAAAAGCTGGCAATATCTTTTCCTTGAAAGTGAACCTCTAACTGAGAAAGGTATTGGAAATCGATCAGTAACAGCAGAACTTGGGAGATGATAAAAAAAGCAAACAGCAGTATTGCGTAATACTTTAATGGGCCACCCAAACGACGGGTGTTACTGTGTTCGGATGACTCGCCCAAATGACTGAGGTGATAGTCTGGAAACGATTGCTGATAGCGGTTGCTCAGATAGTAGAGAATTCCCGCTCCTAAAACCAGCATAATGGCAGCTACTAAAATGATGTTGTGCAGCCCAACTAATGATAGGAGCAACGGTAAGGAAAAACCGCTCAGTACGTCTGCCACTAAACTGCCACTGCTAATCAATGGAAAAGTGCGCTTAATTTCTCGAATATTAAATAGCTGATTAGCCGTTAGTGAAGTATTGAGATAATTGAGGGCGTAGGCTCCATCTACCCATAAGGGTAGTAAAAACACCGTCAGCGTGCCTAAAGAGCCAAACTCTAAACCGACACGAAATAAAAGTAGCGGGATTGCCAGGAAAAATCCTACGGTGACTACGAACTGGCGCAGGGGTAGTATTTTTTGCATCCAGGTAGATAGAATGCCTAAGCCTCCCCCCAGTCCTGCACTAGCAATATAAATCAACGGCAACCATTTGGCTCCCAATTGGTCTAGAAACAAAGCTACCGTGCTAGCTTCTAACCAAACTAAGCCTATAGAGGTGGTGGTGTAGACGGCGAACATCAGGAAAGTCCGTTCGCTCCACGCAAATTCAGCCATTGAAGCAATATCCGTCCCAATGCACCCTTTAAGGGCGACGGATTGTTCAGTTTCATCTGAACTCCTTATGAAAAAGTCTTGATGGTTATCCAAAACTTTGACATTTTGAACTTTAGTAGGAACGGAGACCATCAACTCCTGCCTTACCTAAAAGCTCGTCTAGTTGTGAGCCGCATTGCGATCGGCACGAGATGATACCCACAACGGACGCTTTTGAACCTATTAAGGCTAGCGTACAGACTTGGCTTTCTATGTTTAACTTTACTAATAAGGATACCGTAAGATGCCAATCTCTTTTATTGGGATGAATTAACTCTAGATGGGCAGACAACTATGCCTGCCCGATATTTGATAGATATGGCCGATTACCAGTCTGAAAATGCACTACAGTACGTTAGGGAAACAGTATCTTTTTTCCATAGCAGGCAAACAGTGGGTAATCGGTAAAACAGTTTATTTTTTGGGAGCTAGCAGCATCATCATGTTGCGACCTTCTTTTTTAGGCGCTTGCTGCACTTCTGCTACCTCCTGTAAATCGTTTGCCATTCGCTTGAGCAAGTCTTCTGCCAAGTCGCTGTGCTGAATTTCCCGACCTCGGAACATTACGGTGGCTTTAACTTTATCTCCTTCTTGAATAAAGCGTTTGGCATGAGATACGCGCACGTTATAGTCGTGTTCGTCAATCTTATAACGCATTTTCACTTCTTTAACTTCCGCAGTATGCTGCTTCTTGCGAGCTTCTCGCGCCTTTTTTTCCTGCTCGAACTTAAACTTGCCGTAGTCCATGATTCGACAAACGGGTGGGTCAGCTTTGTCGCTTAGTAGGACGAGATCGAGTTCTTTTTCAATTGCTAGCGGTATAGCTTCCTGTGGGGTCATGATCCCCAACTGACCGCCATCGCTGTCAATGACTCGAATTTTGGGAAATCGGATACGTTCGTTGATTACAGGTGCGTTATTTGGGCGTCTTTTTTCGATCGCAGACATTTTGTATATGTGGGCGAGAAGTTGATAAAAAGGTTAGTTTTAGCCTTTTTACTGCAACATCATCAGGAAGATGATAGATCGGTGCAAGGCTAGATGAACGGCACTACCGTCCCCAGAGGGAGAAACTACTATAATTTTAATTTTAATTTTTGTTTGCTTGTATTTGCCATTCTACCCACTACGATTGAGTTTCGGCTTGTTTGTTAATGTTATTTCTAACTTCTAGTTTTAGCTTGACGTAAGATATACCGGACAATAGCAAATAGTAACTGGGGCTAAGGAAAGAAGAACGTCAATGAAGGGTTTAGGGAAGTAATAAATTCCTAGCTGACGAATTCCGGCGCTTTTTAGAGAAAATCACCGTTTATAGTTTAAATCAACCCTCTTAAGTATTACCTTCTCTAATTTCAGTCCAAAAATGGAAATCTTACCATATCTGCCTTTCCCCTTACCTCCTTTTCTTCTCTTGCTGACGTTAAAATAAAAATCTAGACCACATTTTGTAAATCTTTTTGAAGCAGAGGTCAGCGTGACAACTTCCCTGCACTGGCAACAACGGGTTGGAAGTCAACGGGACTGGGTTTGGCGAGGCTGGCAGGTGCGTTACACTTATTTACGGCCTACTCGGACTACCAGTAATGCCACTCCGTTAATCCTGTTGCACGGATTTGGTGCTTCCATCGGACATTGGCGGCATAATTTGACGGTGCTAAATCAGGTACACCCGGTTTATGCACTGGATATGCTGGGTTTTGGTGCTTCGGAAAAAGCATCCGCTAAATATGATGTAAGTCTTTGGGTAGAGCAGGTTTACGACTTTTGGCGTACTTTTATCCAGCAACCTGTGGTTTTGGTGGGTAATTCGATCGGTTCTTTAGTTTGTCTGGCAGCTGCGGCTTCCCATCCGGATATGGTGCGGGGCGTGGTAATGATGAGTTTGCCTGACCCGACTTTGGAAGAGGAAATGATTCCGCCAGCTTTGCGATCGCTAGTCGCAGGAATCAAAAGCGCGATCCTCTCTCCACTACTGGTGAAAAGCTTTTTCTATTGGGTACGAGTTCCTCACCGAGTCCGCAGTTGGGCATCGATCGCTTATGCTAGCCGAGAAGCAATTACTGATGAATTGGTAGATATTTTGGTTGGACCAGCACAAGACCGGGGTTCCGCTCAAGCTTTTTGTGCCATCTTAAAAGCAATGACTAGTTCTAAGTTTGGCCCCAGCGTGAAATCATTGCTGCCGAGATTGGATATCCCCATGCTATTAATCTGGGGCGCAAAAGATAAAATGATTCCTCGCGGCTTGGCCAATCAGTTCACACAGTACAATCAGAATTTACAACTGATGGAGTTGGAAAATGCGGGTCACTGTCCTCATGATGAGTGTCCGGAGCAAATAAATCAAATAATCTTA
>CAZJJR010000391.1:0-217 GCA_964546365.1 uncultured bacterium | reverse complement strand
ACCGACAAAAGTGTTTATCACTCAAAAGTAAAAAGAAAGAAAAAAAAAAAAAAAATCTCTTTCTTTTATCGTTTTATTTTTTACACTGGATTTAGAAAAAGCAGCGAAAATACTTAGTTAGCCAACAGAAACTTGGCTGCTGTCTACAGAGGTAGCGCCGCTCACGCCTCTGGCAACGGATACCATTTTAGAGAGAACTTGTTGATCGGGAACTTCT
>CAZJJR010000390.1:710-4483 GCA_964546365.1 uncultured bacterium | reverse complement strand
AACTGGGCATCGATCTGGCTAACCTGCAATTTACCCGTAAATTGCTGATTATTGCCGCCGATATTGGCATCTCGATAACTTACCGAACCATAAATCCCGATATCCGAGTTATAGCCACCACCGTAAGTCAGAGAAGGGAAACGACTTTCTTTAATGTCATAAATAATGTCAACATTAGAGTCATCTGACTGTACGGAAACATCAACGCGATCGACAATTTCCAATCGCCTCAATCGCCGCAAGTCCGATTCCAACTCGTTTTCTCGAAATACATCACCAGGTTTAAGTCGCAGTAAACCCCGTAGGAATTCTTGACGGGTGCGCCCATTGACAGTTTCACCTTCGCGATCGACAAATCGAATTTGGATATCTCGAACTACTGGTTGATTTTCCGTTAATTGACCTAACCCCCCCAGCCCCCCTTCCCTGCGAGGGAAGGGGGGAGTATGAGTATGAGGAGGAGTATTACTCCCCTCTCCTGCAAGGAGAGGGGCTGGGGGAGAGGTCAGATCGACAGAACTCGCGATCGCACTCTGCATTTCCCAAATCCCGATCGTCGTTAAAGTTAAAATTGCTACACTTTGCAAGCGCATAAAAAAATTTTGTATTGATGAAGCATTGTACGATCGGGTTTTACAGCTTCTTAGGGAGAATAACAAGACGGATTTGCGATCGCTTTCTTCTTTATCTGCGTTTATCTGCGTTTATCTGCATTCATCTGCGGTAAAAAATTAACCCCAAATTCCCACAGATAATTTACTTAAGCTGCTTCTCAATTTCATCACACGCTACAGACACCCCATTTTCCGCTTGCACGATTCGCCCGATTTCTGCCGCTTTTGCCGTATATTTTCGATTTTCCAGTAACTCTTTCAACTCTCTGGTCACTCGTTGCGCCGTATAATTTTCCCGTCGAATGTTGCGCGAGATGCCCAAACGTTCAACTCGTGCTGCGTTATCCGGTTGATCGTGACTGTAGGGCATCACTAAAGTTGGTTTTCCGGCGCGTAATGCTTGTGCAGTAGTCCCAATTCCCCCTTGATGCACGATCGCACAAGCTTGTGAAAAAATGGCAGAGTAAGGCACGTAATCCACCGCAATGATATTCTCAGGTAAATATAGTGGCGCTGGATTTTTCCCCATCAGTAACACAGCCCGACGATTCAACTGTTGAGTAACTCCAATACTTTCGTGATAAAAATTACCAGGGTCTAGCACCGCCGCAGAACCTAACGTAAAAATAATTGGTGGTTCACCTGCCTCTAAAAATTGCTGAAGTTCTGGTTTAATCTTAGTTTCTGCTGTTTTTCCATCGTAAAAAGTGAATCCCGTAATCACGCTATTGGCTGGCCAATCCGGTTGAGGTTTCCCTAAAATGGATGAAAACAGCGCCAGTACCAGATAGGGTGAATATTTTCCTTCAAATACAGGATGTGCGATCGCGGGTAAGCCTAATTCCTGTCTCAGTTGATACATTGGCTCAATCCAACTGCGACTCATCGATCGAGCAAGATTCATCACGCCCCGATTAACGATTAAGCCCAGAAAACTAAATTTAGACAACGCCGCCAAAAGTGGTACTGGTAATTCTGGCGGATCGTAAGCCGAACAAAACGAAGCAGGCGCTAAGGCAAAAAATGCCCATTTCATACCTAATTTTTCCGCTACCACCCGCGCCGCAGGCACTCCGTCTCCCGCCACCATAAAATCTGCGGTTTGGGCAATGTTGAGTAGGTCGTCATACATCTGGCGTAAGTTACCGAATATCCAATCTCGCACGATAAACTCGGTTCCTTTTTTGCGATCCATCATCCGCGCCATCAGTTCTGGATCTTCTAAGGCGGGATTATCCGGGCGAATGGCATGGAATTCAAAGCCGATCGATTCAATTTTGGTGCGGTATTCTTTGTGGGTAGCGAATACAACATCGTGATTGCGATCGCGTAACTCTAGCCCAATTGCGATCGTCGGATGCAAATCGCCCAAAGAGCCGATCGTCGTTAAAACAATTCTACTCATTATCCCTAGAGAAATATCGGAAAATTTAACGAGGTGGACTGATTAAGTTGTAATCAATACTTGCTATTAAAGATGGTTGTAAACCATATTTGATCTGAGCATAGTTTTTCACTACTTTACTTTGATTCGAGCCGAGCGTACCATAAAAACCGATCGCTTCTAATATATAACCCTTGTAGTAGTTACCCATAGTTGAATGACGGACACCGAAATGGATATTGGTCATATCTCGATCGCTCGCTCGAATCCACTCAGCTAATCCTCCATCTGGATTAGCAACGGGAACATTAGAAGCATCTAATGCAGGCATTAAATAAACACCTACTGTATAATCTTGTGAACCAGCGCTAGAACCGGACATCAACCTTTGGGACTTCGTATTTCCCGGGGATGGATTTTTGTAAACTATATAAAAACTTCCTTGTGTTGCTGTGGTATATCCACCTCCCATTAATAAGTAATCGTTAACACCATCAAATTCTATTCCCGCAAATCCATTCAAGACATTACTTCTCAAAATTGGTTGATTGGCTCGGGTAGACTGAACTGCATGATTATTGTAAACATCCGTCCAATCACTAATAGAGGAATCAAAACTGCCAGAGTGTTCGTGTGCCTTGAACCAAAATGCCATATTATCTGTGAGGCTAGGAAAAATAGCTCTCATATTACTAACAGAAGATTGCCAATCAGGATTACCAAAAGCTAAATAGAATAATGATAAATCATCGTAAGTTTGCATCGAAATGTTAATATTCAAAGATGAAAAATCTGCCCAAACCAAAGTTTCTTCAGTATTTATGCCAGATTCGATCCAATAATTAATTAGATGACCGCTAGAATTAACTATCCTTAAATCGCGGCAATCAGACTGCATCAGTCCATCTGCTATCAAATTAGCGGTATTTATTCTTAACAAAACAGGTTTGCTATACCATTTGGCAGCGACAAAATTAGACAGTTGAATGGGAATGCGATAATAAGGACGAACTAACTCAGGCTGCTCTTCTGTTACCATCGATATACTTCGAGATGATACGTCAAATTGTAGGGCAGCATTTGCGATCGATAAATCATCTAAATCAACCTGTTTATTTGTTTGATGAAAAGTCGTGCCATCAAGACTAATGCTGATAGTACCGTTACTATTACAATGATTGATAAAAGCAATGCCAGTAGTTAGTCCGGTTGTTGGATCGACCACATTATAGAAATTTCCAGAAGGTACGCCATCACCAGACTTAATTTTAAAATCGCTTGGCAGATTTCTTCCTATTGGTAAACCAGTAATATAAATCTTGTATGGGTTTTCTCGATCTTGGCGATATTGAAGAGAGGGTATATCGCGATCGCCAATCACAGCCCCCGCTACAAAAGGAGTAGCACCGAATTCGATCGCTCCCAGATGTGGTGCAGAATCTTGACAATCATCTGTATAAGGTGAAACCCTAACACCAGCCTTAATACAAGGAGAATCACTCCTCAGCATAAAGTTATAATTCCAAGGACTAATAAATCCTGCGTAACCACTCAAGTTATCAGTAACGATCTTCTGTTCAAATAAATTCTTTTTAATATCTGCTTCTGATGGAACTATATTCATAGTACGAGCAATATTATTCATCACGATCGTACCAGTATTAATGTGTTCGGGTCTGGTAGCAAATGAAATACTTCCATCAAAAGAGTTACAATAAACTTCTATTTTAGTATTGCCATAATTGGTATGCCAAGGTGCTAAAGGCCATAAAGCC
>CAZJJR010000390.1:0-673 GCA_964546365.1 uncultured bacterium | reverse complement strand
TACCCTATATTGTGATGTATTTTTACATTTGATGTTCCTTCTTGTGGCTTTTGTCCGCCCGAATCAGTCCTGATTAATTGACATCCATTAAAATGAATTCCATCAAGCTCTCCTTTGAATGAAAGGCCATCATGTAAACAATTGTAACATATTTCAGTTCCTTGCATATCTCCTGTTCTTAGCGTATTAATACCGCTCAGATCCGTGGCATTTCTGCCTATATTAAACACGCGCAGGAATCTATATTTACTAGCCTTTGCCCTTGCACAGATACCATGATAGCCAGAGTTAAATACGGTTGATTTTTCAATAATATGATTTGTTCCCATAGAATCGATAGAGTCACCACCAACGCCTAAGTATCCCGATCCAGAACTAACTGAATTATAAAAATGAATGTTATTTCCATTTAAATAAATCGCGTCTCCGCAAGTCTCATATATCTTTGAATCAGCGATTTTAATATTATCCCCGGTCAGTTTTATAGCTTCAATACCTCCTTTACATTCAGGGTTATGATAACCAGAATACTTGAAGTCTACGCCTATAATATTGATATTCGAGCAATTGCTTGAGTTAATATTGCAAGCAAAAAATTCGAGATTCTCGATTTGGACGAAAGAACAATTACTAAAATCTATTCCTTTCTGTCTTACTCGTATTTCAACTAAAT
>CAZJJR010000389.1:0-4506 GCA_964546365.1 uncultured bacterium | reverse complement strand
CATACCAATTTCTAGCCTTTATCCCGCTACCCAACGGCTTTACCGCCAAGCTGGATACGAACAAGCGGGAAGTCGCTGTTATTGGGAAGTACCGACTCAGAGTATTAAATTAAGCGATCGTACTTTACCTCTAGAAAAAGTCACCACCATTCAACCCGATATTTTCCTACCAATTTATCGCCAACAAGCCATACAAAACAACGGGAATTTAGACCGTCATCCAGGAATTTGGCAGAGAATTATCGAACACAAAGACGATGTAGTTTACGCCTATATCGTTGGTTCCCCCACTCAACCAGAAGGCTATATTATTTTCAGTCAAAAAATTGAAAAAAACACTTCATATTTGCAAATTTGGGATTGGGTAACTTTAACGCCAGCCGCCATCAATCGCTTATGGACATTTATCGGCGATCATCGTTCCCAAATTCAGTACGCTAGATGGTATGCCGGCAAAATCGATCCGCGAACTTTATTACTACCAGAACAAACCGCCAATATCCGCAATCATGAATTGTGGTTTTTGCGAATCGTCAATCTAGAAAAAGCGCTGAATCTGCGCGGTTATCCGAACGCGATCGAAGCAGAGTTGCATTTGGCAGTAAAAGACAGCTTGATACCTGAAAATACTGGTAACTTTATCTTGCAAGTATCGAATGGAAAAGGAGAAGTTACCAAAGGTGGTAGAGGAGATTTGCAAATCGATATTCGTTCTCTTGCGCCCCTCTATTCAGGTTTGTTTACTCCCGCACAATTGCAATTAACTGGTCAAGTAGAAGGAACAGAAAAATCACTTTCTATGGCAACACAATTATTTGCTAGTTCTCATCCTTGGATGAAAGATATGTTTTGAAGAAGAATTCACATTTAGGTTCGTAGTAAGGACTTTAGTCCTCAGTTAATGACAGTGGGAGGACTAAAGTCCTCACTACAAACAAAATAATTTTCTCTTTAACTTTGTTGTACCATCCAAACTAAAAATCCCAATATTTGTTCGACAGGAGGTAGCGGGTAATCAGTCAGGTCAATTGTTACAGTCTGTTCTTCCAATTTGAGAAAACGCCATTGCGTACCGCTACTCACAGTACCAAAAATTGTTTGGATGGGTTTATTCTTAGCTGCATTAAATTTTTGGGCAGCTACCATTTCCGCAATACATTGTCCAATTCCTGACTTGATATCCGATTTTTTAGCTTCTACTATGACAACAGCAGGCGCTTCTACTGTCAGTTGTTCGGAAGAAAGACTAATTAAAAAGTCGCAAACACCGTTTAATCCAGATGCAACATCAACGTTAAATTCTTCACCTGAGAACACGCTAATTTTTTGATTAAAAATGCGTCGCACTTCTAACAAAACTGGATTAATAATTACCTCAGACCGCGCTTTTTCTGTATCTACTGCGATTGCCCAAGGTAATTCCTCTAAAATAGCCATTAATCTAGGACTAGGTGCGATCGCTTCTATATTGGTTGGGAAAAACCTCGTACCTTCCACCGTTGTCAGGTGAAAATCTTCTTTTACTTTGCTTAAAGTAAATTGACTGTAAGCCATTTTCACCTCTCATTAAAAGTAGGGTGGGCAATCAGTACCCACCTTACCTTATCAATTAACTTTGCACTGCTTTGAGAATTTCATCATCTACCGAGAAATCTACTTCTGCTTCACCTCGACCGGAAGGAAGGTAATCATTTACTAACGAATCGATCAATCCATCGACAAGGTTGTATTCTGGATGCCAATTTAGTTCGGTTTTGGCTTTGTCTATGGAAGCAAAAAAGTGCTGAAGCCTAAAAGGAAATGCCTTACGCTTGCCGAAATCAAACTTTTTAGGGTCGTAATGCACGATTTCTATATCGGCAGATTTGCCAACTGCTGTTGCACAAGCGCGTGCAAGTCCATCAAAGGTGACGTACCGTTCTCCGGAAATATTGTATATCTGCCCGATCGCATTTTCATTGCCCAACACCGCCGCCATCGCCTTGGCTAAGTCTTTGCAGTGACCGAGTTGGGTGATGTGTAATCCGTTACCAGGGATCGGGACAGGCCGATCGCGCGCGATGCGATCGAAAAACCATGCTTCCACATCATTATAATTCTGCGGGCCGTAAATATAAGTCGGACGAATGGAAGTAAAAGGCAATCCTTGTTCTTGCAAGTAAGCTTCCGTTTCGTGCTTACCTTTGTGGCGACTTTTCGGATCGATCGCATCCCCTTCAACGTGCGGTAATTGATCCGTTTTCAGATAAACTCCCGCCGAACTCATATAGACAAAATGTTTCACTTTGCCTTTAAAAAGATCCGCCAAAGGTTGAGTATCGCTTAATTCGCGACCGTTATTATCAAAGATGGCATCAAAATTTTCCGAAGCTAGCTTTTCTTTGATTTGCGAAGCGTCAGTGCGATCGCCATGAATTTGTTGAATCCCTTCAACTGGTGCTGGCTTTTTACCGCGATTAAACAATACAACTTCGTGACCTTGTTCGACCAAAATCTTCGTTAAATAAACCCCGATAAACCGGGTGCCACCCATGATTAAGATTCGCATTCTCGCGTTCCTCAATAGTTAACCCTCTGATTTTACTTCAGATACACTTTCATTTTTCAATAAACTTTTACTTGAACTCATATTTTAGGTATCAATGTAATTCTGCATATCTAATGCTTAACTTTTGGCATAACGAAAACTTTACCAAAAGCATCTTCATTATTATGTCAATTTTTAAAATTAGTTGTAATTTGATAATAACCTCTACAAGGTATAATTTTATTGTCAATAATCTTAACATTATTAGAGTAAGAATCTAACTGAAATAACGGCAAAATTTGACTTGACAAATACGAGCTATCCGATCTATATCTGATATTTAAAAGGTATATATAGCCATCCTATTTGAGTAATGAACTCCACCCTAGCCCTGCCCTTACCAAGGGGAGGGTTGGGAGGGGTCTAGTTGTTCGCAATTCATTTAGGATTGCTATAGTGCAACTTAACTTAGAAGCACGAAGAGCAATTTATGTCAAAACTAGAATTCCCATCACCGCCTACATTCGATCGTGTAGACGATGAGCGTTGTTATCGCCAACAGCGATTGGTTGCGGCATTTCGCTTGTTCGCTCGCTACGGATTTGATGAAGGTGTAGCCGGACACATAACAGTCCGCGACCCGGAATTGCTCGACCACTTTTGGGTGAATCCATTCGGAATGTATTTTGGTAGCATTCGAGTATCAGACCTCTTATTAGTCAACGATCGGGGTGAAGTTGTCAAAGGCAACAGACCTGTCAACGCCGCTGCTTTCGCCATTCATTCCCAAATTCACCAAGCTAGACCCGATGTAAATGCAGCAGCCCACGCCCATTCTCTTTATGGCAAAACCTGGTCAACACTAGGAAGATTGCTTGACCCGATTACCCAGGATGCTTGTGCTTTTTATGACGACCATGCTTTATTTGATGACTACACGGGAGTAGTACTAGAAACTGGAGAAGGTAAGCGCATCGCGACTAGCCTGGGACAAAAAAAAGCAATTATCCTACGCAATCACGGCTTACTAACGGTGGGAAAATCTGTTGATGAGGCAGTATGGTGGTTTATTGCAATGGATCGCTGTTGCCATGCTCAACTAATGGCTGAAGCAGTCGGAAAACCATTTTTAATTGACCCTGATACTGCCCGTTTAACTCATAGCCAAGTGGGATCGTCTTTGCTCGGTTGGTTTAGTTTCCAGTCCTTGTACGAGATGATCGTGCGTCAGGAACCGGATTTACTCGAATAATTACGGATAATACAAGATTTGAACTTAGTGAGATTGCTGCTAAATTAACGGTAGATATCCGATAGCAAAAAGGCGATATTTTAATGGTTGACAATACCAGGGTCATGCACGGTCGAAGAGCTTTTACAGATGATAAACGCGATATCTATTTACGTTTATGCTCTCCGTCATTTTAATTAAAAAATGTACGGATTCCATGATTAGTAGAATGCTTCAGATTTGAGCAATTATTAAGCTATGAAAAGTTTAAAGATATCATATCCCCTACAGCTTTAGCTGAGTTACGGCGATTTTACCAGAGAAGCAGACATCCACATCACTACCGGGAGTGCGATCGCGTTTTGCATACTCGCCGTGATAGTAATATTCATCACCTTCAACTCGATAATTCACGGGTAAAGGTTGCGTACAAGGTTGGCAAAATACCACTTCCGGATCTGGTTCTCCCGGTAAAAGATGGGGTAAATTAACATTCCAGAAACTACCCCGTTCAAGCGGTTGATTAAACAAATCATTTAATACTTTCGCCGTCCACCTAGCAGCTGTATCCCAATCCACATTTAACTTACCTTTGCGATAATGAGAAACCGCAATTCCCGGAATTCCGTGCATTGCTGCTTCTCGCACCGCTGCCACCGTACCCGAAATGTAAGCATCAACACCCAAATTGCCGCCAGCATTGATGCCCGAAAGTACCCATTTGTCATTTGGCAAAGATGTGTAATGG
>CAZJJR010000388.1:0-4516 GCA_964546365.1 uncultured bacterium | reverse complement strand
TAGGGTTGAGATCGATCGGCATAAAACAAAGGTTGGGAATTAATCGAAATCCAAGTCAGACTACCATCTGGTTTGTGGACTCCCATCACCACTTGAAGTTGCGGTTCTCCAGTTCGTAAAGTCACCATTGAGGGATGAATTTCTCCCGGAAATGGGGAACCATCTTCATGAATCGCTCTCCATCGCGGATCGAGGGAAGTTCGCCCCATCATTTGTTCGGCAGTCAGCCCTAAAATTCTTTCTGCACTTTGGTTACAGGCTGTAATTTTTCCATCCGCTTGTTGTAGCACGATTCCTTCTGCCATCGCCGCAATTACGGAACGATAGCGTTCTTCACTTTCTCGCAGGGCGGTTTCTACTTTTAAGTTTTGCTCGATCGCAATGCCCAGTTGTAATGTAATGTGTTGAAGAAATTTGATTTCTATGGGATGCCATTGACGCGGACTACTACATTGATGAACGATCAGCAAACCCCACAGATGGGGCGATGGATTGCTTTTCTGATTTCTGACTAAAATCGGTACGACCAAATTGGCACGAACTTGCAACCGATTTAATAAATTTTTATAACAGGGGTCGAGGGTTACGGCATCAATATCTTCTAAAATTCCCACTCGTCCGCGTTGATATTGCTCTGTCCATTTGGCATTGAAGCAAGGATCGTAAATTAGTTGTCCGAGAATCGGTTTCCATTGAGGATTGACAGACTCTTCTGCTATTACTCCATCTCCATCGGGTAGGAAGCGGTAAATGAGAGCGCGATCGCTTCCTAATATTTCCCTCACTTCGCTGACAATTGTCTTTAATATTTCGTCCGAGTCACAGGGGTTATGTATTTGCATGATAACTGCCATCATGCGATCGAGAACTTGTTCTATGCCAATTTCAGAACCCGATAAAAGCCTGTGAACCATGATAGAAGCACACCAGTACTAACTGTATTATTCACTACCAAGGATTGCTCATTATTACAGTTAGTGGAGAATTTAATAAAAAAATACACAAAATTTATATAGTTTTTACAATTGACAAAAACGTAGGTAGGGTTCGGGTAACGAAATCCGATCCGTATCGCGTCCGTTTAGATAATTTCCTTTTCCCTATTACTTTACTTTGAGTCCCTTTTTGTGTCTTTTTTGTATAAGGGGCTTGCTTTACTTGGGATGTAGCGACAAAACAACCAGTACCCAACAAGGGTAGCAAAAACGCGATCGTAACTTTTAGCAATTTCATCTTTCCCACTTTAGGCGTTAAACTACCATTGTCAGTGGTGATTGGTTAAGTATTAAAATTATTAAAAAATCGCCAATTTTTCACCAATTTCCCATTCCCAAAATATGATTGACCTTTACACCTTCACCACACCCAACGGACGCAAAGCTTCCATCATGTTGGAAGAAATCGGTCTTCCCTACAACGTCCACAAAATTGATATTACCAAAGGCGATCAATTTACACCAGAGTACATCGCCGTTAACCCAAATAGCAAAATTCCTGCCATTGTCGATCGCGAAACAGACATCACCATATTTGAATCCGGCGCAATTCTCATTTATTTAGCTGAAAAAACCGGAAAATTTTTACCCGCCGACCAAAAAAATCGCTATCAAGTGTTAGAATGGCTGATGTTCCAAATGGGCGGCGTCGGCCCAATGTTCGGTCAGCTAAACCACTTCAAGAAGTTTGCCCCAGAAAAAATTCCTTACGCGATCGAACGCTACGAAAAAGAAACTCTCCGCCTTTATGGAGTTTTAGATAAACAATTAGCAGATAAAGAATATATCTGCGGCGAATACTCGATTGCCGATATTGCTACTTATCCTTGGGTAGCAGTTTATGAATTTCAAGGATTAACCTTAGATAATCACCCAAATCTCAAACGTTGGGTAGAAACAGTACAACAACGTCCGGCAGTTCAAAAAGGAATGAGTATTCCTGCTTAATTGATATCTGAAAGAAGAAAATCGGTTTCTTCGAGAAATCGGTTTTCTGATCGAAGAGTAAGAACTACTTGTAGGTGTTGAAAATTCTTTAAAATAGTAGAAAGCATTGATAAATTCATCGCTCCAAATGCAAGCTGTCATAGAAGCACCTTATTATGAAGGCGAGTTCTTTTGCCCTTGGGAAACCCCAGAATTTAAACCCTTGTCAAAGATCCGTTTATGTGGAGAAATGACCTATCCTCAAATTGGGTTAGTCTTTGCACAACTGGCTCAATATAATCAAATAGAACTAACAGCGGATAGACAAACTGTTTTGAGGCAAATCCTGAAAGAGAAGAGTTTAGTTTTACCAGGCGGAATACAGGTTGTCTGCCAGAAGCGGGGTACTATTTCCCCAAGCTGTTGTTGTGGACTTGAAACATGGCGCGAATGGATAGATGTATTGAAAACAGGTACATCGCCTTGGTTGGGACACGATCCGAGTCCGTGGGTTGAGATACAGGGTGATGTAGTTCGTGTTTGGTCAGATGGTGGTATAACACGAGTCAGCAATGCTTTTCACATCGATATTTCACGTACTCACTTTGAGGAATCACTAATACTTGTAAAAAGAGATCTTGAGGGGTTTCTGTTTTCTAGCGAAAGTTGGGCGCGAGAAATCGGATTTGTAGAGTCAAGGGAATTAGTTCAGAAATTTGATGAGTGTTTTAATATTAGGAGGAATTTGAAGTTTTAGCGGCAAGATATTCTCATCGGAGTAGTGAGCTTACAGCCAAGTTAGAGTCAGTTGCTAATTATAAAAATGAATTGATATTCTAATTTTCATTCATGCAAATTATTACATATAAAAAATGAACACGAAATTGGTATTCAGAAACCCGGTTTCTTCAAGAAATCGGGTTTCTAGCCACTCTTCAACAAACCCAATTTTTCACCCTAACTAAAAAACTTTTCCACACAACGCACGAATATTTCTACACCCATTCCCAATGCACTTTCATCAAAATCGAAGCGGGGATGATGGTGAGGATAAGCTAAATTCAAAGTAGCATTAGCAGAACCTAAAAAGAAATAACAACCCGGTACTGCTTGCAGAAATAAAGACATATCTTCTGCTGCCATTGTTTGACATTCTGGCACTACACCAACGGGAGTTTCTACTACTTCGGTTGCCACAGAGCGAACTAAATCTGCGATCGCGCTATCATTGATCACCGGTGGATATTGTCGCCAATAGTTCAAATCGTACTTCGCGCCGTGACTTTGACAAACTCCATCGATAATCTGTTCGATTCGTTTTGGTAAAAATTCACCTAAAGCTGGGTTAAAATACCTAACCGTGCCGCCTATTCTGGCCGTATCCGCAATCACGTTAATTGCGCTGCCGGCGTGAAATTCTCCCACTGTCACTACTGCCGATTCGATCGGATTTACATTTCGCGCCACAATTGTTTGCAGGGCATTCACGATCTGAGCAGCTACTACTATAGAATCGATCGTTTGATGGGGAATCGCTCCATGTCCGCCTTTCCCCAAAATCGTACACCGAAAGCCTTCCGTAGCTGCCATCAAAGGGCCACTGCGAACCCCCACCGTACCGATCGGCAATACGTTCCACAAATGGAGGCCGATTATAGCATTAACATTTGGATTTGTCAATACTCCCGCTTCGATCATCGGCTTTGCACCACCCGGCCCTTCTTCGGCTGGTTGGAAGATGATTTTTACCGTACCGGCGAAATCTTGACGGTGTTGGGAGAGGTAGTAAGCCGTTCCCAGCGCGATCGCAGTATGCCCATCATGACCGCAAGCGTGCATTTTGCCTGGGTGTTGTGACTTATAGGGTACATCATTCTCTTCCTGAATCGGCAAACCATCCATATCGGCCCGGATACCGAGTACCGGGCCACCCTGACGACCAAAAATAGTTGCCACAATACCCGTCTGTGCAATGCCAGTTTGATGGTCGATCCCCCATTCTCGCAGCTTTGCACTGATAAACTCGGAAGTCAGTTTTTCTTGAAACCCCAGTTCAGGGCATTGATGTAAATTTCTGCGCCATTCTACTAATTGGGGTTGCAATGCGCGAATTTCTGACCGGATACGGGATAAGTCTACGGAAAGAGAGTTGGGTAGTGTGGAAATCATTTTTAATAATACTTAGCAACAGCGATCGTTCTTGAGGGGACGGGATGTTTAGGCTGAAAATTTCTGATATTTAACGTTAAAAATTATTCGTTTTTGACATAATTTTTCACCGTCCTCCGGTCAATTTTTATATATCTTAACACGGGGCGTCTCGTGAATGTGCATATAAAAATGTCGATCGCTCATTGCTAACAAACAACGAACGATCGACAATTAACAAAAATCGTTTTCCCAGTTCTATAAAACTGGAATGGCACGCTTGTTAAGCGAGGCTGGAACCTCGCGATCTCTAGTGATACTGGATACTGTTGGCGAAGAGAGGAAAACCTAAACCCCCAGCCCCCTTCCCTGCAAGGGAAGGGGGGGCGGAAAGCCCCTCTCCTTGCAGGGGAGGGGTTGGGGAGGGGTCAGCCCCCACAGGCAAT
>CAZJJR010000387.1:860-4524 GCA_964546365.1 uncultured bacterium | reverse complement strand
GGGTTGAATCTCCTGCCAAAGCAGCTTGTATTTCCTTACCTAGAGTAGTTCTTTTCAGAAATTCCAAAGCTTCTAATAGATTTGATTTACCACTAGCGTTTGCACCGATCAGAATCGTCAGTGGGTCAATGGGAAGCACCGCATAGCGAAAACTCTTCCATTTCTCAAGTACAATTTGCTTAAGCATTGCAAACTCCAAAGCTAATCACAATAGATGAGATGTAAAATCGAAGACAACTAACAACCACGAGTCAAACAACTACTTATGGCTAAAATTAACAAAATTATTTATCCCATTTTATCACTTTGTGTCATTTCCTTATCTACACGATCGGTTAAATCGGAAAATATCGATCGCACTAATCAATGCCTAACATCAAATCCTAACTGTTCTCTCCTCAAAATTGCTCAAACCGATGTGCGGCAGCAAATTTATTCTCTGCGCGAACAAAGTTTTGTTGCTCGCAAAGAGAGAAATTTCAGACGTGCGATCGCACTTATGGAACAAGTACTACAATTAGCCCAACAAGCAAAAGATTTAGATGCCGAATGGTGGGCGCGAAATGATTTAGCCGAAACTTATAAAGACTCTGGGGATTTGCCGAAAGCTTTAGCACTACACCAACAAAATTTAGCATTTGTTCGGCAAAATTCCGGATATTTTGAAACCAGACCTTTTAGCCAAGTCACCCAAAATTTAATTTATTTAAGTAAAGTCTATACACTTCAAAAAAATTATCCCAAAGCGATCGAATTACTCAGAGAAGCGATCGCGATCGAGCAAAAGCTCAACTCTCCCAATACTTCAGCGGTGATGGCTACCGTTTTAAAAGAATTGGGAATCAATCTCTTTCTGAGTGGCAATGCTAAAGATGGGGAAACTAACTTATTAAATGCTGCCCAAACATTTGAAAATGCTCGACAAGCAAAAACATTAGCTTGGGCAGTCGGTCAGCAATATGAATTTGAAATTGAGTTAAAACGCTGGTTACAACAAATTTTAATCGGCCAAAATCGCACCAACGAAGCTTTAGAATTAGCCGAACAAAATCGCGCCCGTGAATTTGTAGGCTTACTCGTTAATCGTTTGAACATTAATTCGGGAAATCAACAATCAATAGAAGCTCCTAATCTCGAACAAATTAAGCAAATTGCCAAAGCTAAAAATGCTACCATAGTTCAATACACGGTTGCTTATGACTACAATACTAATTGGCAATTAACTTATACTAACGAAGAACAAATTCGGGCGAACAATCTATTCATTTGGGTAATTAAACCAACAGGTCAAATTATATTTCGCCGCCAACCTCTCAACGGACAAAAAATTCCCCTTCCCGAATTAGTACGCCAAGCACGAGAAGCTATGGGTGTCAGGGGTTTAAGTGTAGTAGCTAGAGTCGAACCAACTCCATCGGCTACACCTCAACGTTCGATCGATTATTTACGCCAACTCCATCAATTGTTAATTCAACCAATTGCCGATTTATTACCAGCAAATCCAAACGATCGCGTAGTTTTCATTCCCCAAGATTTTCTCTTTTTAGTACCGTTCGCCGCCCTGAAAGATGTGAAAGGAAATTATTTAATTTCTCAACATACAGTAGTTTTATCTCCTTCCATTCAAGTATTAGATATTACTCGCAAAGAACAACAACAAATTCCTAATTCCGTTGATGGCGTGCTGATCGTCGGTAATCCTACGATGCCTCAATCGTTACCAAAATTACCGGGTTCGGAACGGGAAGCAAATGCGATCGCGCAACTATTTAACGCTCAACCATTAATTGGCGATCGAGCTACCAAAGCCGCCGTATTGCAACGTTTATCTTCAGCCCGAATCATTCATTTTGCCACTCACGGATTATTAGATGATGTTTTCGGTGCGTTTAGTTCCCTCGCTTTAGCACCTACCGATCGAGATAACGGATTCTTCAAAGCGCGAGAAATTATCAGCCTGAAAATGAATGCTGAATTAGTTGTTTTAAGCGCTTGTAATACTGGTCGAGGTAAAATAAATGGTGATGGCGTTTTAGGACTTTCCCGTTCTTTTTTAGCTGCTGGCGTACCCAGCGTAATCGTTTCTCTGTGGGCGGTTCCCGATGCACCCACCGCTGCTTTAATGACTAACTTTTATGGAGAAATTAAACAGGGTGCAGATAAAGCCCAAGCCCTCCGCCAAGCTATGTTAAAAACCATGAAAAGTTACCCCGCCCCCGTCAATTGGGCGGCATTTACCTTGATGGGCGAAGCAAATTCTTCTCCTCAATTACAAGCAGCCAAAGGCGATGCAAGCGTAAGCACTCAAGCGGCTGTCAGAAATTATCATACAGCACTTCCCGTTCCCGATAACGTGAGTAATTATTTTGAGTTACCTTCACAACAAATTGAGGGGCAAATCGATATTTCTTTTAAAACTAATCTGAGTATAGAAGAATTAGTTAAATTTTATCGGCAAGAATTCCAAAATAGAGGTTTACCGGAAAACGATCGCCTCGCTAATATTCGATCGAATGGTTTTCAACTGGTATTTGTAGATGCAAGTAACCGCAGAAATGTAGTAATTCAAGCCAATGGTTTCGATCCCAATTTAATGCAAGTTTTTGTCAGGCTTGAAAGAATGCGGCCATCTGGAAGATTACCCTCTTTTTAGTATTCAGAATTCAGGAATCAGAATTCTGAATGAAACCTCCCAGATTTCGTTCCCAAGTCAACCTGGGAACGAGGCAATAACTGAATTATAACTCCTGACTCCTGAATTCTGAATTCTGAATCCTAACTCTTAAAACCATTCTCTATGAAATCCAACAAAATTCGCTGATGTCGATCGCCTAAAGGTCGTACCTGTCCCGCATTTTCCGAATAACGTTCGCCTTGGCGGATTTCTTGGGTCGATACCAGCCCCATATCCCAACCTTCTCCTAATACTAAATCTTTCATTTCTACAGTTAAATCGCCATGAAAAACATGACGAACTACTTCCCCATCTGAATAATTACGAAAATGACTTAAAATAGGAGGAACGTAACCGATTTCTTCTGCCAATTCTCTTTTTAATGCTTCCTCTGGTGTTTCATCTGGCTCGATATGTCCGCCAAAAAAAGCCCAATAGCCTGGATAGACAATACCGGGAATATTATCCCGCAGTTGCATCAGAAATTTGCCGTCGCGATAAAGAATTGCGATCGCGACGTGAACTGGTTGTTTAGTCATACAATTATCAAGTTGTTTACTGTTGGTTCGGGTTCTATATTAATGTATGATTCGCGTCTTTATTTATTCATGATAATAGCTAATAGTAATCAAAAAATTATCGATAATACAACAATAAAAAACCACGATACTAAAGCCTCTTTTCTTCTTTTAGATAAACTTCTCCTAACTCCTGCCCACCTAAAGGAATGCTCTGATATTCAACCTTGCCCTTGATTAAAAGTTCCTTATCTTTAGGAGGAAATTTATCTTTAGTTACCACCAAGATAGTACCTGTAGAATCTTGCAACTGATAAGCTCGTAACTCCAGTAAGGGAACTTGATTCACCACTTTACCTTTTACATAAACCCTAGCATCGTCATCGCGCTGAGTTTGCACTTCGCTAATGTTGGTAACGGTAACGCTGCCAGCCGAAAGAAAACCAACTGCCAAACTAGTCATTCCTCCCAG
>CAZJJR010000387.1:0-844 GCA_964546365.1 uncultured bacterium | reverse complement strand
CAGGAATAATGCGATCGCGCTAATTCGCAACACGTAACTTTTAGTTAACTTCATTTCATTCTCCTAAAATAATCACCAAAGAAAAAAGCAGATTACGGAACTTTGAGAAAGAAAAATTCTCTCAAAAAAAGTTACTAGCAATCTTCTCTTCGAGGTTATAACGCTAAAACCCAGTCAAAAGCAAACCAAATCTGGCAAACTAGGAAAGCGGATTGCCTCCTGAGAGGCCACTGAAAAAACCTATGGAAGACAAATTAGCCTTAAATTTAGATGGGAAAGCCCTAGCACAAAAAATTCATGCTCAACTAAAAGAGCGCATTCAGGAATTAGAAGGTAAAATTGGGCGATCGCCAGGATTAGCAGTACTGATGGTGGGAGATAACCCTGCCAGCGCCGCCTACGTGCGAAACAAAGAACGCGCCTGCGAAAAAGTAGGTATCGCATCATTTGGCAAACATTTCCCCGCCGAAACAAGCCAAGCAGAACTAGAAGAAGTGATTCACTCACTTAACCAAGATCGACGAGTTGATGGCATTTTAGTACAGCTACCTCTACCTGACCACTTAGACGCAGTTAAATTACTACACGAAATCGATCCAGACAAAGACGCTGATGGACTGCACCCGGTTAACTTGGGACGCTTAGTGCGGGGAGAATCGGGATTACGCAGTTGCACCCCAGCAGGGGTAATGCGCCTGTTAGAGGAATATCAGATTAACCTCAGAGGCAAACACGCCGTCGTGGTAGGACGTAGCATTTTAGTCGGCAAACCACAAGTTTTGATGCTGCTAAGCGGCTGTTAGCACACGAATTAACACATACCATACAGCAACAGATGGGAAAT
>CAZJJR010000386.1:0-4539 GCA_964546365.1 uncultured bacterium | reverse complement strand
CGAACCCATACGTCCTTCTTTAATGCCAGATTGTTCGTAGTGTTGGTAAAGTTGCTCGTTATTGAATCCGGCTGCTGCTAAGTCCTTATACACAGCTTTATAGTAGTTAGGATTAAAACCAATACCAACGCGCCTTCCTTCACTGGCACCAAAGTTTTCCAAATGGTCAAATAACTGTCTGTTAGTAGTTAAACCTGCTTGGCGCAAATCTGGATGACTAAGAGTGTAGTAATTGAGGTCTATGTATGACGAAAAACGACGCCCTTCATTGATACCATTAGTTAAAAAGTGTTGGCGAAGTTGTTCGTCACTGGTCAGTCCCGCTCTGGCCAAATCTGGATAGAGAGCGCGGTACAAGTTAGCATTAAATAGATTGACGGACATTTCACCTTCTCCTGTTAGCTTTGATTCGTGAAGTATAAATGCTTTACAGCTTTTTCGCGAGGTAGTGTCAGTTGTTTTTTATCTACTAGGAGAGATTGCAAAAAAAACAATTTTACGTAATATAAACGATTGTTCTTAAAAATCATCATTTGTTGTTTAGTTTTTAAAAAACCAACCGTTTATACCGGGCTATTAACTACCACAATAGTACATTGATTATTTACGAATTTTGCAAAACAATTTTAGAAAGTTTTTGCTTATTAAGTAAGCATATTTTCTAAACGAAAAAATGTCCAATTATCAGCAAAAATCATGGAAGAAGTGGGTGAGCCAGTTCGATTCACCCATTCATTTCAGTTAATTACTAATAAAAAATTAATCTTAGCTTTTATGCGCTCATGCTGAGAATGTAGCTACTGTTAATAGTAGGATCGGGAGTGCTGGGTGAGATATCCACATAGTATGTACCCGCTCCCAGGCTTCGCACGATGGAACCAGTGGTAGTAGCCGATGCAACAGTGCCAGTAACATATTCATTGGGAGTAACTGCACCATCGTTATTAGCATCTAGGTAGATATTAGCGCTCAACAAGTTGATGACATTGTTGAGAGACAAGTTGAGGGTGCGGGTATCGGTTAGGACAAAGCGGTAAAAGTCATTGCGATCGTTTGTTCCTACAAAATCTTGATAATCGCGAATATTACCAGTGAGATTTCCCACATCTAAAGCTTGAGCAGCCGTATTACCGGGATCGGATGGCGTATTGGTGGGAAGGGCGTTAGCACCAAGGCTCATGGTATATGAAATAGATGTACCATTGATGATATCTAGATAATAGCTACCTTGAGCCAACTGGCTCTGAATAGATGCCGTGCCGGAAGAAGTTTCAGCGGTTTGCACTTCCTCACCAGGATCGATTCTGTAATTATTATTGCTGTCTGCATACAGCCTGATCGTGGTGGGAATAACTATAGGGGTGTTTATGGTCATAGAAAAAAAGCTCGGCTTGTCCAGGATAAAGTTGTACATATCCGTTGGGTCGCCATAGAGACTACTCAAAAATCCATTGAATGTAGGTTTGGTAAGTAAAACACCGATTCCATAAGCTGTATTAGTGGTACTACCCGGATCGAAACGAGTATTAACAGGTGGAGCACCGATCCGTCCTTCTTTGACTCCATTATTTAAGAAATGGTTGAGTGCTAATTCATAGTTGTTACCAAATACGGCTTTTAAGTCGGGATTGCTATTCAGGTAGTAAACCGGATCGAAAAATTCCGAGCCAACCCGCCCTTCTTTAATACCGTTGTTTTCGTAGTGTTGGTACAGTTGCTCGTTAGTCAATCCGGCTGCTGCTAAATCCTGATAAATAACCCGATAATAATTTGGGTTGAAAGCAACACCACCGCGCCTTCCTTCATTGGCACCCGCGTTTTCCAAATGCTCAAATAATTGTCGGTTGGTAGTCAAACCTGCCCTACGTAAATCTGGATAACTAAGGCTGTAGTAATTGAGATCGATGTATGAGGAGAAACGACGACCTTCACTGATACCATTAGTTAAAAAGTGTTGCCTAAGCTGTTCGTCTGTGGTGAGTCCTGCTCTGGCTAAATCTGGATAGAGGGAGCGGTACAGATTTGCGTTAAATAGATTGACGGACATTTTTTCTCCTATTTGCTCCGATTCGTGAATATAAAAGAAATCTGACTTTTTTGTAGTTTTCCCAAAAAGATGGCCAAACTCAAATTTTGCATCGCGATCGATAAAACCTAAAACGCTGGGTTTTAAGCCTTGATGCAAGGTATGAATAAAAAAATCAAGACAATATATAGAGGAAACTAAGTATTGTTTGGGGATACCTAGTTTGTCTTTATCTGCCTAGTCTTGTCACCTTTTTGGTCGATCGGCAATTAAGTACTACAACAACGAATAAGTATTTACGTAATTTAAAAGAAAATTCTGGTTAAATAATGGTTAACTAATTAATTATTTCTGTATTTTGTTTACATTATTTGCTTTTTGTGAAATAATGTCCTGCTAAAACATTTTTAATCTTTATTAAAACGAGTGGATAATCGATCGCTTGCTCCAAACCCGGTTTCTTCAAGAAACCGGGTTTGGAGTGTCCTCACCCACCTGAAAAGTACTGTATTTCAGCTAATTGTGAATGGAAGATAAATTCTCGTTCCTATGCACTCATGGTGAGAGTGTAGCTACTGTTAATAGTCGGATCGGGAGTGCTGGGTACGATATCCACATAGTATGTGCCGGCTCCTAGATTCCGTAAAATCGAACCAGCAGTGGTAGAGGATGCCACAGTTCCAGTCACGTACTCATTGGAAGTGACGGCACCATCATTATTAACATCGACGTAGATATTAGCAGTTACGAAGTTACTGACATCCTTGATGGACAAGTTGAGGGTACTGGTGCTACTCAAAACAAAACGGTATAAGTCATTGCGATCGTTTGTACCCACAAAGTCTTGATAGGCGTGACTACCACCATTAAGATTTCCCACATCTAAAGCCTCAGCAGCCGTATTACCAGGATCGGATGGAGTCGTGGTGGGAATGCCAGTAGCACTAAGACTCATGCTGTAAGAACTGCTAGCAGTAGGCGAACCAGTCACGATGTCTAAATAGTAGCGGCCTTGAGCGAGATTTTGGTTAATATATGCCGAATAACCATACCAACGCATAAACGCGCTACTAGTGCTAAGTATCTCTTCACCTGGGTCGATCTTTTCATTGTCGTTACTGTCTGCATACAGTTTCACATTTGCTAAGCCACCCAAGCTCATCTGGAAGTTACTTGGTTTGTCTAAGATAAAGCTGTAAATGTCTTCTCGATCGCTAGTACCCAAAAATTCATTGTAAGTAGGGCGGGTCAGTAAAACACCAATTCCGTAAGATGTCTCGGCAGTGTTACCGGGATCGAAAGCGGGGCTAATTGGAGGAGCGGCGATCCGTCCTTCTTTGATACCATTATTTAAGAAATGGCTGAGTGCTGATTGATAGTTGTTACCAAATGCAGCTTTGACATCAGGGTTGTTATTGAGGTAATAGGTCGGATCGAAAAATTCCGAGCCAATACGCCCTTCTTTAATGCCGTAATTTTCGTAGTGTTGGTAAAGTTGCTCGTTAGTCAGTCCGGCTGTTTGTAAGTCTGGATAGACAGCTTTATAGTAGTTCGGGTTAAAAGCAACACCGACACGCCTTCCTTCGTGAGCACCAAAGTTTTCCAAATGGTCAAATAATTGTCGGTTGGTAGTTAAACCTGCTTTAGTTAAATCGGAATGACCGACTTTGTAGTAATTGAGATCGATGAATGATGAGAAAACACGCCCTTCATTAACACCATTATTTAAAAAGTGTTGGCGAAGTTGTTCGTCACTAGTCAGTCCTGCTCTGGCTAAATCTGGATAGAGAGAGCGATACAAATTAGCATTAAATAGATTGACGGACATTTTTTTGCTCCTATGATGTAGAGTAAGGATTTTATTGATTAAAATCACCAAAAATGATTTTTTTGCCAGTTGCGTGGATTCGTTATTGATAAATGCGTTCTGGCTTTTTTGTTGAGGTTATGCCAAATCGGCTACTAAATAAAAGCAGCGATCGGCAAGATAAAAACTCGGACGATTTAAGAGTAAATATCTGAAAACTTAGAGGCTGATTGCTCAGAATTACTCTTGTAATCATTGTTTTTTTGGCAATTAGTCTTCCCAAAAATATGTTTTCGATCTAAAAATGACATCTAGAGCTAAGTATGTTTGAAAGCGGCTAGTTTGTCTTTGTTTGTCGAACTTTATCATTTCTTGGTGGACTATTAATTCCTACAATACAGAGTAATTATTTACGGAATTTGAGTGAATCTTTTTTGAAAAATATGGCTGTTCATTAAATATTTATGACTAGAAAATAACTTACTTTTTGTAAAAAAATCTAGTATCTAAGGTCTTTATAATGGTTGTGTCTGCTGGAAACACAGGAAAAATACGGAAGCCATACTCTGTAATTTGGTAAGTAAGGATTAAAAAGAAAACTTAAGAAAGCAAAAGATGAATTTTTTTATTTTATTGTTTTGGTTATAAGTAGGATGGTATGGATAAACGCACATGGGCAGGGCGGGTAAGATAAGCGAGTAAAACG
>CAZJJR010000385.1:0-4541 GCA_964546365.1 uncultured bacterium | reverse complement strand
CCCTCCCAACCCTCCCCTTGGTAAGGGGAGGGCTAGGGTAGGGTTGATTACTCAAATAGGATGGCTATATCTTTTGCTTAGAGTGACACAAGCGCGGTAAAACCACAAGCTGAACCAACAGTCTCACTAATGAACTTGTGACATTTATGGTGCGCGTGAGCGGGCTATATATGCTATATATTAAATATTTTCTGTCAACTTAAGGATAAAAAATGTTTCTAAACCGTGACCTAACTGAATTTAAATTAAGCCTACAAATTAAAGATAATAAATTTATGCAAACTCTAATGGGTAAAGAAAAAAATTGGCTTCTACAAAAAACATTTAAAGAATTTGTAGAGGATTTAATTTGTTTAGATAAACAATCACAATCATTCAGACCGGGAAGTAAAATTTCCCCCGATAACAAGAACTGGGAGAACAGTCCTGCAAATTACCAAGACGAGAAGTTGATAATAGGCAATACAGAGGTAATGTGCGACTGGGAGCGTCCATTAATGGAAGCGATGGCTAGAGCAGTAACAGAAAATCATGGAGATGTACTTGAGGTTGGATTTGGAATGGGAATTTCAGCAACCTATATTCAAGAATTTGGAGTTAAGTCTCACACAATCATTGAATTTAATAATGAAGTTTTTGAGGCTTGTAAGAGATGGCAGGAAAAATACCCCGATCGTGATATACGATTAATTCACGGAAAATGGCAAGATGCGATCGAAAAACTAGATAGAAAATTTGATGGAATTTTTTATGACATTGCCCCAACTTCTGATGAAGAAGAAACGAAAAACTTGATTGAAAATGTTGCTGCGGATGCAGATCCTTTCTTCCCTTGGGCTTCCTCATGCTTGAAAGACGGTGGCATCTTTACTTACTACACGCAGGAAATTGATTCTCTCAGTCGCAGGCATCAAAGGCTGCTTCTTCAACACTTCAGTTCCTTTTCAGTTTCTCTTGTTAAAGGAATGAATCCTCCTGAAGATTGTGAGTACTGGTATACTGACTCAATGACTGTCGTTAAGGCGATTAAATAAAAGGACTGGGATTGTTTTTAGATACAGCGGTCCCCGCAGTAGTGAGGTACACCAAATATAGTGGTAACGACTGTAAGAAATAAGTTTGGTAAACGCTGACTGCATCTCATAACAGAGCAGACCGCTGTATGTTTATTCAAGAAAATTTACAACTTTAAGACTGAAGATTAGGTTCTTTTTCTTCGTCTGAAAATGGGATAATTTCGGCATTAGTGGGATTCTCTAAATTAGAAGAATCCCTTGTATCTTTTCTTTGGAAAATGACGAGCAAAATAATTGAAAAAAGTAGCATTCCCGAACCGAAATAATCATATAGATTGAAGGTTTCACCAAGAAACCAAAAAGAAAGTAAAGCACTCGATAAGGGTTCGATGGTGCGGGAAATAGCTACCTCATTACTGGGAACCCATTGCTGTCCAATAGTTTCCATGACTGTGATAATTGCGATCGCCACTATTCCTAAATAGAGCAATATCCCAATATTGTTCACGATAATTGTCCATTCATCGCTTAACTTAGGAGCAGACCAAATTAAACCCAAAATCGCGGGAATCCAACAACTCACCGCCGCCAGCTTCAAGGGGGAATGAACAGCGACCGACTGTCCAATAATAACGATATAAGCAGAGTCTAATGTGGCAGCAATAACGATCCAAAGATCGCTGATTAAAGGTTCTCCGCTTTGCCAAGACATTAAGGCAACGCCGGAAAAAGCCATTATTGCAGAGATAATTGTAACGAAAGAGATAAATTTACCTTGAACTATTTCAAACAAGGTTACAAAAATAAGACTCAAGGAAAAAGTAGATCCAGATCGACTGGCGGAGAGATTTTCCAATCCCAAGCATTCCAAAATAGAAGTACTGAAAAATAGTAGCCCAATTATAGTGCCATCTCGGATTAACGGCTTATTAAGATTGGTAAGAAAGGGAGACAAGACCAGAGCCGCAATTACATATCGACTTGTTGTGAGTAATCGTGGAGAAAGAGTACTCAGAGCTTCTTTCATTGCCGGAAAAGTCGAACCCAAAATTAAGCTAACACCCACGAGTAAACCAAAACCAAAAAGATAGCGTGACTTATTCGTTTTTGTTTCTGTAATTGAGTTTTGAGTCGCAGACTGTTCTAAGGAATCCTCGTTCATAAAAAGATAGTAATTAAATTCTAAAAATACGATTGTAGTGTTCCTCTTCGACGAATGTCTAAAGTTGCACAATGCAAGCCGCCAACGAAAGGATAATAATTGGTAAATTCGCAGGGAATAGGTTTGAATCCCCAATCTTTCAAAGTTCTAATTAAAGGTTCCTCAGATTTTTCGACTATGATGCGTTCCTCATCAAGCATTAAGACGTTTAAGCTAATCCAAGGACTCAGTAATCCCAAACGTTGAGGGGATTTATACACAGGTTCTGGAGGGATTAAAATATCCCAACTTTTAAGGATTTCGGGAAGGTTATTGACATCTAAATAGTCAGGATTTACCATCACCTTTCCAGGCGCAAGGGGAAGAAATGAAGAATCAATATGAATTGCTTGAGGGTCGCGAGATTCTAAAACATGAATATGATATTCATTTCCTAGATGTCTTTGCAACCAAGCAATTCCGAATTCATTTGTGACATGACTTTTTTGTGTAAAAATATCGCGGCCACAATGGATAAAATCTGCTGCATCAAATGTTGGTTCAAATTCTGTTAAAACGTAACGAATTTTCTCTGAGTCCTCTTGAGGAGGAGCATAATCAGAGTCGTACAAATCATCTAAAAGTTGGGGCTTGGGTGCAGCCGTCCATTTTGCCCCAGCCTGAAAATATTCTTTTAAAAGAGAACGGTAAGCCCATGTTTCAAAATGGCGCGTGCGATCGGCCATAGGTGCTTCAATAATTTCATTTCCAACCACAAGCAATGAATCCCGAGGATTCGCTGCGTTGAAGCCACTTTCTACTTGCCATGCTGGGGTAGAAAAAGGCTGGGTAACATCTATACGGTTAGGCCGACGGACTTTGACTCCTTCAGCTTCTAAAATACGTACAAATTCTTCAACTTCTTTTCTAGCTGCCTCAATTAATTCTTGAGAGTAAGGAGAACCTTTTTTACCTACTAATCTCTTGGCGATATCTTCCCATTCTCCAGGAGGAACAGTATGTTTATTAATAGTATCCCAAGCTGGAAGTACCGCATCATCAACAATTCCAACAATCACCTCTTCTAAAAGATCCCATTCAGTATGTACGTTAACAATACAGTCCGTGTTTTGTTGAGGGTTATTTGTCATTCTAATATTACCGTTCAACTACTTTATGTTTAAATCAATGAAGCTTAACATAATCTTCATTATCTTCATTGATTT
Source organism: uncultured bacterium (assembly GCA_964546365.1). Taxonomy (GTDB): domain Bacteria; phylum Cyanobacteriota; class Cyanobacteriia; order Cyanobacteriales; family Aerosakkonemataceae; genus DATNQN01. The sequence goes on along the minus strand of CAZJJR010000385.1, from coordinate 1,158 downwards.
TTGTCATCATCTGTTTATTTTTATAGTGGTCAATTGAATATCACCTGTGATTTAAACAAGGGTTTATTACCGATGATGATTACTGTAATTCATTCGCATATTTAAGAATTCGTGCAAATTTAAAGATTCATGATAAACAGCGCGATGCTTGCGACTCTTCTCATCTACGAAAACTAAAAGAGGCTGGGCTGGGCCGGCTAAATGGGAAATGGCTTTATAAATTTCTACAATGCGATCGATAGGAACATCAAAATGTCCTCCACCTTTGACTCGATCCAGAACATAGAGGTTGTAAGGAATAATTTTATGTTCATAACACACCTCCATTAATTTAAGCATTGTTTCAACATCATCATTGACTCCAGCCAGAAAAACGCATTGATTGTAAATGGGAATTCCTGCGGATAGCAAACGTTTGGCTGCGGCAATAATTTCGGGATGGTTGACATCATCGGGGTGATTCATATGGGCATAGTACCAGTAGCGCCCATCCGCTTCTAAAAACTCAAGTAATTCATCGTCAAGGCGATCGGGAGCAACGGATAGGGCACGACTGTCTATACGAATTGCTTTAAGCTGTTTGAGATCCCCTAGTTTTTTTAAGAACCCCAAAAGTTTTTTATTCGACAAGGATAGGGGATCGCCTCCCGATAGAAGTATGTCATTGATTTCGGGATGGGCGGCAATATAGTCGATCGCTTTATCGAGTTCCGCTTCAGGCATAACGCTATCGGGAAAGCCCACTTTTTCCTTTCGGATTCAGAAGCGACAATGAACTAAACATTTTAAAGTAACCATAATTGCTAAGCGATTATGATAGGTACGCAAAATCGCTTTTTCAGGTTGTAATTCGTTCTCTCCAGTAGGATCGCTAACGAAACCATCTACGTCCATTAATTCTCGGCTATCTGGCAAAAATTGCCGCAAAGCTTTGATAGAATAGCTCCCTTCTTGCAACCGTTTTAGCATAAACGGCGATACCGCTAAAGGGTAATGTTCGGCCACCTTAGAAATCTCTTCGATGGAAAAACCAGAGACTTCAGATAAAATTTTTATCGTGTTCGTAACGGTTTGTGTGGACATTTATTTACTCCTAATAATCAAAAATTTTTAATACTAATTATTCATTACTCTCATCTAGCTTGGTGTTTAAACAAT
>CAZJJR010000384.1:0-4547 GCA_964546365.1 uncultured bacterium | reverse complement strand
ACCATTGTATTAACGGTGTTTTTTAATTCTAAAATTTCGCCTTTAACATCTACTGTAATTTTTTTCGATAAGTCGCCATTAGCAACAGCCGTCGTTACTTCTGCAATATTTCTTACTTGGGCGGTTAAATTTCCCCCCATCATATTGACCGAATCAGTCAAATCTTTCCATGTACCAGCGACACCCGGTACTTGTGCTTGCACGCCCAGTTTTCCTTCCGTTCCGACTTCTCTGGCAACGCGAGTTACTTCCGAAGCAAATGAGCTAAGTTGGGTAACCATCGTGTTAACAATTTCGGCAGTTTGGAGGAAGTCTCCTTTTAACGATCTGCCTTCAATTTCTAAAGCTATAGTTTGTGATAAATTACCATTAGCTACCGAGCGGATGACGCGAGCAGTTTCTGCCATTGGCTGCACTAAATCGGTAATTAAAGTATTAACTGAATTAACCGAATCAGTCCAAGAACCCCCCGCCGAACCAAGGGATGCTCGTTCGGAAATTTTCCCCTCTTTGCCTACTACTGTACTGATGCGTTCTAGTTCTTTATTTGTTCTTTCATTTAATTCAATGATGTCGTTGATGGTATCGGCTATTTTTCCTGCTATGCCAGTTTTGTCAATAGGCATTCGTACCTTAAAATTACCTTTTTTAACAGCTACTAATACTTTTAGTAACTCTTTAGTATCTAAGCTATCTGAGTCATCCTTAACTAATTGTTCAGCTGGCATAGCTTTATCCTTGAGGGGGTAATTATTGTTTTACACAGCGTAGACCCAGAGTGTCCAGTCTATTTCTCTTCCTTAAGTTATAGAAAATAAAAATAATTGGCTCTTCTTTAGCAATTAGCTGAGGAAAGAGGTCAATTTGGACAACCAGCCCGGGAGAAAGGTTATGTTCCATTTCACTCAAACGCTGTCACCTTTATTATCTTGGCAGAGAGCAGGGTAAAGATGAGCGGCATCGTTAAAGTGATTTCCCGATCTAAATAGAGTGGACAGACTGAGAAAGAATCATACTAATTCACTTACATCCTGCTAAAGAAAGATTTTTTAACAGGAGGCAGGGGGCAGGATTGTGGCTGCGTTAAAGTGAATTGATAGTAGCTGTTAAAATCTTTGTGCTAAAGAGGTAGATATTTAGATCTTCCTGAAGATAGAAATTGCTGGGTTGGCTAAAAAAATCTCTCTTCCAATTGTAGTTGTCAGTCTCAGCAAACAGGGGATCTGCTTAAATCCATATTTTATTCCAACATGAGTAACCGAGTTTTCCGAACGAAAAGCTATTTTTTGAGGGGTAGCAATGCTAAAAAGTGACTTGCTGCGCTATCATTTAATGTTGCTTTGTTTTGCTACTGCTTTTTTGTTATTGGCGGTGCAGTGGCATAGGGCTGATTCGATGCTGGAAAATAGCAGTTTAACAGAGGCAGAGGAAGGAACTAGAAAACAAAGAGAAAGCGTTTTGATTGCCAATCCCAGTTTTGAGGAAAAGATACGTGCTAAACCGTTGGCGGTTAATTCTTTAGAGGCTGAAAAATCAGGTTCAGCTAATCGGGTACTTTTAGTGGTTGACTTGAGCGATCGCAAAGTGAATATTTACCAAGACGATCGATTAAAAGCCAGTTATCCGGTAGCCGTCGGGCAGGAGGGTTGGCAAACTCCTACCGGTTCTTTTCAAGTTTTGCAAATGCAGAAAAACCCAGTCTGGCGACATCCGATCGTGAATGCTCTAGTACCGCCCGGACCGAATAATCCTTTAGGTACGCGCTGGATAGGTTTTTGGTGGGACGATCGTCACAGTATAGGTTTTCACGGTACCAATCAAAAGGAAGGCGTCGGCAAAGCTGTTTCTCACGGTTGTTTGAGAATGCAAAATCAGGATATCGAAGCGCTTTACGAACTGGTAACGATCGGTACATCAGTAACTATTAAAAAGTAGTAAGCTTACTTTGGCCTGAAAGCACAAAGCTTTAGCCACAGACTTGAGCGATCTCGAACAGAGATAAAAATTCAATTTCAATAATTAAACAAATTTAAAGTTAATTAAGTAAAAAGGCACGAATAAACAGAAGTACTTAAATAAAAGTAAACTAAGGCAAAACATAGTCCCATTTTGCCTGGTAGCTTTCCCTCTACTGCTTTCGCTTGATGATAAATTTTTCTGCGTACATTAATTAACATAAGAAGATAAAGCTCAGGCAACTTAAATTTACGCGATCTTTTAAGCACCAGAAAGATTGCCTTCTATGGAAAAAAACCGGGTTTTTCATACTCCTAATACGGCAGAATCATTCCCGATCGTTTTTCATTCTTACCAACTACCTTAAATCATCTCAATGAGTTAACTGGGGTAGTTAGTATCCAGAAAATCTATTTTTGGCTGGCTAGAAGTTGGTTTTTGTTCGTAAGTAGGAGCATAAGCTTCTAGTAAGGAGCTTACTTGTTTGAGTACGTCTCTACCAGTATTTTTTCCCAAAGCTTGCCGGGAAGGGTCTAATTGAGGTTGTTCTAGGTTGCGAACGATCGCTTCGCTTACTTGCTCGCTAATGAAATCCTGTAGCTCTTCCCTCGCACGCTGGCGCTGATAGTTAGCTCCTTCCTCGGTAGTGGCATATAGGGGAGGTAGTCTGTTTAAAGCATAAGCAGCAATGTCACCTACATCCAGAACGCGATCGCTGGTTGCTTCGATTTCTGCTACCCGCGAGATTGCCTCTGTCAGCACTAACTCTTCCATCACGTTAATGAATTGCTTGCGCGGTACCGCTACTACTTCGCCAGTCAACAGCGACCCCATCAACCGATCGAGAGCCATATATTCTTCTATGGAAAGCTCTGAAGCGGTATCGCAGATTCGCGCTACTTCCGCTTCCATTGCTGGTGTCAAATAACCATCCTGTAGAGCTTGTTCAACTATTTTCTCTATACTCATAACACCTCTATATGCTCTATGACACCTTTTCGACTTAGCAAACTGGCCCTGATGTTGTCTTACCCATAAAGGGCGATCGACTGGAAATTGCTGGACAAATCATACAGGAGTTTAGCAAGAAAGCTCCCTATTTTTAACTTGTCCTTAGTTTGCTGGCCAGAACGGGTGGATTTTATTACAGTATATTTCCTAGCAAATCCGGCCTATACATTACCATCAGAAATTACCCACATTAGGGAAATGGTGGATGGGGGATGGGGGGATAGGGAAAAAAACTAATATTCTGAATTCTGACTCCTGACTCCTGAATTCTGATTTCATCCTTCATTCAATTCCTTTGGTTCGCCAAGGAACTGGGTCAACAGATTGTCCGTTAACGTACAATCCCCAATGTAAATGGGGGCCAGTAGAAGCACCTGTAGAACCGATCGCGCCAATTGCTTGACCCGCTCGGACGAAATCGCCTTCTCGAACATCAATGCGGCTTAAGTGTAAAAATATACTTGTTACTCCTTGGCCGTGATCGATACCGATCGTATTTCCATGCAATCGGAATCCTTCCGAAACTCTTCCTACTAATGCTACCCGACCGGCAGCAGGCGCAATTACTGGCGAACCATGTCCGCCAGCATAATCTACTCCCCGATGATAGTAATCTTTCGCGAATACGCCATTGTAGTAGCGACGGACGCCGTAGATAGAAGAAATTCTGCCGCCATTTGGGGCTATAAATGGGCCATTCCAGAACTTTTCAGGCGTTACCAATTGTTTGAAGGCATTAACCCGATTTAATTCCTGTTGGGTCGGTTCGATGCCGCCGCCAGAAAGCCGAATCCGTTGCACGGGAAAGGAACGATTAGCTAACCGAACGGTGAGAGTTTGTTGTTCGCCTTCCGATTCCACTTGAATTTGGCGAATACCCGGTGATTCTAAGGGGGTAGTAGGCAACAAAGCTCGATAATCAGAACCAACTAAAAATGCTGAATAGGTTTTACCTCCCATAGTTACGGTAGGAGTTGCATTCGGAGAATTTGGTCGTATTATTACTGACAAAGTATCGCCTAATTTGGGATTGGCTGGCGTAACACTTGCTTCTAGAGCATCAACTGGAGAGGACAGCAGGGCAATTCCCAAGGCCAACGGGATACCTAAGCTGAGAGCGATCGCTTGATGACGGCGACCCTTCACCCATGAAAACAGGGTAGAAATGTTGCTTGGTGTCTCGTGCCATAAAGCGATTAACTGGCTCTGCCACGATTTCGATCGACGAGAGGTAGTCATGATAGTTATCTATACAGTTGACATCAGCTTTTCTGCGAATTGAAATACAGACTGAAGCTAAATGAGAGATGTTTCAGAGAAGATGCCCCACTCAATACAAACTCTGTATTCTAAAATTTATATACTTTAATAATTTTTTCAGAAAATTGTGCAAGAAGATTTTCGGCTAATAGTTGATTTAGTTTTAGTTCTCGCTGCTGCTACTGCCGGAGGATTATTAGCATCTCTGCTCAGACAACCGGTTTTGCTGGGTTACCTGCTAGGGGGAATGGTCGTTGGGCCAGCAGGACTGGGATTGATCAAAGAAGTTATTCAGGTAGAAACTCTTTGATCAATCCCAG
>CAZJJR010000383.1:374-4592 GCA_964546365.1 uncultured bacterium | reverse complement strand
TCAAAGAGATAGAGAGCTAGTTTCGGGTCAAAAGAAAATTTATGTAACGAGTTAAGGAGTGAGAATTTTGCCTTGTTCCCTACTTCAGCACGTTTCTGCAGGGTGTACTGGGTAAGACCAGTAGGCCTAAACCAAACTCCCAAGTATTTGTATTGGTTGACAACTTGTAAGGTTTCGTTTCTAGAGCCCAATCGCCATATGGTCTGGTCATTGAAGGGTCCAGGATTACGAAAAATCATAATATTTGATTTTGAGGTATTGATTTTTAATCCCCAAATCTCAGAGTACTCATTTAATATGTCTAATGAACGAAGGAGGCCTTCAGGTGTTTCAGCGAGAAGGACAAGATCATCAGCATAAAGGAGACTGAAAATCTTAACTCCCCGAAGGGTAACGAAGCCTGCATTATTCAGGCGTAATTCCATATCTAAGTCATTAAGAAGTAGTGCAAAAAATTTTGGGGAAAGTGGGGCTCCTTGTTGTACACCCATTAATATTTCAAAGAACCTGTTTTCCTGTCCTTTGACACAGGCTTTAGTATGAGCATACATTGACCTGATAAGACGTAGAAATTTTGGAGAGAGGCCTTCTTGCCTTAACTTATAAAAGAGGGCGGGTCGGTTAACGGAATCAAAAGCTTTACTAAAGTCTATGAAAGCACAGTAAACTTTCCGTCCTTGACTTTTATATCGCTGGATAACTGCATTCAACGTGAAAATGTGATCTAAAGTAGAAAAGTTTTTACGAAAACCAGCTTGATTTAGATCGATTTTATCGTTTGTTTTATCCCAGGCAGTTAGCCTATTATCAAGTATGGTTTCAAAAAGTTTTCCCAGAGAGGGGAGGAGAGAAATACCCCGATAATTATTTGGGTCTGTCTTATCACCTGATTTATGTATGGGACAAATGATCGCTGTAGACCAGCTTTTTGGGTAGTACCCGGAGTCGAAAATAATGTTGAAGAGTTTTGTGAGGTAAGGTACCAGTATTGGGGCACCACCTTTGATAAAATCGATCGGTACCTGATCAATGCCAGGAGATTTGCCGTTAGACAGCTGTTTTAATGCTTTACGGCACTCGATTTGAGAAATATCCGCGTCTAGGAGCTGGGTGGATTGCTCCTCCAAGGCGGATGGATTATGAGCCATTAGTTCTGTTATGATCGGTAGATCTGAAAAAGGTTGGAGTAAATTTCTGTAGTAATCAAAAACAATGTCAGGATCAATTGGAATCTCAGTCGAATTTTGAGATTTAAGAAGTTGCCAAAATTTTCTAGGGTGGTGTCTGCTTAAGTTTCCAAGTTGCTCGCTAATTCTCTTGCTATAGGCATATCGTCGGCTTCTAAAATATTTGATAAATTCTGCGTGACATTTTTTACGATGAGTAATATTACCAGGGGAGTTTTTCCGTCTACATCTACGTACTGCATAGGAGTAAGAGTCATACAGTTTTTGGCACTGGTGGTCCCACCAAGGAGGTTGAGCTTTAACGCTCCCATTCTTATGGGAAGTATATGTAGATTGACCAGAAGCGTTTTTGATTGAACAAAGGATTAGGTCCAAAGTTTGAGTGACTTTTCTTTCTATATCTAAGTTCGCATTGCTAAGTGTTTGGTTAAATGTGCTAGCATTTTTTACCCAAAAGTTTACTAGGTTTGTTAGGTATTGATTTTTCAGATGAGGTTTCCACTTAAGTTTGCCTATCGAAAAGTTGACTTGGGGTTGAGGTGCAGTTAGGGGTAGTTCAGAATTGGTAGCTAGGTTGAGAACAAGTGGTCGATGATCAGAGATCTCGTCAGAATCTGAAATAATTTCGAAATCTCGAATTAAATGAAGAATATCGAAGGAAGCTATTGCATAGTCTATGGTACTTTCTTGAACAATGCCAGTTCTTAACTTTTTATAAAACGTAAAATCGCCTAATACTTTATCTTTACCAACGCAACCATTAAGTATAACAAGATTAAAGTTTCCGCAGAGGTCAAGGAGACTTTTTCCGAAGTTATCTGTAGCGGAAGAATCTTTGGATACCCTAGAGAGGGCAGAGGGATTGTTAATAATGGGAACATAGGGCTCACTGTGTCCAGGCTCTAAGAAGTTTAGAAAGCCTAATTCGCTAGCAGTTTTAGCGTTAAAGTCTCCAATGAGTATAACAGGACCGTGTTGTGTAAAGTTACTAATTTCATTACGAAGCTCATCAAAAATATCGAAACCGAGGTGATTATACCATGGGGAGCCGTAGGGTGGAAGGTAGATAGTTGCAAGGTAAATATGTCTGATTAAGCCAAAGAAGTCCTTCTTTAATTGGATCCAGAGAATATCCGGGATTAAAGTATTTATAATTTTAATCCCAGGTGCAAGTGAGTCTTTAATGTAGACACCGATACCACCATAGACCCTATTTGAGCTAAACGAGGTAGGGTAGCGGGATTTAAAGAAATGTACATAACCGTTAAGTTCTAATTCCTTCATTGTATATTCACTTTGCCTAGTTTCAGCGATACAGTAGAAGTCTGAGTCAAAGGAGGCATGTAAACACTTTAGCTTACTGGCGGTCAAAGTATTCACATTTCTAAATAATATTTTTAACTCTGATGACATCATAGCTTGAGTAATAGAGTGTATGGAGGGGATGAAGGGCAATGAGGTAACCTGTGGCTGATGGCTGTTATCAAAAAATAACAATGTTTAGCACAATAACAGATTATCATGTTAACAAGCATCTATGTTATGAATCAGGCAGTTACTTGGTCCAAATCGATTTTGTCAATCTTGATTATTTCCATCAGCTCTTCATACGACTTGCATTCCCCACGCTTTTTTCCTTCAGGGCCAATAACGAGAAGTGTATCACCGTTACCAATAAATCGAACCATATAACCCAATTGATGCAGTTTCGTACGTGGCAGGTCAACAGCGGACCGAAATTTTCTAGTTTCTAGGTTATAGTCGTTTCTTGCTCGGACTCTCCGCGCCACTAACTCATTCCTTTTTGACAGATATTTACTGTAAAAGGTCGCTTTTCCCATGTCGGATGTAAAATAGATTTTAACTGGCGGAGGATTCATTTCACGGGTGCTTGAAATGGTTGAGGAGCCCATTCGTAAGTAACCTTTAACAGAATCAGCAGGCAAATCAATGCCCATTGTCGTGACTATTTGTTTCCTCATTTCTTCATTCCATTGAATCGGATTTTTGCCGCGTCTCGTGACTTCGGGTATTCCATAGACAACCAAGTTGAGGGCGCGTTCTCTTGCGTCGCGGCTTTTTTCGGCAGATAAAAGTTTTTCAATTATTTTCGACTGGTCGACGATTTTTGCTTTCAGAGTCGCAATTTCTTCGTCGTTTGAGCTCTTATAGCTATGAAAAGAGTTTTCGAACTCTTCCGTAGCTTTATGTAAGAACTCCATACTGTTTTTCACCAAGTTCATTTCGTCGAAAAGTTCTTTTTTCAAGTCTTGAATTTTTTTGGTCAGACTATCTTCTAGTTGTTTTGACAATTCAGCGAATTTTTCAGTTAATACAGCAATAAAGTTGGTTTCTTCATTTGCCGACATTTTGCCTTGGCGAGCTGGAGGCGGAGAGTTGAGTGAGTCGGAAATTTGTCGTTTCATACAAGAACGTGATGAGAGCGTTACACGGGGGAAGAATAACCACCGCAGAAAGGATATACTAGGTTTGGATAGGATTACAAAGTAGAAATCGATGTGACCCTAGATCAGCACAATCATCGTTCTCCAACATCGACCCCATCAAACCATATGCTGCAATATAAAACCAAATAGTTTTCCAAATGCAGCTATTATTTCTTAAGTATTCAAATTTATTTACTGCGTTTAATTTACGTTCATGAGCGTGTGGCAGTGCTGTGCAGGTAGACTGCAAAAATATAATTACTATTCAACAAGGCACACTTAAAATATAAAAAGTTTTAAATTTTAAAAGAATGTAATAGATTTTACGGAGATTTTACATATAAATTTATGAAAATTTATACTTTTAATAATATTAAAGTACGCTTAAACAACAGTTACATATTCAGTTAATTTTCCTGCAATATTTTATTTTCATAAAATTCTTAAGATACAGTTTGCATGAGGGCATATCATTCAATTTTAACACTAGTCATCATTAGTGGACGTTTAAGAGTTTTGTTATCAAGACACTCTTCGTTTTCTTCCATTGGACTCTCCTCCTTGTCCCCTTTGTTTTCTGTGTT
>CAZJJR010000383.1:0-290 GCA_964546365.1 uncultured bacterium | reverse complement strand
GATCCAAAGTGCTTGCACTAACTCGGTACAAAACAAAGCACCTGCATGCGCAGTTATCATACGAAGCACAAAAACCCCATCAATTTTTATGAATTGCGAGGTAAATTTAGTAACCAAGTGCATAGTTTCAGTTCGGCTTCGCTGTGCATCTGGTAGCTCCATGTGGCGTAAAATGAATGTGGTTCGCTGCGAAGGGATGATCGAAATGTACATCCAGTAAAGGAAGCTTCCAATTGTTAAAAAGCTGAGTATCGTATACCAAAACCATAAGATAACGAAAATTTTTTCAG
>CAZJJR010000382.1:274-4659 GCA_964546365.1 uncultured bacterium | reverse complement strand
TAAGGGGAGGGTTGGGAGGGGTTAAGTTGTTCGCAATTCATTTAGGATCGCTATATCTAATAATTAAATTATCAACTTAGGTTCGAGGGATATAGATTGAGATAAAGGAAAACTTAAATAATATAGCCTTTGAAGATTAAATTATTAAAAGTATATCTATAGATAGGATGCTATTGATAGCTGATTAGCTGACAATCATATGACATCCTTGATATTGTGTATATTAGTATGTGACCTGCGACAAAAAGTGTCAAGCTCAAATCAGCCTATTCAGCAGTTGAACTGAGAGACTTTTCCAGAGAAATGCGATCGGAGCGGAGTTAACAGCTTCTCGAAAATGAGTTTTCTAGCATAAGAGCGGGAACTATGAATGAAGAGGGAAAAACAACTTCAGTTGGAACGCTGCCAGACCAGCACCTGATTCTAGAGCAGCTTGTCGATATGAGTCCGACTTTATTATATCTGTATGATGCTGTTGAGCAGAGGAATATCTATATTAATGCTCGATCGCTCGAACTGCTAGGTTATCCGCCACAAACCGTTTTGGCAATGGGGACAAACTTTATGGTGCAAGTGATGCACCCAGAAGATATCGCTCGAATGCCAGAGCATCTGGAACGGCTGAATACATCTGCTGCTGGGAGTCTGGTAGATATTGAATATCGGATGCAGCACGTTAATGGGGCTTGGCGGTGGTTTAAAAGTCGCGATCGAGTATTCAGCCGCACCCCCCAAGGACAAGTACATCGGATTTTAGGGACGGCGGAAGATATCACCGAGCAAAAACAGGTAGAACAGACATTGCGAGAGAGCGAACAGCGCTTCCAAGCTTTCATGAATCACAGTCCTACTTCGGCATGGATCGTCGATCGAGAAGGCCGAATTTTGTACGTGAATTCAACCTACTTTCAGATGTTTCAATTTTCTCAACAAAATTTAATAGGAAAAACTATATTTGAAATTTATCCAGCCGAATTTGCCACGCAATTTCTCGCCACAAATATATTAGCTATTGAAACAAACCAAGTTATCAAAAACATCGAACAGGCACCTCGTTCGGATGGAAAAATAGGCGAATTTCTAGTATATAAATTTCCCATTCCCACTGAAAAAGATGAAATATTAGTGGGTGGAATTGCCGTTGATATTACAGAAAATCGGCAAATAGAAGCATCGTGGCGAGAGAGCGAACAACATCTGAAAATCGCGCTTCAGGCAGGAAAACTCGGTGCGTGGCAATCGGATTTAATTACGGGTGAACTGACTTGTTCGGCGCAGTGCAAAGCAAATTTTGGATTACCGCCAGATGCGGAATTTTCTCACCAAACTTTGTTTGCGGCACTTCATCCAGACGATCGAGAATTGGTGCAAGCAGCAATTCAAAAATCGATCGCGGAACGAACGGATTATGAAATCGAAGAACGTTGCTTTTGGCCTGATGGTAGTTTACACTGGCTGATCGCGCGGGGACGCTTGGTTTGCAACGATGATGGGATTCCGGTTCGCATGGTAGGGGTGACGCTGGACATTACCGATCGCAAACAGTTCGAGGAATCCTTAAAGGCAATGAACCAAAGGATTTCCAACATTTTAGAAAGCATTACCGATGGATTTGTAGCTTTCGATCGCGAATGGCGCTATACCTACGTCAATCAAGAAGCAGCCAGAATATTACAGCGATCCCCTGAAGAATTATTAGGAAAGCGTTGGCAAGAAGTATTTCCAGAAGCTTTGCAAAAGAATTCTTTATTAAGTCGGGAATTGGAAAGAGCCGTTAACGAACAAATTTCGGTTAAATTGGAAGGTTTTTCTAGCGTAGCTCAAAGTTGGCTGGAAATATCGGCTTTTCCGTTTCCCGAAGGTTTAGCAATTTATTTTCGAGATATTAGCGATCGCAAACAAGCCGAACAACGCAAAGCCCTACAATATACCATTACCAACGTTTTAGCAGAAGCAAATAATTTTGCCGAAGCAGTGCCAGCTATTTTAAAATCTTTATGCGAAAGTCTCTCATGGCAAGTTGGGATTATTTGGCGGGTAGATAAAGATCGAAATGTCCTGCATTACGTTAATAGTTGGTATTCTTTCACAACTAATATTCGCGGATTTATCGAGCGAGGAATTACCTTTGCTATGGGTGAGGGTCTACCCGGTCGCATTTGGGAAAACGGTAAACCTGTTTGGATTGCCAAATTAATTGAAGATAATAATTTTCCCAGATCGGTATTGGCAGTCAAAGCCGGATTGCAAAGCGGATTTGGATTCCCCATTTTGCTGGGTAACGAAATTTTAGGAGTAATCGAATGCTTTAGCGATCGATCTCACGAACCAGACGAAGATTTACTAGAAATGATGGCATCGATCGGCAGTCAGATCGGACAATTCATCGAACGAAAACGAGCAGAAACAGCATTGCGGGAAAGCGATGAGCGATTTCGGTTTGCGGTTCGCGCCGTCACCGGACTCGTTTACGATTGGCACGTTCAAACCGGTCAAGTGTATCGTTCTGATGGTTTATATCAACTAATTGGTATCCATCCAGAAGAAGTACCCGAAGAAAGAGATTGGTGGTTAGAACGCATTCATCCAGAAGATCGCCCGCGCATTGGCGAAATGATGAATTTCTTATTAAAGACAGATTCCGATCGCTACCAATCCGAGTATCGAATTCTACATCGCGACGGGCGCTGGATCGATGTTTGGGATCGAGGCTACATCATCCGCGATCCCAACGGACAATTAACTCGAATTATCGGTTTCACCAACGATATTACCGATCGCAAACAAGCAGAATCAGACAAACAGCGACTCTTAGAAAGAATTAGAACCAAGCGAGAACTGCTAGAAGCCGTACTGCAACAAATGCCCGCCGGAGTAATGGTAGCAGATGGTGCTTCCAACAAAATTTTCCTCAGTAACGATCGAATCAAAGAAATTTGGCCAAAATCCACGCAAATACCTTTAGAAAATATCGACCAATCGGACGGATATCAGGGATTTCATCCCGACGGGCGTCCCTACGAAGTCCATGAATGGCCCTTAGCTCGTTCTATTCAAACAGGTGAAGTAGTCATCGAAGAAGAAATCGGCTTTATTCGCAAAGACGGTACGCCGGGAATCATGTTAGTTAACTCAGCGCCAATTCGCGATACCGAAGGAAATATTAAAGCCGGGGTAGTTACCTTTTTCGATATTAGCGATCGCAAACAAGCAGAACTGGCATTGCGCCAAAGTGAAGAACGCTTCCAGTTAATGAGTTTAGCGACTAACGATGTGGTGTGGGATTATAACGTTATCACCCATCGAATGTGGTGGAGCGATCGCGTAAAACTAGTATTTGGTTACTCACCCGAAGAACTGGGAACGGACATGGGAAGTTGGGCTTCAGCGCTGCACCCAGAAGATAAAGAGAGGGTAGAAGCTCATTACGAAGCTTGTTTGAATAGCAGCGAGTCTTTTTGGACAGATGAATATCGCTTCCGACGTGCAGATGGTTCTTACGCTTACTTGCTCGATCGCGCCTACATCATTCGGGACAGCACGGGAAAACCTGTGCGGATCGTCGGTGCGATGACTGATATCAGCGATCGCAAACAAGTAGAGGAAGCGCTCAAAGAACGAGAAAAACGCTTTAGTACCCTATTCAACGGAATGGAAGACTGGGTACTCGTTTACCATTTAAATCCCGATGGTAGTCCGGGACAATTAATCGAAGTGAACGAACAAGCTTCTAAAAAGCTGGGTTATAGCCGAGAAGAACTGCTTAATATGTCAGTTGCCGATATTATCGCCTCACCTTCCGTCGATGCCAAAGCAAGGGTGCAAAAACTTTTGGGTGAAAAGCACATCATTACAGAATCCCTTCACAGAACGAAAGACGGTCGGCTGATTCCCTGTGAAGTAAGCGCTACCTTATTTGCCTTAAACGGTTTACCCACCGTGCAGTCAATTTGCCGGGATATTACCGAACGCAAACAAGCAGAAGAAGCCTTACGCAACAGCGAACGTTTGTATCGCGCGATCGGAGAAACGATCGATTATGGCATATGGGTTTGCGAACCGGATGGACGCAATATCTACGCCAGCGAATCATTTTTGCGTTTGGTGGGACTTACCCAAGAAGAATGCGCGAATTTCGGTTGGGGAGAAGCGCTGCATCCCGACGATGCAGAAAAAACGATCGCAGCTTGGAAAGAATGTACCACAAAGGGCGATCTCTGGGATATCGAACATCGCTTTCGAGGAGTCGATGGCAACTGGCATCCTACCTTAGCGCGAGGAGTGCCTGTCAGAAATGAAAACGGCGAAACTATTTGTTGGGCTGGCATTAATTTAGACATTAGCCGTCAAAAACGCACGGAAGCAGAATTGCGAGAAAGCGAAGC
>CAZJJR010000382.1:0-234 GCA_964546365.1 uncultured bacterium | reverse complement strand
CATTGCTGATATAGAAGGTAAATATATAGATGTAAATACTAGTGCTTGCGATCTGTTGGGTTACGAACCAGAAGAGTTGCTCGGTAAACGAATTACAGATATGATTCCACCAGAAAGCGTACCGCGCCTGATTGCGTCTAAAGAATTGCTGCTCTCAGGGGAAGCGCAAGTAGAAGAGTGGACGTTACTGCGTAAGGATGGATCGCCCGTAACGGTTGAGGTGAGTACTAAAAT
>CAZJJR010000381.1:318-4677 GCA_964546365.1 uncultured bacterium | reverse complement strand
ATCTCCCCATCCCCCCATCTCCCACCTCCCTCTCATCCCTTCTTCTGCCCTCCTTCGTTTTGCAGCATCATTTGCTCGACGAAATTGGTATAAACTTCACCTTTGAGAAAGGCGGGGTTTTCCAGAATTTTTTGATGGAAACTAATTGTAGTGGGTAATCCAGTGATCGCGCACTCCCGCAGGGCGCGTTTCATACGGCTGATCGCGCCAGCGCGATCGGGTGCCCACACGACTAATTTACCGATCAGAGAATCGTAATAAGCCGGAATATCGTAATCGGTATAAACGTGGGAGTCCATGCGGACACCGGTGCCACCAGGAGGCAGATAGCCGCTTATTCTACCGGGACAAGGACGGAAATTGCGATCGGGGTCTTCTGCATTGACGCGACATTCGATCGAATGACCCCGCAGCACTACCCGGTCTTGAGTTAAGCTGAGTTTCTCCCCTTGAGCGACTCTGATTTGTTCTGCAATCAAATCTAAACCCGTAATCATTTCGGTGACGGGATGTTCTACTTGGATGCGAGTATTCATTTCCATAAAGTAGAAGTTACCCGACTTATCCAACAGAAACTCAACCGTACCTGCACCCACGTAATTAATTGACTTAGCTGCCATCACCGCTGCCGCCCCCATTTTTTCCCGCAATTCGGGGCTAAGTGCAGGACTAGGCGCTTCTTCCAACAATTTTTGGTGGCGGCGCTGAATTGAACAGTCTCTTTCTCCCAGGTGGATTACGTTGCCGTAACTATCCGCCATAATTTGAAATTCGATGTGGCGGGGGCGTTCGATAAATTTTTCTAAATAAACTCCTGAGTTGCCAAAAGCGGCTTCTGCTTCTCCTTGGGCGGCTTGAAATAGTTTGAGGAATTCCGATTCTTCTTTTACCAAGCGCATACCCCTTCCGCCACCCCCAGCAGTAGCTTTGATCATGACGGGATAGCCGATTTCGCTAGCTACAATGAGGGCTTCTTTCTCATCAGTGATTAACCCATCGCTACCGGGAACGGTGGGAACGCCCACCCGCTTCATCGTATCTTTGGCAGTTGATTTATCTCCCATTGCCCGGATCGCTTCTGGTGATGGCCCAATAAAGGCAATCTGGTGATCGGCACAAATTTCGGCAAATCGAGCATTTTCTGCCAAAAAACCATAACCTGGGTGAATTGCCGTGGCATTGCGCGTTAGGGCTGCTGCAATGATGTTAGGAATATTGAGATAACTTTTACTGCTGGGGGGTTCGCCGATACAAACTGCTTCGTCTGCCAGCTGGACGTGCAAAGCGTGGCGATCGATGGTAGAGTGAACGGCAACGGTAGCTATCCCCATTTCTTCGCAGGTGCGGAGAATGCGAAGGGCAATTTCCCCACGATTAGCAATTAAAATCTTAGAAAAACGCATTTCTAGCTTTTGTCTCAAGCAATAGCAGTAAGTCTTCTATTGAATTTATGAAGCAACTTGGAAGGCTTCTGGATGGCAACACCTAGCCTGGAGGTAACTACCTTTTAGGCTTCGGCTGTTAATCCTATCATGGTGCCGAGTATTACTTGTTTGTCACTTGTGAGAGTCTACCCTTTGGGGTGCGATCGCTTAATTAATCGCAACATTTCGAGCGTGGCTAGTAGAAAAAAGTTTGCGTCAATGCTGTTGTTATGAGTTATAATTGCAAAGGCGAACGAAAGTAAGCTATTATAAACTTCGGTGGATTAAATTCACCAAGCAAGCGCGGATGTGGCGGAATTGGTATACGCGCACGCTTGAGGTGCGTGTGGCTTTGCCTTGCGAGTTCGAGTCTCGCCATCCGCATAATATTTTAAATTGTTGAAATAAAATTGACGTTTTATCGTCCAAAAACCTAGAAGTGATTTTAGAAATTACTTCTAGGTTTCCTTTTTAAACGTATTAGAATACTATAATTCGCTTACTTTTCCCCTACTTGCTGGGAAATCCACGCTAGATAAGGTGCAAAACCAGCAACTAAAGGCAAAGCAATAATTTCCGGTACTTCATAAGAATGCAACTCTTTTATTCTGGCTGCCAGAGATTCAAATTTACTTAAATCTGTTTTAATTAGTAATTGCCATTCCTCATCTTTATTAACTTTTCCTTGCCAAGTATAAATTGAATTAATAGGCATGAAGCTGACACAAGCTGCTAGTTTTGATTCTACCAAATTTTGCGCGATCGCTTCCGCTTCTTCCCGGGCAGAAGTCGTTACTAATACCACACCGTAAATTACTTTTTCTAACCTATTTTTCATTATCAGATACCATTATGAAAATACTTATGCTTTTCCCGACTAAAGACAGATTTACTATCATATTAATTAGCATTTAAATATAAAAACTTTTGGCTATCCGTCGGTAGAATCGATTTAGCAAATTGAGTACCTTCAACATTTGCACCAATTAAAGTTGCATCTGTCAAGTCAGCTTCTGTCAAATCTGCTTCATTTAATCTCGTCCATTTTAGATTTGCCTTTTCCAAACAAGCTCTTGTTAAATTTGCGCCTGTCAAATCTGCGCCTGTCAAATTCGCGCTACGAAGTAACGCTTCCCTTAGATTCGCGCCAATTAAATTAGCACCTTCTAGATTTACTCCACTCAATTTAGCATAGCTAAAATCTATTCTTTCTAATTCAACACCACTTAAATCTACACCGTTCAACAATGCCTTACTAAACTGAACACCATTTAACAAGCATCCGTAAAGCATCGCACCGCTCAATCTTGCACCGCGTAAATTTGCCCAGTTCAAATTTGCCCCGCTGAGATTTGCACTCCGCAGATTTATTCTCTCTAAATTTGCACCGCATAGATTTGCACCCCAAAGGTTAGCACCTCGAAAATTAGCACCTTTGAGATTAGCCCCGCTGAGGTTCGCTCCCGGTAATTTTGATTTAACAAAAAAAGCTCCATTAAGTTGAGCTTTCATTAAATCTGCTTCTACTAGTTTAGTGTCTCCCATTTTAGCAAAAGTCAGATTAGCCCAATTTAAGTAAGCTCCACTTAAATCTGATTTTATTAAATAAGCTCGACAAAGATTAGCGCCTCTGAGATTCGCACCTGTAAAGTTTACACCTGTTAAGACAATTCCTGATAAATCAGAGCCACTTAAATCTACATCAGCAAAATTTCTATTTCCTTGTTCGTAAAGACTGATGAGTTCGCTAACTTCCATATGGTTTTTACCTGTGGTTATGGGAAATTGTATAAAAAATAAAGGTTATTCCTATATTGTCTAATAAGAAACTAGATTGTTTTTTTTATATTAAATACGGAATATCATACAATATTATTTTTAATTATAGTTTTTGGAGAAAATTTTATGTTTATAAATTAAGCTAACTTTTAAGAAAAATTTTCTAATTACAATTTAGTTAAATTTTAGCCTTGTAACGAGCTTAACAGCTACAGGTTTGCTGAAATATAAATCGTAAAATAACCATAAGCATCCTGCGTTAATCAAATTAATGAGTAGTTATTAAATAAGACTTTTCTTAAAATAAATTTAAGAAAGCTAAATACTCTTTTTTATAAAATATTTCGTCAAAAATTAATTAGGATTTTACAATTATAGCTTACTAAAGGTCATACCTATTAGCCTAAAGACAGGCTAATAGGCTTGAATTTAATTGGTTGACAAGGAGTAAACTTGTCCGTCGATCAACAACCGCGTAATTCCTTTCGCCTTTAAATAGGGAGAAACTTTTTGGAGCATCCTACCATCCGGTACTTTGATTACTCGTTGAGCGCGGTTAGAGAAACGACGAGCCACTCGGTGATTATCAAAAACTGGCAAAGTTTTCTGTTGCACTTCCTCTTTAGGAATTTGACCTAAATCACCGAAATCCTTAAGCGGTCGGGTAATTAGTTCTGCGGCACGGTCTACCACTAGATAACAAGTTTTCGGTAAAGATGCCTCCGATAAAGGCAGAACCTGAACTAGCGCATCAGATGGAAAGCGCCTTCTAGGAAGAATAATTTCCTCATCCAGGTCATCCTCATCCTCATCCTCATATTCATCTTCCAAATCGTCATCATCGTCTTCTAAATCTGCCAGCGCTTCATCGGTATCTAGCAATTCTTCTCCCAGCATTTCTCTGAGAGTGCTAGCTTCTGCACTATATGTTTCTTCCAGCAAATCCTCACTAACGACAGCCGTTTCTTCAGGAATATCTAAATATTCTTGTTCTTGTTCGGCAATTTCCCTCTTTCTTAGAGAAGGCAAAGGGGCAGAAGAACGCCTTTTCAGACGCCTACTATTAGAGGCTGCTGTTTCAGATGTCTCTATTGATTCTTCTTCTAATGCTGGTGAGTCGGTAGGTTTTGGCTTTTCTTTTTCTACTTCCGCAGTA
>CAZJJR010000381.1:0-295 GCA_964546365.1 uncultured bacterium | reverse complement strand
TGGGGGCGCATGGAGCGTTTTTGCTGAATTAGCCCTTCATAGTCATTAGGTTCCAGCGTACTTTTGAGCAACCTACTAATAGTCGAATGGCTTACGTCATACCGACGAGCCAGAGTAGATGTAGTTTCTTCTGGATTTCGGTAAAGTTTTAGAATTTCGACTTTATCAGATTCAGTTAATTTTTTAGCACTCATAACCCTTTTTTACTTCCCCTAAGCTCTTCTACGGCTACCACCACGGCGCGAACGGCTGGAGGTGTCGTATTCTAGCGCGGCTACAATGGCGAATAGAACTC
>CAZJJR010000380.1:4471-4697 GCA_964546365.1 uncultured bacterium | reverse complement strand
AAGGGATACTAGAAGCCAACGCTCTGTCGTTAGACGAGCGTGGGTAGTTCACACTATAGCTCAACCAGTCCGTAGCGGTTGGCCGAGAATTTCAATTAATGTTTTCTTTATAATTGCCCAATTAATAAAAATGCACAAAAATGAAGTTTTGTTACAAACAAAGCATTAATGGAAGTTTAAATATAGACTAAAGTTAGAGTTACAAAGTATCGGATAATACAGAGCA
>CAZJJR010000380.1:0-4452 GCA_964546365.1 uncultured bacterium | reverse complement strand
CAATCCGACAATTTGAGTTCAAAGAGTTAGCTAACCATGACATAGTGACTTATTAACAAATAAGTCATCAAGCCCTGACAATCAAGGCAAGAAGACAACAGAATAGAGCGGAATGTGGGCAGGAATAGCGCGATTATAATGTTTTCGATAAACGGACAACCAAAATTTTTAAGGACTATTTTTGACCTCAGGACTTTATCAGAAGCGTAAGCATTGCCGAATTTTTCAGGGAGTAGATAAACGGCAAGTGAGGGGTGAACAAGCAAGCTGATCCAAAAGGGTCAACCCGAAAAAGTATCGTCAGTGAAGTTATGGATTCCAGTTAGTAAATCTTAAGGATTTTCAGTGGATTTCGACAAAAACTGAATATTGTCATTGCAGGTATTGAATATGTCAGACACGGTAATACTTTCGCAAACGACTTCAGATTTCACAGAAGACAAAATCTTGGCATTCTGCCAAAGGCAAGCCCAAAACAAAATAAATCAGGTAAATTCGGAGGTTTCAAAGATGATTGGTTTACAGGAACCACGTAGCGATCGCGATCATCTAATCGGATGTAGTGAAGCAATTACTCCTCCTAAATACTACACGGACACAGAAGGTAATTATTATCCCAGTTACGGATTAGAAAGCTTAGGAATGAGGAATTTAGGGCGAGTGTATCGCAATCTTTCCGTGCCCCAATTAGTTGAACACGCGATCGCTCGCAAAGAAGGTGTGTTGGCGGCTAATGGCGCCTTAGTGGTAGAAACTGGGAAATATACAGGACGTTCGCCTAAAGATAAGTTTATTGTCAAAGAACCCAGTACGCAAGCAGAAATCGATTGGAATAATCATAACGTTCCCATCTCAGAGGAAAAGTTTGAACGCATCTACCGCAAGGTTCTGAGTTATGTGCAAGGGCGGGATTTGTATATATTCGACGGCTATGTAGGTTCAGATCCTCAATATCGTTTTGGGGTAAGAGTAATCAACGAATTAGCGTTTCAAAACCTCTTTGCTCATCAATTATTTCTTCGTCCTAGCAGTGTTGAATTAGTAAGTCATAAAGCCGATTTTACCGTAATTGCCGTTCCCGGTTTACATGGAGATCCAGAAGATGATGGCATTAACAGCGAGGCTTTTATCTTACTGAACTTAGCCAAAAAACTGGTGCTGATTGGCGGTACTCGTTATGCGGGAGAAATTAAGAAATCAGTTTTTTCGATGATGAATTATCTGATGACAAAACAAAATGTCTTACCGATGCACGGTGCCGCGAATATTGACAAAAAAAACCACACTGCATTGTTTTTCGGCTTATCAGGCACCGGTAAAACGACGCTGTCGGCTGATCCAAAACGTAGTTTGATCGGCGATGATGAGCACGGGTGGTCTGATGAGGGAATTTTCAACTTTGAAGGCGGTTGCTACGCTAAGGTGATTCGCCTCTCACCCGTCGCAGAACCGGAAATTTACAAAACTACTCGCTGCTTTGGCACAGTTTTGGAAAATGTGGCGATCGAACCCGGAGACCGCCGCTTAGACTTAGATGATGATAGCCTCACCGAAAATACCCGCGCCGCTTATCCTTTATCCCACATTCCCAACGCCAGCCGCACGGGTATGGGCAACCATCCGAAAAACGTCATCTTCCTAACGGCTGATGCTTTTGGCGTTATGCCACCGATCGCCCGCTTAACAAAAGAGCAAGCGATGTATCATTTCCTCAGCGGTTACACTGCCAAAGTTGCCGGCACGGAACGAGGCATGGGAAGCGAACCGCAAGCAACCTTTAGCGCTTGTTTTGGCGCACCCTTCATGGCACTACATCCCAGCGTTTACGCCGAACTACTGGGACACCGCATCGAAGCTCATAATGTGAAAGTTTGGCTGGTAAATACTGGTTGGACGAGTGGCCCTTATGGTGTTGGCCATCGGATGTCTATCAAGCACACTCGCGCTTTATTAACCGCCGCGCTGACAGGTGCTTTGGATAACGTGCCAATGGTAGAAGATCCAGTATTTGGTTTCCAAGTCCCAGAAACTTGTCCCGGCGTACCAAAAGATGTCCTGAAACCTCGCTTAACTTGGCACGATCCTGCTGCTTATGATGCCCAAGCACGGAAATTAGCACAAATGTTTATCGAAAATTTCAAACAATTCACAGATGTAGTTGATGCAAAAGTGATGAACGGCGCACCTCGGATCGCTCAGTTAGTATCGTAGTAGATTTTTGCTTTTTACTCTCTCCCCAAATACTGAGTGATAAGAATAGAAACCC
Organism: uncultured bacterium; assembly: GCA_964546365.1. GTDB lineage: Bacteria > Cyanobacteriota > Cyanobacteriia > Cyanobacteriales > Aerosakkonemataceae > DATNQN01. The sequence continues at coordinate 2,186 of CAZJJR010000380.1, read as the reverse complement.
GGTTTCTATTCTTATCACTCAGCTAACAAACTTTGTAACTTATGAATGAGGGTAAAGGGTAAAATCTCGATCCAACCAAATAATATAAAACACAGCACCATCACGATAGCCCACCATAGGAGCCATCCCACAAAACCGAAAAGCAATAATATTTACATCTTCCTTTATATGGGTAGGAATAGAAGGTTTGATCGAATTTCGCTCGATCTTTTCATAACCTAATCCATGACGCCCAGAAGCTTTGATTTGACTCCATGTAAGCTGACTAAGCTGATATAAAGTATCTGCAAAAGCAGCTTTTTCATCCTTAGTACATTGTGAAAGAGAGTAGTCTTTATTCAAGTAGCGCAAAGAGAATATAGGTGGTTCTTGTTCTGGCGGTACATCCGTCGTTTCTCGAGCAGAAAACCTTTCCCCTTTTTCTTTACGTTTATTAGCATTAAACCGCTTCTTCACAATTTAGCTGCGTTTGAAAATATTCTTTCATGGACTGATGAGAAATTTGACCGTTGGTTTGCACTGCTAATTTCCAAGGTTCTTCCTCCTGGGTCATTTTGCGTAATTTCCAGGCCGAAAACTGGCCGAAAACAGTATAAACTTCATCCAGCAAACTTTTAGTTTGCTCGTCATAAATAGAAAAATCTATATTGTTTGGGTAAGGGACTGGGCCTGCTCCATACTCTTTATAATAGTGATATAAATCGGGGATGACAGGCCCATTTGTCCAAGCTTCTATTGGCTCTGGAAATAGCGGTCGATCGTAAAGAGCTAAATGAAATCCTTGAGCATAATAAACCAATTTTTGTAGTTTCAGATTAGATATCAGATCTCCTGCATCTTCATCTATCTGAGCTAAGAAGTATTTAGCTACATCGAAACAGCCCAGCATAGCTTGTGCGACGACGAAATTACTACCTTTCTAGTATAGCTGAATAATGTTTGGTTAACCGACTTACCTATTACGCATAAACTTGCCGATAATAAGCTTGATACTCTTCAGATAATAATGGTTCCCACCATTCTCGATTCTTTAAATACCATTCAACAGTTTTTCTCAAACCTTCTTCTACTGTTACGGAAGGACTCCAACCTAATTGAGTTTTCAATTTAGTAGAATTGATCGCATATCTTCGATCGTGTCCCGGCCTATCTTTGACAAACGTAATTAAATTGCTACAAGGACGTACTGGCAAATCGGCTGCTAATTCATCCATTAATTGACACAAAGTTTTCACTAAATCGATATTTTTTACTTCATTCTTACCACCAACATTATAAGTTTCACCTGGTTTACCACGATGAATTACTATGTCCAAAGCACGGCAATGATCGATTACAAAAAGCCAATCGCGCACGTTCTGGCCATCACCGTAAACAGGTAATGGTTTGCCGATTAAAGCATTAATACACATCAAAGGAATTAGCTTTTCAGGGAACTGATAAGGGCCGTAATTGTTCGAGCAATTAGTAATAATTGTTGGTAAGCCGTAAGTATGATGATACGCTCTCACTAAATGGTCGCTACCAGCTTTTGATGCCGAATAAGGACTATTGGGCGCATAAGGTGTGGTTTCTGTAAATGCGGGATCGTTTGGCCCAAGGCTACCGTAAACTTCATCGGTGGAAACGTGGAGGAAAACCGTTTCTTTACCGCTCAAATTCTGACAATGTTGCCGAAAAGCTTCTAGTAGGGTAAAAGTACCCACCACATTGGTTTGGACGAAAGCACCTGGGCCTAAAATCGATCGATCGACATGAGACTCCGCCGCAAAATGAGCGATCGTATCGATATTCTCTTCTTGTAAAAGTCGATCTACCAGGGCGCGATCGCAAATATCCCCTTGCACGAAGCGAAAATTTTGTCTACCCTCTAAAGAAGCTAAATTGCGACGATTTCCCGCATAAGTCAGGGCATCCAATACCACTACCCGGTCATCTGGATAAGCATCGCACCAGTAAAGTACGAAATTAGCGCCAATAAAACCAGCACCGCCCGTCACTAACAAACGGCGCGATTCTCGTATATCTTTATTCAAAGTATCTGTCATTTTCTAACAAATCCCCCTTCTCCGGTTTAAACTTTGTTCAGCCGTAATATTAGGCAGTTTATCAGTTGGTGTGAGGCAACTTATGGTGAGTCAGGTGACTAAGCAAAACGTTTTAACTTTGGCACAACAAGGAGATCC
>CAZJJR010000379.1:0-4740 GCA_964546365.1 uncultured bacterium | reverse complement strand
GGTTATTCGATTCAGATGATAAAGTTTCATCTTTCCTCTGGCTGGTTGACTCTCGGTTAGCCAAATGAGGAGCATTTTCGACTGTAAGGGGAATACCTTTAAAACTCGAATGGGCAATTGGCCCTAAATTATGACTTTTTTCAACAAATAAAACATTTTTTTGGTCGGATTTTTGCTGTAACGATAGATTTTTGGCCGCACTTGCTTCAGGCTCGGAAGTTTGCCCGGTTGCCGAATGCGGCAAACCAAGGGTGGCCCAAGTAACAGTTGCCAATAAAACTGGAGATAAGCGCATTTTGTTCACGTTGTTTAGCACTTCCACACACCATTTCCTGCCAAGCAGGTTTGATTACCCCTACCGCAGCTTATACTTCTCACGGGCAAAATTTTTAGGAGAGTGGCTAGGGGGAGAGGGAACAGGAGCTAGGCAATATAAAGAATTTAACTTCTTCATTACACCCGATCGCTGTGTCCCCTTCCCTAAATCATCGAAAAACCTCTACCGCGTGACCGTGAAAAGTATAACTATCTAAACAGACTGTCCAACGACAGCTTTTCGCCTGGTAAGGGCGATCGATATTATCTCTTGTTTATCTGCGATAAGATGCCGAATCTAAGTTTTTAGACTATGCAGATGCAGCCCGGGTAAATCACCCCGAAGTATAAACTATGAATGCGGTAAGGATGAAGAGGGCAGGGGGGCAGGGGGCAGGGGAGCAGAGGAGCAGGGGAGCAGAGGAGCAGGGGAGCAGGGGAGCAGGGGAGCAGAGGAGCAGGGGAGCAGAGGAGAAAAAGAAAATTAGTTAATTTTTATCCTTCATCCTTCAGACTTCAGACTTCATCCTTCAGACTTCCTAAAACGCGCTCTAATACTTGCTGATAAGCGTTTTCCACGTTACCCAAATCGCGACGAAAACGGTCTTTATCCATTACTCGCTTTTCGGGATCTGTTTCGGATTGATTCCAGAGACGACAAGTATCTGGGCTGATTTCGTCGGCTAAGAGCAAGCGTTGTTGAGAATCAATGCCAAATTCTAGCTTAAAGTCTACCAAGGTAATACCGCACCGATCGAAGAAGTCGATCAGCAGTTGGTTAATTTGCAGGGCAAGGGTTTGCAGTTGTTTGACTTGTTCTGGGGTGGCGATTTCTAGTAGGAAAAGACGATCGAGCGTGAGTAAAGGGTCTCCTAAAGCATCGTCTTTATAGTAAAACTCTACCAACGGCTGTTTGAGAACGGTTCCTTCTGCTAATCCAGTTTGTTTGCAAAGGCTACCCGCCGCGATGTTTCTGATCACTACTTCCAACGGTACGATTTTGACGTTGAGAACGCGCATTTGGTTGGGGCTAGGGCTATCGATGAAGTGAGTGGGGATGCCGCTTGCTTCTAGCAGTTGGAACAAATGAGCGGATATTTTACAGTTAATCTCTCCTTTGCCGACAATTTGGCCTCGTTTCTGAGCGTTAAAGGCGGTAGCATCGTCTTTAAAATGAGTCAGCAGAATTTCCGGATCGTCGGTGGTGTAGAGGATTTTGGCTTTTCCTTCGTAGATTTTTTGTGGCGCGGACATTTTAAGAATTAATCGCTAATGGTTAATTAAGGGACAACCGAGCAAGTTCGTGCGATCGCACCCAGCTAATTTTGACACTTCCAGTTACCAACCCAACTGCTTTCAGATTTAAGGCTGGGAATTGGGCATCGGTATTTACAGTAAAAAATAATATAATTCGCTTTTTTCCATTTTCCTTTCCCCAATCTATGCTCCTCCCTGTTCTACTTAGTAGTCATCGTATGTACTCCATCCCATGATTCTGGTGGCGGATCGATCAGGTATTTGTGAGAACGTTCTAGGTGAATGGTGACTGCTTGATCGCAGGCACGAATTTTTTGAGCTAGTTCAAAATTAGTAATAGCTCGCTGAAAATCTCTGGCTAGATATGCTTCTCTTCCCACTTGGTAGTGAGCTAAAAATTCTTGCATGGAATCTTCCAGGCGTTGGTTGCGGTTTCCGATCAATTCGTAGATTTTGACGGCTTCGTGTTTTCCTTTGACGCGGATTTTGTCGAGTTCCCGCACCCAAATGCGATCGCAACATAGTTTATAGGTATACTCGCTCAGGATGATATCGCAAGCGTATTCTTTGGTGACTCCTTCTAAGCGAGAACTGAGGTTAACTCCATCGCCGATTACGGTGTAGTCCATGCGTTTGTGGGAACCGATATTGCCGGAAACCACTTCACCGGAACTGATCCCGATCCCGATATGAATTTGGGGCTGAGAAGCGATGATGCGGCGATGATTGAAGATAGCCAGACGGCGGCGCATATCGAGAGCGGTTTCTACAGCCAACCAAGCGTGGTTTTCTAAAGGTAGAGGCGCACCAAAGACTGCCATGAGCGCATCGCCGATAAACTTATCTAAAGTACCGTGGTGGTTGAATACGGCTTCTACCATTGTTTCAAAATATTGATTGAGCAGGGATACCACTTCGGATGCGCCGAGATTTTCCGTCAGGGTAGTGTAACCCCGGATGTCGGAAAATAAGATGGTGACTTCTTTGCGTTCGCCCACCATTAAGGAATCTTCTGCTTGCGCCATTACCTGTTCGGCAACGCCTGGGGTCATGTAGCGATATAAGGTGGTTTTCATGCGTTTTTCTTGGGAAATGTCTTCTAAGACCACCAAGCCGCCTCTGACACCTCCTTCTGGGTTAGTAAGGGGGTTGACTGTCAAGTTCAAGCTGCGTTCGATTTGCTTGATTTTTTCTTTGGGGATGTAATCTAGGGATGGGGAATCGCCATCGTTGTTGATATCGATCGGTTCGTTCCAAGGAATGAATGTTTCTGGATTGTTGCGATCGCAAATTGCTAAAACGTAAGTGCGATGTTCTTGTTCGGTATCTGGTTGATTAATGGGGAGATTTTCGTCTGATTCCTTGCTTTCTGGGGGATCGATCCACAATCCCACCATCAAGCTTTGTTCTGGGACGTAATGCTTGGCAGCGTATTTGAGGCTGTCTTGTAAGCGCATTTGGAGATTTTCGATCGGGACGACTTCCCAGACAAACCGCCCCATCAGTTTTTGTTCCCAAGTTTGCTTGTAGCTTCTGGCATGATTTTGCTGGAGGGGACAACCCAGCAATTCTAAAGCAGCATCGTTAATCGTGACGATCCGACCTTCCATATCGGTGGAAATCACTGCATCGGAAAGACTTTGCAGGATATCCTTTTGATATTGCTTTTCTAATAAAACATTTTCAAATAATTTGGCATTTTCCAGCGCGATCCCAGCCTGGATATTGAATGCCCGCATAAACTCTTCGTCGGAACTGGTGAAGCTACCTTGTTGTTTGTTAATTAACTGGGTAACGCCGATCAGGTTGCCGGAGGAATTGAAGACGGGCAAACAGAGGATATTGCGGGTAAAATAACCCGTGCGTTTATCGGTGCTGGGATCGAAACGGGGGTCTTTGTAGGCGTCGGGGATATTCAGGGGTTGACCGGTTGAGGCAACGTAACCAGCGATGCCTCTATTGGCTGGAATGCGGATTTCCAGTAGGGTTTTGCCATCGGCGGCGGCTACTTTCGTCCACAGTTCGTTGCTTTCTCTTCTTAGCAAAAATAGGGTACTGCGATCGGCTTGCATGAGACTTCTTGCCTGATCCATTACCGATCGCAAAGTGGTTTCTAAGTCAAGACTTTGGCCTAAAGTTTGAGTAGCTTTTAGTAAAGCGGCTGCCCCTCGCTGGTTGCGGGCAGCTACGTAGAAAGACTGACAGCTTTCTAGGATAATGCCGATCGAAGCGGCAAAATCCCGAAATGTCTGTTCGTCGTCGTCATTAAAGGGAATATCTCCCGCTTTATTGGTAAGTTGAACTACCGCGACTGTTTGCTCTTTGCTGCTCAATATTGGCATACAAAGAATGTTGCGGGTGTAATAGTTAGTTTGTTTATCTAATTCGGGGTTAAATAACGGGTGGTTGTAGGCATCTGAGATATTCAGATATTCTCCGGTAGTAGCTACGTGACCTGCCACTCCTACATTCATTGGTAGGCGGATTTCTAGTGGTTTTTCGCTTTCCCCTTGCGTAATTTTCGACCACAGTTGTGCTTTTTCGTTATCAACTAAAAAAATCGTAGTACGATCGGCTTGCAAAATTTGGCCGATTTTCAGGGTGATTGCCTCTAGAGTACGTTCCAACATAGTTTCTAGGGCTTCGTTATTGATTAAATCGATCGCCCTCAGAAATTGCTGGAATTCTGCGGTAATAAAATCCAATAAGCAGACAAATTCTGGCACGGAAAGACTTTTGACACGCTGTAACAACGCTTGGGTGCGATGAACTTGTGTCAACTGAGTTAACGTCGCCAGGACGCTACCAGTGTTGGGGAGAGTCATGGTCATGACCAATTACGGGGTATCGTGTAGCCCCAGTTAAGAAGGCTCCGGGATAAATGGGATATGCTTGACAGGTGAAAAGCATCGATTTTGACACTTTTAAACTGCGACACTCCCTAATGAAGAATTCGGAATGAGAATTCGGAATTTCAGAATAAGTGAGGATTTGATGATTTCCTAGCTTTTGCGTTCTGATTTCTCGATTATGGCTCCTTATCTTCTGTTTGTTCCCTGAAATAATTTGGGAACTGATTTGCCTTCCCGTTTTGCTATCTCTTGCTTGAGTAGCTTTGCTAATCAGTAGATATTACCTACTGTTAGCAGATTAGGGGTATCTGTAAGG
>CAZJJR010000378.1:0-4773 GCA_964546365.1 uncultured bacterium | reverse complement strand
AGTCAGGACTTGGGAACAACAAGCTGGACAAGGAGAACGTACAGTCGATCCTGCGGCGGCTATTGCACGGGCTGCTTTGGAAAAACGCGATCGTCTTAGCGAACAAACTATGCAAATATTTGTAGATGCTTACGGTGCAGAAGTTGGTAATCTTGCCCTCAAACTATTACCTTATGGCGGTATTTATGTTGCTGGTGGAATCGCGGCTAAAATTTTACCTTTGATGACGGAAGGTAGTTTTCTCCACAATTTTGTTACAAAAGGTCGCATGAGTACTTTACTGGAAAAAATGCCATTGCATATCGTGTTAAATCCTCAAGTAGGATTAATTGGTGCAGCTATTTCTGCTGCAAGATTGTAGGTGAAGTTGAAAATAAAAGTCGGCGGTTGAAATCGCGACTACACAAACGAAGTCCGCCTAAGCGGACTCCCAATTTAGTATAATTTTCCCCTATTTTGCTCTCCTAAATATGACTGCCGTCACTGTAAATTTCAATTCAATTATCCAACTAACCGACGAGCAATTTTATCAGCTTTGTCGAACCAATCCCGATGTAAAATTTGAACGCAACGCCCAAGGAGAGATAATTATCATGCCACCGACAGGGGGAGAGACTGGAAAAAGTAACGCTGAAATTACGGCAGATTTTGTAATTTGGAACAGACAAACTAAATTGGGCGTTTGCTTTGATTCTTCCACTTGTTTCAAACTCCCTAACGGTGCGGATCGTTCCCCGGATGTAGCGTGGATAAACCAAGAAAGATGGGATGCACTTACGCCGGAACAAAAACAGAAATTTCCCCCAATTGCGCCTGATTTCGTATTAGAATTGATGCCGCCAACCGATACGTTATCTGAAACTCAAGCTAAAATGCGAGAATATATGGATAATCAAGTAAAACTGGGTTGGTTGATTAATCCAAAAACTCGTCGCGTGGAAATTTATCGCCAAGGAAAACCTGTAGAGTTGTTAGATTCTCCATCAGAATTATCAGGAGAAGATGTTTTACCTGGTTTTGTCCTGAATATGCAAGTTGTTTGGACATAGTTTATCATCTATTTTCCCAAATTACTCCTATAAAGCAACCCATTTTAATAAACGAACAATTGGTAAAAGCATTACCATAAATTTCTTTAAATTGTTGTTCCGACAGATATTTATCAGATGCTAAATGCCGCAACCAAGGTTTAGATATACGAAATTTAAATAATCTGATTGCTTGGAAAAAATCATATTTTAAGCAATCTGGTAAAAAGTCTTGCAATGCGCCTATTATATAGACGATCGTACCTGGTGTTTCAACTTTAGAAACATTGTCGCGCAAAACAATTTTTCCACTTGGATTGAGTAATTGTTTGAGAGTTTGGAGAGTAGCGGGTAAATTTTCTAGATGGTGGAAAGTAGTGGAACTAACGATTAAATCAAATTTCTTATTTAATTCTAAATGATTAGCATTCATATAAAGATATTCGATATTAGGAGAATCTCGTTTAGTTTGAGCAATAGCTAACATTTTATGACTAATATCAACACCAACCACCGAATCGTAATATTTTGACAATTCAAACGCTAAAATACCCGAACCGCACCCAATATCGAGAGCAGCACTTCTGCGGTTTGATAAATTCCTTAAAAAAAAGTCTTGTTTGTGCAACAAAGTTGCCATGAAATCATACTCAGTAGCAAACGAGTCAAAGCGCTGGTAAAGGGAATTCGGAGTCATACCAAGTTTGATTTTTTCCGTATATTTACTCTAAAGCTAAATAAAATTCAGTATCATTACTTACCAAATAAATATATCCATAAATCTTAAAATAAGTTAAAATTTTAGAAATCTTAAAACTTTCTTAAACTTACCATGCCCCCAGTACGAATCCACCAGATCACCATCTTTCAAGATCACTTGTTGCTAGTTTTCCATACCAACTCAACTGGTTGGCAATTTCGGGTAACTAATCCAGCAGGAGAAATTTTCGGAATGGAATTGCCTTACGAAACTGCTGATGCTGCTGAAAGAGTAGCACGCAATGTGATTGATTTTAGGCGGTAAACCGGCATTTCTCACGATTTCGTCTTATACTTGCAAGGATTAGTTCTTTCATGTTCGATCGGTTTTTTGGTTTCCATGCAGGTTTGCGGCGAAACAGGAGCTACTGGGAATATATACCTAGTAAGGCTGCGCGATCGCATTAGCTCATATTCTCTGAAATTGGTTGATAGTCAGGGAAAATGAAATGCGATCGAGCAGTTAATATTATTAGCATAAAACTGAGGTAAATACGGATATTTAGCCAGAAAGCTTACTTTATGATGGTGAGGAGTTAGGTTAATTATCCTCATGGTAAATGGTTATTAAATTACTAAAAAAAATTCTAATTAAACTTGTTGTTTTATTACTAATTATTACAACCATAACCAGTTGTAGTTTTGGAGAACAAAAAAAAGACACCACCATCAGACTCAGCGGTTGGCAAAGTAACACAAGCGAACAACAAATATTAAAACAAGTATTGAAAAATTTTGAATCCGAACATCCAGGAATCAAAGTTAAATATGAAGTAATTAACGATCAGTACATGGATGTCATCAAAACCAGGCTCATTGGTGACTCTGCACCAGACGTATTTTATTTAGATGCGTTTGAAGCACCTTTATTGATGAAAAATAACGTACTGGAGCCGCTCGATCGTTATATTACGCCAGAATTTGACATTGGTGATTTTTTACCTACAATGCTGAACGCTTTTCGCGATGGTAAAAAAACTTACGGATTACCCAAAGATTTTTCTACCCTTGTCCTTTTTTATAATAAAAAATATTTTCAATCTGCCGGAATAAATCAGCCCCCTAAAACTTGGCAGGAATTGCAAAGTTATTCCCAAAAATTCACTATAGATACTAATCAAGATAACAGAATCGACCGATATGGTTTCGGCATTTCTCCCGAACTATCCAGACAATATTTTATGATTAAAGCTTATGGAGGAAAAATAGTCGATCGACAAGGATATGCCACTTTTGCTAGTCAGCAAAGTCTGAAAGGATTGGAGTTAATTGTAAATCAGTATAGACGCGATCGCACAGCCGTTCAACCTTCCGATGTTGGCGCTAGTTCCGGAAGCGATATGTTTGGCAGAGGAAAAGTGGCAATGGTAATTGAAGGTAATTGGGCAATCCCATATTTAAAAGATACATTTCCACAAATTGACTTTTCAACAGCGGAAGTTCCAAAAATCAATGGCAAAAAAGGAACGATGGCTTATACCGTTGCCTATGTAATGAACAAAAAATCCAAACATAAAGACGCAGCATGGCAACTAATTTCTTATTTAACAGGTAAAGAAGGAATGAAAGCTTGGGCAAAAGAAGGTTTAGTTTTACCCAGTCGTAAATCGGTTTTGGCAGATTTGGGATTGGAAAATAATCCTCTTCATCAGCCGTTTGTACGGGGTGCTAATTATGCAACTATTTGGCAAGCAGGAGAAAATCTACCAATAATCTTTACCAATTTCAACAATCAATTTATCAGTGCGTTAATTGGACAGCAATCTTTACGGGAGGCGATGATAAGAGCACAGAATACTGCTAATCAAGAAATTAAAGCTGCTAATTAATTGAATTCCAAGGACGTGAATTAAGATAATGAAAAGTATTTTAAAGAGAGAAGGTTTGGCTGGCTATTTATTTATGGCTCCTACAATTATTATTATGGGAGTATTTCTAATATTACCAATTGTTTATTCTATTTTTCTATCTTTTCATAAAGTGCGAATTTTAGGAGAGTTAAGCTATCGTTTTATTGGCATTAAAAGCTTTGCTAGAATCTTGGGAGATGAAAGAGTTTGGATTGCTTTGCAAAATACGGCTGAGTACGTACTCATTGTAGTTCCAATTCAAACCATCTTGGCACTGCTTTTGGCATTGCTCTTAAATGGAAATATCAAAGGTAAAAATTGGTTTAGGATTATCTTTTTTCTGCCCACCGTAACTTCTTCGGCTGTATTAACTCTGATTTTCATGTGGATTTACAATACAAACGGGTTATTGAATAATCTACTAGCTTGGTTTGGTTTACCTGTTTACAATTGGCTTGGCGATCCTGCCGTAGCTTTAAAAGCAATTATGATTATGAATATTTGGTCAACAGCACCTTTTTTCATGGTGATTTACTTAGCGGCTTTGCAAGATATCCCAAATACCCTCTACGAAGCAGCTAAAATTGATGGCGCAAATAAATTAGACCAATTTTTCAATATTACTTTTCCATTGCTGAAACCAGTTACATTTTTTATTGTCGTGATGGGGGTAATCGGTACTTTTCAATTATTCGATCAATCTTACATTTTTTCCGCTGGTTCCGGTGGGCCAAATAATTCTACTTTAACTGTAGTTTTGCTAATTTATCAATATGCGTTTAAGAGTTTGGATATGGGTTATGCTGCTGCTTTAGCCTTAATGTTAGCGGCAGTAATTATGGCAGTAACGCTAGTTCAACGTACTTTATTTAAAGAAGAAAAACTAGATTAAGTTCGTAGTGAGGACTTCAGTCCTCAAAGGCGAGGACTTTAGTCCTCACTACAAACGGGAGATAATATGAGTCAATATCGTTGGTTTAAAATAGGTCTTTATAGCTTATTAATCTTATATGCTATTATCACCTTCGTGCCATTTGCTTGGGCGCTTTCCGCTTCTTTCAAACCACTGTCAGAAATAGTTAGCGGCGGGATGAATTTCATACCCAAAGATTTTACGCTGAATAATTACAAAACGA
>CAZJJR010000377.1:0-4788 GCA_964546365.1 uncultured bacterium | reverse complement strand
AGGTAAATGCGGTACATAGAAACCCGGTTTCTTGAAGAAACCGGGTTTCTATCCCGTACTTTATTCATTGAACATATCCAGAAATTAAAGGTGCGTCGCCTAGAGCTTATTGTACAGATGTTTCATCGAACTTCTCTACAATGTTTTTTTGGAAAGGTCTATTTAATAAAAGCAACAATCTATACGGAACGATACTGGCGATCGATGAGAGAATCTTTTGTTGCATAAGTTCCAAAGGCAGTAATGTTTTCACGTTTAAAGTCTATTTCCAATCGCGATCGACAAAAAAAATGAATACAACAAGAATATTCAACAGTTCTCAATTTTTGCAGCCGACGGATGAAGAACCTATTCGTTCGGTAGTGACGGAATCTGAGAATGCCGTCGTTGTGGCGTGGTACATCAAACCAGGACAGGAAATTGCTCCCCACATCCATCCTAACGGACAAGATACCTGGACTATTTTGAGCGGTAAGGGGGAATATTATTTGGATAAAGCAGGCACTAAAAAGCCGATCGCAGCTGGGGATGTAGTAGTCGCTTATACCGGATGCGTGCATGGAGTACTTAATAACGGCGATGAGCCATTAATCTTTATTTCCGTTGTATCCCCAGCTGATGCGGGGTATGAACTTGTTCAGTTAGAAGATTCTTTAGCGCTTTATTCCTAATCATTTGGCTTGAGTATCAATGTAGCGATCGCTATTTCCGTTTTACCTTCATCGCTCTAGACTCGACTGTAAATGGTGGAATATCTTGCAGTTCGACTTCGCTTAAGCTGTATTGTTCGCAAACTAAACTTAACCGAGTACCGCGACTTTTCACGGCATTGACGGAATGAGTTAAATCTCCTTGAAAATACAGTAGCGTGTTCGTTTCCGGCTTAATTTGTCCGACTTGCTGTTTGTGGCGGCGCAGCACCAGTTCTCCCCCTTCCAAGTCGTTGGGGACTTGCACGTACAAAACGCTGACTACGACGGGAGGTTCAACTGTTTTGCAGTACGATCGCAAAGAGCGATCGATATGAGGATCGACGCGAGAACCTTCTTGTAACTGTAAGGGATTGAGGTAAAAAGCATTGCAATTCGGCCATAACGCCTTGTCTAGATAGGGTTTGAAGAAGGGAAACCGCCGTTCTACTTCCTCAATTTGCGATCGTTGAAACACCACCGAAAACCCTTTAGTACCGATAAAGTCGCGGTTGAGGTTGTTAGTAGCAAAATACGGACAAGCGAAAATCTCTCCTCGCAAATCGTTGAGATAATTGATGGGGAAGGCGTTCGGACTTTTTTGATAGTAATTCAAGGCACTTAATTTACTTTATTGGTGTCACTAGCCAATAGTACACTTGAAAATCTGTCCTAAGGTGAATACTCGCTCTATCGGATTAGTACGAAGATATGAAGTGTGAGGAGTGAAGTGAAAAGCCCCTGGAGTCGAAACACGGACAGACGCCCAGGGGCTTTTCACTTGTTTAGTACTCAATGGTGGGAAATTGGCTGGTTATCTAAGCTATATACGGAATTTCACGATTTAAGTAGCTTGCGCGATCGTAAAACTAATTTCCTGACCGAAAGATATCTCTAAAGTATGACCATCCGGGTCTCTTAAAAAAGCCCAATAACCTACTGGCGGGCCTGCATCATGTGGCCCTTCAATTAAAATACCTTCAGCCTTAGCTCGTTGGCAAAGCAAATCGACTTTTTCCCGACTTTCACAAGCCACGCCAAGATGAGATATCGGTAAGAGCGTATTGTTCACCTGGGGTACTTGAATCAAGACAATGACGAAAGGACGAGTTAAATCGCTTACCCAACCTACATCTACTTTTATATCGCGATCGATCCGGCGATGTACTACCTGCATAAGAGCGTATCGAGCATAAAAATCAATGCTGCGCTCCATATCGCTGACCGTTAATGCAATGTGAGTAAAACCTAGATCGGACATCACGAACCTTTAATAGCTTTATATCGATCGGGATACAAGACTCGTACACCAGTATCGCTTACACTCTGTCAATTCTACTATTTTGACAGGGGCAGGGGGAGAAATTAGCGCCACCCAAGCTAGTGAATTTGTAGCAGCCATCCCAAAAATATATTATCTAGCAAAATCTTACGCAAAGCCAGCAACAAAGCCGAATTAGTACTCGATCGTCATTTCTAGCTATTTTCGGAAAAGTTACTCGACAACCCAAAAACTCAGTTTATAATTATTGCCATTTCAATCAAACAGCCATCATAGATACCGATCTAGCAACCTGCTGCACTTGTTCGGGCGTTAATCGCAGCGGTGAATTTAACAGCATTTCTAAAAGAGCTTTAGCACCGAGCAGTACGGGAATTTTACATTCATTTATCTCTACACGTTCGGCAATTGTCAGCACTACCGGAGCAAAGATCGCATTGTCTGACAAATCAGGAAATTGCGAAGAAATCCATTTGTTTCTTAAGAGAAATGCACAATGCTTAAGGTTTTAGCACGATATTACCGTTGTTGTTGAGAGTTAGCCGTACAGCATTCCCTACGGAGTATAGGTTTTCCGGCGATTAGATAGTTGAGAAAGATAAAAAGCGGAATTGAGCGATCGGAAAGTGAAGTAGCTTGATGTAGTACCATTCGCTCTCAACTATTCCTCGTACACTTCCTTGGATCGGTTATTATAAACAAATCTTACCGAGTAAGGAAAATTACTTTCCCTGTCAATCACGCTTTGTTATCATGGCATCTAAAAAAGAAAATAATGGATGTGGATGCGCGAGTGTTCCATTTTCATTAATCATCGTTTTGTTAGCAGTTGGTTATTGGGGATTTAGGCATCTAGACCGTCTGGATATCAGCCAATTTTTACCTAACAATCAACAAAATAATCAACAAAATAATCAAGAGTCAACCGCTCCTAATTTGGCTCTCGTACCGACGCAGCACATACCTGTTGCCAATCCTCCCTTGAAGCAACCTATTCCGAACAGTACACCAACAACTACTCCACAAGTTTCACCATTAACCGTAATCCCGAAGGAATCACCAGCACCGCCAACTCTTTGGGAGAAAAAGAAAATCAGGGGAATATATTTAAGTCGGTATCAAGTAACGAATAATGCTGACGAGAAAACGATTCGCCAACGAGTTCGTTATTATCGATCGCAAGGAATAAATACTATTATTCATGGAGTATGGGGTAATGGTTGCACGATGTATCACAGCGATGTGATGCAGCAAACATTTGGATACAAAAGTTGTCCCAACCAATTTAAAGAGCAATGGCTAGATTGGTTGATTGATGAAGCGCACAAGCAGGGAATGGAAGTTCACGCTTATTTTGAAAAAGGGATTAAAATTGATAAAAATAGCCCGATTTTTGACGAAGCAATTGCTAAACGATGGATCGTGCCAGGAGTCGATAAAACATATCCAGGTATCGAACACTACGTACTAGATGTTGAGGTTCCCGAAGTTGCCGCTCTCTTCAAAAAGATATTAGTCGAATTTGTTAAAAAGTATCCAAAAATTGATGCAGTGCAATGGGATGATTACTTGGGTTATCATGCTGATTTACCAGGCAAAGTCGATCGCACGACCCATTTAACTAATTTTGTGCGACAAATGAGAGATGACATGAAGAAAGCTAACCCAACCGTTAGTTTCGACCTTTGCCATCATAATCCCTATTGGGGTAAACGTTATTTTGCGGCTGATTGGGAAAATTGGAATGTCGATCGCGTTTTTATCCAAACTTATAACGACGCTAATTTTGACCAAGAACTAGCTTATGCCGAAAAATATGAAGGAGTAGCAATTTCAGATAATCAGTTATCTCGTTTAAAAGAACTGATTAATAACCCTAAAATCAAGAGCGTGTTAGTGTTTCCCTCTTCAGGTAAACCAGAAGAAGCGGCTGCTGCTGTTAAAAAGCTTACTCCATAAGCTACCCCCATCGTTCAATTAGAAGGTAATTGTTCGATGTAGGCATTGGCTTGCACTGTGATTTTATCACCTTCAATATTAACTTTTTGATTGAGAAATGTACTACCCCGATCGGCGATATCGGTTAAGTTGAAAATTTCATTTACTCGTGCCAACGTAGCGTTAACTATTTTACTTGGTAGTTCTTTTTCTTCGATATCCCGAATAACGAGCATAACTTGATTAGTATTTGTCTCAATTTGGGGCATAGTAATGTATGTTTCAGAGTGATTTTCTTCCCCAATAGTCCAGTGAAAATAAAATGCGATCGCATCATCTTCTCGTAACTCGCAATTTATCTGTTTCAGCAGAAATTCACTCTGCTGTATTTGGCATAAAGATGGTAACTCAGCATTGAGGAAAGCCGTCAATTGTGACTGAGTAATTACCATCCGAACTGAGCCTTCTGAAGGATGTAATAATTGGATTTGACGACGCATCACGCTTTCCAAGTTAACAGCCGAAGCACCGATATCAAATTGGAATTCAGCTACTCGGAGATGGCGTCGCAGCAGAAATCCAAACATCTCAATAGTGAGAGCATCTAGTTTACCAGCCAGCAAATCCTTGAGATTAGCTTCGAGGCGAACTTGCAGGCGTTCTGCATTTACCAATCTCGACAATACCATCTCAATGAACTTATTGACGGCTTGTTCAACAAGTTTGCCTTTTACTCGTGTCACGGCTTGTGATTGTTTCAACTTAACTTATTAATGATACAGCGCTTTCCAGGTGAATGTGGTACATAGAAAATCGGTTTTCTATCTATCAAGAATGGAGGCAGAGGACTCCCGTTACATCCTACGAATTAACGGGAGA
>CAZJJR010000376.1:0-4806 GCA_964546365.1 uncultured bacterium | reverse complement strand
CGTCGATCATTATCCACTGCTTAATTTTTCCTCCAGGAGCAGCCACAAATCGCAGAATCATTAATATGATAGGAACCATAACTAGAGCGGTTCGTTGCCCGGAAAAAATTGCCGTTACTAAGAGAAACGTCATTGCTAAAAAACTGATATTTCGCCATTTACGGGAAGTTTCGCTGACGGCAGCCCCTACGATCGCAAAAGCATTAGCGATCAGAAACCATGCCCAATGCCAAGGAGTAGCAAATGTTCCGGGTAAGCGGATTAATCCGAGTTCTGGGTTAAATAAAAGTGCGCCACCAACAAAACATCTGGCATCTAAACTTGCTTTGAATAAAGTATCGCCTTCTAATCCGCTAGTGCCAATACATCGACCATTTAATAGCAATAAGTATTGAATGAAAGCGAACGTGCAGCAAATCAAGGCGAGGACTACGTGCAGTCGGATGAGAAATCGTAATTCTTTTTGGTTGCGGATTAGGTAATAGGCGCAAAAAATTAGGGGGATATACCCTATGAGTGCTTTTAAGCCGATAATTCCCATCAAAAAAGGTTGTTCGCCCAGATCGGGATCGCTCGGTCGATCGCCGTTAATGAAGATAAATGTTAATAAGGAAAATAACAATAAACCTAATAGCGGCCATTTTAAAGGTTTGGCAATGAAGATCGGTAAGTTTTGTTGATAACAATAAAAAAGTAAAGCAATTAAGGCGGGGAAATAAAAAACATCTTTAGTGAATTGAAATAGAGAATTGCCGCCGCCGATAGTGTAAGCAAGGGTACCGACGAAGGGTAGGTAAATAAGGAATGCCCACAAAGCTTTGCGGGCATATTGATAATAAAGAGGCATGGTTTAAGTACAGATAGGTTGATTTTATCAAAACAGAATTCAGAAGTCATTCGCTGTGAATTCAGAATTTTTATCCGTGTGACTGGCGAATGAATAAACGGGTTTAAGATCACCACTAAATCTTCGATTTAGTGGTCAACAAGATAGTGGCGAGTCTGAATCTCCCACTAATTAATTCTGACTCCTGACTCCTGAATTCTGAATTCTTCTTCAATTTAAAGCTGCCTCGATCCACTGTTTGATAGTTGGTACAACTTCATCAACAGCGATTTCTTGAGCTTTATGGTTTGCTCGTTCTACTACTTCAACTTTGCCAGATTTGAGAGCTTTTCCGGTCACGATGCGATAGGGAATGCCGATTAAATCAGCGTCTTTGAATTTAACACCTGCGCGTTCGTTGCGATCGTCTAATAAAGTTTCAATTCCGGCTTGGTTGAGTTGAGTATAGAGTTTTTCTGCGGCGTCCATTTGTTCGGTATCGCTGATGTTGGGAACGCAGATGATAACGTGATAAGGTGCGATCGCAACAGGCCAAATTATGCCATCCTTATCATAAGATTGCTCTACCGCCGCTTGTGCTAATCGGGAAACGCCGACACCGTAACAACCCATCACTAAGGGTACTTCTTCCCCTTGTTCGTTGGTGTAAGTTGCACCCATTGCTTTAGAATATTTGATGCCAAGTTGGAAGATGTGACCGACTTCAATTCCTCTGGCACTTTGGAGAGTTTGGGCGGGGTTGTGAATTGCGCGATCGCCAGGACGAGCTTTTCTTATATCTACCACAATTTCCGGTAATTTAAATTGGTCGCCCCAATTTGCCCCAACAACGTGATAACCAGATTCATTAGAACCGGTCACGAAATTTTTTAACTCAACCGCAGTCTTATCAACTAATCGTAAAAACTTCGCAGCAACTTGCTTTTGGGAGGAAATATAATCATCGCCAATATCGGGAGCAATATAACCCAAAGGTAAAGATTTCGCCGCCCATTTTTGTTGTGCTTCAGCATCGGGAACCGTCAGCGCCAACAAAGTTTTACCGCCATAGTTTTTACCCAAGTTAGTTAATTCATTTTGCAATTTTACTTCATTAACTTCTTGGTCACCTCGAATGCTCACCAGTACCAGCACTGTCATACCATTATCGTAAACAGCTTGGTAAAGAACATTCTTTACTACTTGAGTGGGAGAGCATTTCAGGAATTGACACAGTTTTTCGATCGTTTCTGTTCCCGGAGTTTCCCGTTTTTCGTAACTGTTAAAAGGAGAAGTTTCTGCATCTGCTGGCAAAGAAACTGCCTTTTCTACGTTAGCAGCATATTGACCATCTTCAGTGTATAAAACTTCATCTTCTCCAGCTTCCGCCAGCACCATAAATTCTTGGGAACCGGAACCACCAATTGCTCCAGAATCAGCTTGCACTGCTCGAAAACTTAAACCACTCCGCCGCAGCATATTGCTATAGGCATTGTGCATATCTTGGTAAGTTTTTTTCAAGCTTTCTTCATCAACGTGGAAAGAATAACCATCTTTCATGATGAATTCTCTTCCCCGCATCAAACCAAATCTAGGACGAATTTCATCGCGGAATTTAGTTTGAATTTGATATAAATGGAGAGGCAATTGCCGATAAGAACGAATCATTTCTTTGGCAACTGTAGTAATTACCTCTTCATGGGTTGGCCCTAATCCTAATTCTCGCTCTTGTCTGTCTTTGAGGGCAAACATAATACCCTCAGCTTGAGTGTAAGTATCCCACCGTCCCGATTCGCGCCACAACTCCGATGGTTGTAATTGGGGTAGCAGACATTCTTGTGCGCCTGTGGCGTTCATTTCTTCCCGCACGATTTGAGAAACTTTTTGCAGTACGCGCCACATCAGGGGGAGATAAGCATAGATACCGCTACCGATGCGACGGATATAACCTGCGCGGAGGAGTAATTTATGGCTGGGTATTTCTGCTTCGGCAGGGTCTTCCCGTAACGTAACGAATAGCATTTGAGAGAGTCGCATCTCTTTTTTCCCTTTCCCAACTGAGATGATTGCTTTCCCAGTCTAGAACATGATTAGGACGATATCTCAAGTTATTGAATCAGTTGGGTAGGGGTGAAAATTCGCAGCGTAACATTTGTATAGTCTTGGGTGTTGCGGGTTACGATGGCATCTAGTTGATTGATGATGGCGGTAGAGTATTGAATTGCATCTTCAAAATCTCGGAAATTGGCGGTGAGTGCCATTGAAATTGCTGCTTCGTTTACATTAGCAACTTTGCATATTGTGGCTAGTCTACTTAAAAAATCAAGCGCGATCGCAATTTTCATAAAAAATTAATGGCTGATATAGCCTAAAAGCTAAAAAAACCAGAAAGCTGAAAAATAGGAACTGACAACTTAAGTTATTTTCCTTAGAAAAAACAACGAGCTAACTATTTTACTATAGCCAACAATTGTTTATGATGATATCTAACCTGTTTTTCAACTCTCCAGCTGTTACCCAAATCTTATGGCAATTTATCAAGATCGCGAAGCCTTTATTCCTTATCGTCGAAGTGATTTGATCGAGCTTTGTATTGAAGACGGGCAGTTGGCGGCTGCTGACGTGCAGAAATTCCGGGATTTCTGCGAAATATTAGCAGCATATTACCATTTTCAGTTACATCATACCTTGGAAATCTTAAAGGATAACTTTACTTTTTTTAACCCTGATTCTGATACCAAAACAAGAACTCAACCCACCAGGAAGCAATTGGCAGAGATGCAAGACAAGCTTGTTTCCGTATTTACGACTCTGCTGGAAAGAGGAAACTATAATCCTCTATCGAAAGAAATGTTACAAGAGGCTTTTCAGGCAGGATCGTTAATCCAACTCAAAACTGATATTGATTTTAATGATTTCGATCGGGTAGTTTGCTACTATCGGGGCGATACGGAAACGACTATAGAAGTCCAGAAGTTTTTTAAGAAAATTAAAAAGAAAATACAAGTTTTTGAACGGGTAGCGTTGTTACTAAAATTCAAGGATGCTGACTATTTTAAATCGAAAAAAGTCAAGCTGGATAAGCTTAATTTCACTCCAGGAAAAATGTATCTCTACTACTACAAAAATATCCCTAAATACGATTTGGAGTTTTTGTTTCCTAATATCAAAGTCAGCATGACGTGGAAAGACCGCTTGCTGTTAATTGTGCCGACAATTGGAGCGGCTGTTTCCGTACTAATAAAATTGCTACCTCAATTGTTAGTGATTGTGGGAGTAATTTATTTTTTATTGTTCGGTGAATCAAGTCTTTCTCACTTGAATATTTCGGCTGAAAATATCGAACAGTATATCAATAATATAAATGGATTACTGGTGATAGTGTTGTCTTTGTTGGTGGCTTTAGGCGGTGTAGGTGTCAGACAATACACGAATTACACGCTCAAAAAGATCAAATTTCAAAAAAATGTGACAGACACTCTGTTTTTCAGGAATTTAGCTAATAATGCTAGCGTTTTTGGGTCTTTAGTTGATGCGGCGGAAGAGGAAGAGTGTAAAGAAATTATCCTTGCTTATTATCATTTGATGACTAGTAAATCACCTCTTACTCCTCAACAATTGGATGATAAGATTGAAGCATGGATGGAGCAAAAGTTTGGGACAACAATTGATTTTGATATTAATGGGCCGCTTCGTAATTTACAATCCATCTGCGGCAAAGTAGTTAAAGATGGCATGGATGAAGCTGATGTTTCAGAAAGGGCGATGTTGGTTTACGATGACCAAGGATATTGCCGAGTGCCATCTTTAGATGATGCCAAAACAATCATCGATTATGTTTGGGATAATGCCTTCCTTTATGCTGGATAGTTGGCGAACTTTAGATTAACTTATTTTAGGGTGCGTGACCATACTTTCGATCGTTATACCATTTCAATTTTAATGCGTTACACATCGACCCCCCCAGCCCCCCTTAGCAA
>CAZJJR010000375.1:0-4811 GCA_964546365.1 uncultured bacterium | reverse complement strand
AGTTTTGTTAATTTTTATCGCCTCATCCGACTGCCAGCCACTGTAGTAAGGAAAGGTTTAAGCTAAAAAATGATTTTCAACTCGACCTACCTCTATAAAAATTCAGCCTTTAGCCTTTCCCTTCCACTTCCGCCACCATCAGCAGAGTTTTCAACACGGAATCGGGATTCAAGCTGATCGAATCGATTCCCTGTTCGACTAAGAAACGAGCAAATTCGGGATAGTCAGAAGGCGCTTGACCGCAGATACCGATTTTGCGATCGTTTTCCTTTGCAGATGCGATCGCTAATTTCACCATCCGCTTCACCGCTGGATTCCGTTCGTCGAAAATGTGCGCCACTAAAGCCGAATCGCGGTCTAATCCCAAGGTAAGCTGAGTTAAATCGTTAGAACCGATCGAGAAACCATCAAACACTTGGCTAAACTCATCAGCCATAATCACGTTACTGGGTAACTCGCACATCACATAAACTTTTAACTCATTCACACCTCGTTCTAAACCGTGTTTCGCCATTTCTGCTAACACCTTTTGACCTTCTTCCGGCGTCCGACAGAAAGGAATCATCGGAATTACGTTTGTTAAACCCATGTCATCCCGAACTCGCTTCAAAGCATGACATTCTAAAGCAAACGCATCTCGGTATTTCTCATCATAATAACGAGAAGCACCCCGCCAACCTAACATCGGATTTTCTTCTTTCGGTTCAAACTGTTGACCGCCCAAAAGATTGGCGTACTCATTAGTTTTAAAATCGCTCATCCGCACTACTACTGGTTTAGGATAAAAGGCAGCAGCAATTCTAGCGATTCCTTGGGTTAACTTATCAACAAAATATTGCGGTTTATCTTCATAAAGGGCAGTCATTTGGTTGATTTTAGCTTGTACTGATTCATCTTGTAATTGGTCGAAGTGAATCAAAGCTAAAGGATGTACCTTAATGTGATTGGCAATCAGAAATTCCAATCTCGCTAAACCAACCCCATCACAAGGTAACGCAGAAAGGCTAAAAGCTTCTTCCGGATTACCCACATTCATCATGATTTTTGTACGAGTGCGAGGTAAATTTTCCAGCGCTACTTCTTTCACTTCAAAAGGTAACAAACCAGCGTAAACTCGTCCTTCTTCTCCTTCCGCACAAGAAACCGTTACCAGTTGTCCGGTTTTCAAAATATCGGTAGCATCGCCACAACCAACGATTGCTGGAATACCCATTTCTCGTGCAATAATTGCCGCGTGACAAGTTCTGCCACCTTTATTAGTAATAATGGCGCTAGCTTTTTTCATGATTGGTTCCCAATCCGGGTCAGTGCGATCGGTAACTAGAACTTCTCCCGGTTGGAACAACTCAATTTTTTGAGCATCCAAAATTACTCTGACTTTGCCTTGACCGATTGCTTCTCCAACACTACGCCCAGTAACTAATACTTCGCTGCGTTTTTCTAAATGATAGCTACGCAGCATATTTTGGGATTTTTGAGATTGCACTGTTTCCGGACGCGCTTGCACGATAAACAGTTCGTTAGTAATCCCATCTTTTGCCCATTCAATATCCATTGGGGTGTAAATTCCCCGGACTTGGCTGTAGTGTTCTTCAATAATGCAAGCCCAACGTGCGAGGTGCAGAATTTCTTCATCGTTCAGGGCAAATTGATTTTGTTCGCTGATGGGAACTCGTTCGTTTTTAATAACTTTGCAACCGCCCACATCGCAAACTAATTTATATTCTTTACTACCCAATCTTTTATCAAGGATTGGTTTGTAGCCATCTTTCAAGGTAGGTTTAAAAACTAAATATTCATCTGGATTAACTGCACCTTGAACGACGTTTTCTCCTAAACCGTAAGCGGCGGTAATTAAAGTGGCGTTTTTAAATCCGGTTTCGGTATCAATGGAAAACATCACCCCAGCAGAAGCTAAGTCGGAACGCACCATTTTCTGCACGCCAACGGAAAGGGCGACGCTAAAATGATCGAATCCTTTTAAATGGCGATAAGAAATTGCCCTGTCGGTAAATAGGGAAGCAAAGCATCGGTGACAAGCTTCCAGAACTCCATTGACTCCTTGAATATGCAGGTAAGTTTCTTGTTGTCCGGCGAAACTCGCATCGGGTAAGTCTTCGGCGGTGGCTGAGGAACGCACTGCTACTTCTGTATCTGCCGAATAGCGATCGCACATCCTCTGGTAAGCTGTGGTAATCGCCGCCCTTAACTCCGTCGGAAAAGGCGTATGCAGTAGCAACGACCTCGCCTTTTTACCCCTTTCCCGCAAATTATTAACATCTTCTACATCTAAATCGGCAAATAATTCCCGCAGCTTTTCTTCTAAACCTGCTGCTTGTACGAAATAACGATAAGCATTAGCTGTAGTTGCAAACCCATTCGGAACGTTGACTCCCTTGCTAGTTAGTTGCCGGATCATTTCTCCCAAGGAAGCATTTTTTCCACCAACTATCGGGATGTCGTCGATCCCAACTTCATCAAACCAGAGGACTAAAGACTGTTCTTTAGCAAACTGAGGAAATCTTTCGTGAGTTGCGATAACCATACCTATTCCCCGCTCTATAGCCTCAGTCTAGCGAGGCCAGCCCGGTAATGGGTAAATTTGACTAATTCGTAATTAAATTTACAATTTCTTTGGGATCGCTAAGGGGATCGCATTTTTTGGTATAATGGTATACGAAAAAATGCTTGTGAAAATACGATCGCTATTCCAAAACTTACCCTAAGCATCACACAGCCAACACTTCCCGCGCTGCCACTTCCATCAGTTTCTCGTTGTGCGATCGCACTTCCTTCAGCTTGCCTTCTAGTTCATCGCAGAGAGACATTAGGCGATCGACTTTGGCAACAATACGCTTTTGTTCAGCAAGAGGTGGAAGTGGAATTGGTAGGTTATTAACAGTTGTTTGGTTAATTTTAGGCATATTACTAGAGGTTCCAGTTGCCCTAGTCCTAAGAAAGTTTCGTGATTTCTCACTATTAATGGCTATATGTAAATAGCCAATTTCTAGAAACTTTGAGCAACGTAATTTCATCATTAAATCAGGATAAATATATTCACCACGAGAAGAACCTTGATATACAGCAGCAATACCAACATACTCAATTGTATTTGCACGCTGCATTAAAATATCACCTTTTTCCAACCACAAATGAGACTCTACTTCTATTTCTTCATCGATATATTTGAAGCATTCACTCTTGAATTGCCCTGAAGTTGTTGCACTCAATGTCAGAGTTTTGATTTTAGTAGGATAATCAACTGGTTTTGGAGAATAACCATTTCTTGGGCCAAAAACTAACATTTCTCCTAACGGAATCCATAACCAGCTTTCTGGAAGCTGATAGGGAAATTTATCAGATGAAATAGGTGGAAAATTCTGTAATTTAGCGATTTTGTCTTTTTTAGCTAGATCTTTTCGCTCAAACTTGATTTTTTCCAGCAAAAGCATCGCTGGTTCATCATTTGGATCTTGAGGAACAAGTTTACCCTGCACTGCCAATTGTAGAATCGCCTGACGCAATTTAGGAATAGTTTCGGGGATGCTGTAGAGTAGATCGAAGTTGTTGCAGATGCGTTGCCAGTGTTGGCGGAAGTCATCGGGATTTTGCGAGGAGAGGAGTTGAGCAACTGCACTTTCATTCATTTTCACAATGGTTTCTTGCCGTTGCTGCTGTCGTTTCTCGATTTCGTCACAGAGGATTAGGAGGCGATCGACTTTGGCAACAATGCGCTTTTGTTCAGCAATAGGGGGAAGGGGAACAATAAGAGATTTTAGAGAGGTTGCATTCACATTTGGTTGTCCAGTCCCCATAGACTTGGCATAGAGTTGTTCCCAGTATAAAGGTGAATCAAGGAAAAGCTTTATATACTTTGAAAAAGCTTGATTACATAGGACTACTCTAATCAAATAAGAAGCAAATACAGCATTTAAGGAAATTGACTCTACTAGAAAAGATTTCCCTATAGTTCCACCTGTTCTAGCAATTAATAAGTCTCCATTTTGAAGCTTAAATTTCTCCAAGTCATCGCTGCTAATTTCGCAACCTGGAACACTTTCCCAATTAACACGGTTATCTTGAATATCAGTAATCCTTAACAGACGAACATCTAATAATTCATGATTGGCTGATGCTGTATATCCATAGTGGATTTTAGTTGAAATTCTCTCTAAATAAATCCATTGCCAAGAATCAGGTACATTAAAACGTTCTTCCTGTTTACTGACTTCATCTACCAGTAGTCTTCCTTGCTCTTTGTCTATTTCCTCCAGTAGATACGAAACGGGTTCACCATCAGGATCTTGAGGAACAAGCTTACCCCTAACTGCCAATTGCAGAATAATTTTCCGCAACTTAACAACAGCATTCGGCGCATCAGTTAATAATTCAAAATTCTCAGAAAATGATTCTAAATTCATAAAAACTATTACCACTTTGATGGCACATTAGGATGTAATTGATCCACTTCCCATTTCAACGGGTTAGTGTGAACGTATTCTCGGATTCGCTGAAAAGATTCCTCATTGCGGATGATATGTTCGTAATAATTTCGTTGCCATAACCGTTTGTTGAATGGTTCCCACCCCAGATTTTTTACACCCCGAATATATTCATTCGTTGTCATTGTTTTAAACCATTGCACAATCGTCGGTAGGGGCGCACCCGCGTGTGCGCCCTGAACATTGTGTGCGCCCTGAATCTGGATGCGATCGCGATTGTTGGGATTGCGGCAAACAGGCGGATTGGGGCAAACAGGCGGATCGGGGCAGACACATGGGTCTGCCCCTACGTTACCAATACGATCGATT
>CAZJJR010000374.1:0-4857 GCA_964546365.1 uncultured bacterium | reverse complement strand
CGCATCGATGTCATTTATCAGTGCGGTTCTCATTTACTGACTTTAATTAATGACATTCTCGATTTGTCGAAAATAGAAGCACAAAAAGTAGAATTAATACCTACCGATTTTCATTTTCCCGCATTTCTGCAAGGTGTCGCAGAAATGTGCCGCATTCGCGCTGAACTTAAGGGAATTCACTTCCATTTTCAATCAACTTCCGAAATTCCAATCGGTATTCGTGCGGATGAAAAACGCCTGCGACAAGTGCTAATTAATCTGTTGAGCAACGCTATTAAATTTACAGATGCGGGCAGAGTCACTTTTACGGTCAGTTTTGCCAGCGAAGGAAAAATTCGCTTTGAAATACGCGATACTGGGATCGGTATCGCACGAGATCAACTCCAAAAAATCTTTCAGCCTTTCGAGCAAGTTGGCGATCGCAAACGGCAGACAGAAGGCACCGGACTGGGGCTGGCAATTAGCCAAAGGATTGTCGAACTAATGGGCAGTACCATTGAAGTTCACAGTGAAACAAATGTTGGTAGTATTTTCTGGTTTGATGCCAGTTTGCCTCCAGCCGATGAATGGGTGAAAGCATCTCAAACTGACGATCGCGGTCAGATTATCGGCATCAAAGACCGCCAGCCAAAGATTATCGTTATTGATGACAAATGGGCTAACCGTTCCGTAATTACCAATTTGCTCAGTCCGATCGGCTTTGAGGTATCTGAAGCAGTTGACGGACAAGAAGGCTGGCAAAAAATTCTAGAGTTTCAGCCAGATTTAGTCGTTACTGACTTATTAATGCCCGAAGTAGACGGCTTCGAGCTAATTAAGCGGATTCGAGAATCGGAAAAATTTAAAAATATTATCATTATCGTTTCTTCTGCCAGCGTATTCGAGGCCGATCGGTATAGAAGCATAGAAGCTGGAGGCAACGACTTTCTTCCCAAACCTATTCAAGCCACAGAACTATTGCAAAAAATCCAAAAATATCTTCATTTAGAATGGCTTTATGAAGTAAAGGAAGCGCCACCGCCGATCGCCTCATACACCGATGAGCTAATTGCTCCACCTGCTGCGGAAATAGAAATGCTATACGAGTTAGCAATGAAAGGTAATTTCCGAGAAATAGTTAAACAGGCGTTATTGCTAGAAGAATTAGATTCAAAATACATTCCCTTTGCTAAAAGATTGCATCAGATGGCAAAGGACTTTCAAGATGAAGAAATTTTAACCTTTATACACTCCTACAAGTAAGGCTTATGACTTTAGCAATTCAACCAAGCGGTTCAATTCTTATTGTTGATGATAATTCCGCAAACTTAGGTGTTCTATCCGACGCTTTAGGTCAAGAAGGATTTGAGGTTTGGGTAGCAAAATCAGGAAAAAAAGCACTGGAAAGGGTGCAATATGCTTTACCCGATTTGATATTACTGGATGTCATGATGCCAGAAATTGACGGATTTGAAACTTGCCGTCGATTACAAGCTAATCCAGAAACGAAGCAGATTCCCATTATATTTATGACTGCGCTTTCCGACACGGCTAATAAAGTCGAAGGATTTCAACTTGGCGCTGTAGATTATATTACCAAACCGTTCCAGCAAGAGGAAGTATTAGCTCGCGTCAAGCTGCATTTAAAGCTTCATATTCTAACTGAGAAATTGGCAGAAAAAAATACCCTATTAGAACAGAAAGTTGCAGAAGTCAGCCAAGCCTATGATGATTTACAACAAATGCAAATCAAGTTAATCCAAAGCGAGAAAATGTCTGGCTTAGGACAAATAGCGGCTGGCATTGCTCATGAAATTAATAACCCTATAAATTTTATTTCTGGCAATCTTGGTTATGCTAGAGAATACGCGCAAAGCTTACTAAAAATTTTATATTTATATCAAGAAGAATATGAAAATCCAACCCCTAGAATTATAGCAGCAATGGATGAAATAGAACTGGATTTTTTGCAAAAAGATTTAATCAAAGTTCTTAACTCAATTAACTTAGGAACACAACGCATCCAAGAAATTGTTAAGTCTATGCGAATCTTTTCTCGCCTAGATGAGGCAGAAGTAAAAGCAGTAAATATTCATGAAGGAATTGATAGTACGCTCACTATTCTGCATCATCGTTTAAAAGCAAAACCAGAGCATCCTGAAATTGAAGTAGTAAAAGAGTACGGTCAGATCCCACCAATAGAATGCCATGCTGGACAACTCAATCAAGTATTCATGAATATTCTTTCCAACGCGATTGACTCCTTGGAGTCACGCTTCGCGAACGATGCTTTAGATGAATACAATCAAAAGCGTTCGTTTGCCGAAATCAAACAACTAGGAAACCGTATCCATATTTCTACAAAAGTTATTAGTGATAACTGGGTTGCTATTCACATTAGCGATAACGGTTCGGGAGTTTGCGAATCGATTCAACCAAAGCTATTCGATCCATTTTTTACCACCAAACCTATCGGTAAAGGAACTGGATTGGGGTTATCCATTAGTTACCAAATTATCGTAGAAAAGCATGGAGGTAGATTGTATTGCCAACCTGCATCAGGACAGGGAATAGAATTCGTTATTGAAATTCCAATTCAGCAACAAATTAGGCAAGCAGCTTAGAGGATGGCCTTTTTAGCTATAGCCCCAACCAAAATAAATGATAAACTTATCTTATTGGTCTTGACGGCAACTGATTTACTCTGCTATGGTTTATAGTTGAACGCATATAGCAGAAAAAACTTTCCGCCCAAATTATGTTATTCAACTCTAATTACTTTTATTTTTGGTTTAGTACGGTTCACCGGGAGTGATCCAGGATTCGTACTGGAAACCGAAGGTGAACCGCAGAACAAAATCTGCGGTTTTTGTTTTTTAAGGGTTTGTAGTAAGGACTTCAGTCCTCATATCACAGGTTAAACACGATGACAGCATCTTTATTCAGTTGGTTTTACGGCTTTTACTTTTGGCCCAGAAACGGTTCCGGGTAAGTAAATGTCGTGCCAACGCATCACCACCACCCGGAACTGTAACAGGTTCCGGGTTTTTTGTTAACTACACTTTTCATTTCATAAGGAGAAATTCAAATGTTACACGCTAAACTCGCTTCTCAAACAGAACCCGACCATCAGACGGTGATCCAAATTTCCGATAAGGTAAAAATAGGCGGCAAAGACTTGGTAATTATCGGTGGGCCTTGTGCAGTAGAAAACCTCTCCCAGATGGAAGAAGTCGCCTCGCACTTATCTACCGCACCAGTGCAAGCTTTACGGGGTGGTGTTTACAAACCGCGCACTTCCCCCTACGCTTTCCAAGGTTTAGGGGTGGAAGGATTGGAGATTTTGGCAGAAGTTAGTCAGCGCTACCATTTACCAGTAGTCACCGAAGTCATGGCTATTTCGCAAATTGAGACGATCGCAGCCTACGCCGATATGCTACAAGTAGGCAGTCGCAATATGCAAAACTTCGACTTACTCAAAGCCTT
Source organism: uncultured bacterium (assembly GCA_964546365.1). Lineage (GTDB taxonomy): Bacteria > Cyanobacteriota > Cyanobacteriia > Cyanobacteriales > Aerosakkonemataceae > DATNQN01. The sequence goes on along the minus strand of CAZJJR010000374.1, from coordinate 1,392 downwards.
AGGACAAGCAGGTAAACCAATCTTACTCAAACGCGGTTTAGCTGCAACTATAGAAGAATTTATCAACGCCGCCGAATATATATTAAGTCACGGTAACCCAGACGTGGTGCTGTGCGAACGGGGTATCCGCAGTTTCGATAACTATACTCGCAACGTCTTAGATTTAGGTGCAGTCGCCGCTCTCAAACAACTAACTCACCTGCCAGTCATTGTAGACCCCTCTCACGCAGTAGGCAAACGAGAATTAGTTGCACCATTAGCAAAAGCTGCCATTGCTTGCGGCGCAGATGGACTAATTATCGAATGTCACCCAGAACCGGAAAAGTCTGTTTCCGATGCACGTCAAGCACTTTCTTTAGAAGATATGGTGCAATTAGTCCACAATTTAAGACCAATTGCAGAAGCAGTCGGCAGGCGCATTCCTACTCTAAAAAATCAACCTCAACTGATAGCAGCGTAGCAAATAGGATGGGTATTGCTCATCCTATTTTTGTATGTTTAGAAACCCGGTTTCTCCAAGAAACCGGGTTTCTGACTTTATTTGCTGGGGTCTTTCGAGTCAATTGTGCTGTAAGGACTCGGCATAATTAAAATTTTCGTATTACCGACATATTTATCCCACATTCCGCACCCAGAACTGTCACAATCGGAAATTACGGAGAAAAAAAGATTAATCAAGCATAAAAAGAGACATCTTCAATCGAAAAAGATATTTGAGTAGCCACAAATAATCCAGAATGGCATCAAAACCTATTTTCAATAAGTGGCAATAAGAATCAGAAGCAGATCTCTAGTTAAGCAATAAATAAATAACGATATGGAATATCAAAATCATCAGTTAACCGAATATATGCTGATAGGCCACCTAAATTTTTAACTCAATAAAGTAGAGCTACTCATCAAAACAACTAGCTCTTAGGGATAAATATAATAAATTACTTTTCCAATAAATAGAAATAAGAATTAGGTATTTAATTTATAGTAACGAAGACAATCATCTGGTAATAAATTCAGGATAAAATCTCGCGATTGAGTCCAATTAGAGATATGAAATTCCTGATTAAGTACAACTAAATGAATCGCCTGGAAACATTGAAATATCCACCTTAAAGTGGGACGGTCAGTAGCTTTACCCAACTGATTTTTAATCGTGGACTTAGATTCAGATAAAGCCGCTCGTAATTGCCTTTGTGCCAGTGTATAGACCAGCAAGCATAGACCCATAATCATGGCTAATGATTCAATTCTTTCCGGGCTTTTGAGAAAGATACTATCGGCAAAAAATAATGGATCTTTCAGAAAGCCAAATCCCCGCTCACAAGACTGTTGGGCTTTATTTGATAGAGTAAGCTTTTTCTGGTGGATTACCTGGGTTATTTAGGGTAATTTCAG
>CAZJJR010000373.1:0-4887 GCA_964546365.1 uncultured bacterium | reverse complement strand
AAGATAACGAGCTAAAGAAATTCCCCCAAAGTCTTCCATAATTAAGGCATAGCCATTATGATATACTTCTAGGCTCAGGGGTTTAATAATGCTAGGAAAGTCGAGATTTTTAGCAATGGTATATTGGTTGCGAAATTGGAGAAGTTCGTTAAAATTAGGGTACTCGTTTCGTAGTACTTTGATGGCAACGGGTTGGCGGTCAATAGTGCGAATCGCTCGATAGACAAGAGTGCGCTGACCTGCGTATAATTGCTCTGTGATTTGATACCCAGCCAAGTTGCCGATCGCATTCATAACTTGTTTCTGTTTGAATAGACAATTTATAGTATTTTACTATTTAGTTGAGGGGTAAATTATAAATTTTGTGTCAACTATAACCCGAATTAATTTTGTTGACAATATTTTTATAATTATTCCTTTAAATAACTAACTGTAATGATTTTTTGAATTTTTTACTACATTTTGTGGTGGTACTGAAACAAAAAAACAGTCATTGTTAACGTTTTGTTTTTTTTAAAATTAATAAATAACCCCTCATAAAAAAAACAATCTGTAAATTGATTAACTAATAAAAAAATATCTAAATTTCATATAATTTGACAAGAGTTTATATGCGTACTAAGGAACGAAAAACTTTCTGTTTCACAGGATCGTATAAAATTAACTATATGTTTATCAACGATTGCACCGCTTACGTTTAAAATAAGGTTGCAACTTACACCCTTACAATAACGGTAAGAGAGCGATCGCAATTTAACAGTACTGAAAAATTATACTAAAAAATCAGCAAAATTATAACATATGTCGCTACCTAAACCAGCAATTTTTAATACTATCTTCGGTAAACTCTCTCTCCGAACGGTCTTGATTGTCCCGTTTGCTTTACAAATTGTTAGCATTGTGGGCATCGTCGGCTATCTTTCTTATAAAAACGGACAAACCGCGATCGCAAATCTAGCCTCTCAGTTACAAAATCAAGCTAACTCGCGAGTTACTCAACACCTCGATACTTTTTTAGCTACTCCCCATCAAATCAACCAAATGAACCTGGCTGCCTATGAGTTAGGAAACTTGAATTTAGAAAATCTCGATAGTCTGGGGCGTTATTTTTACAAGCAAATGCAAATATTTAAAGATGTTGGTTACGTCAATTTTGGCAGTGAAAAAGGTGAATTTATTGGGATCGGTCGAGAAGATAATGGTAGTTTGTATATGGAATTAATGCGAGCTACTGATAACGGGCGCTATAAAAGATACGCTCTAGATAATCAAGGGAAACCAACTCGCGTCATCGGGGATGAAGAGTATGATTTCCGTAACGAAGATTGGTATAACGCTCCAGTGAAAGCTGGTAAACCAGTGTGGAGCGAGATTTATAACTGGGACGATCGACCGGAAATCATGTCGATTTCCTCTAGTTATCCAGTATACGACCAAACTCGCAAAATGATCGGTGCGATCGGAGTTGACTTAATTCTTTCTCAAATTAATAGCTTTTTGCAAAATTTAAAAGTCAGTCCAAATGGCAAAGTTTTTATCTTGGAACGTGACGGTTCGATCGTCGGTACTTCCACTAGCGAAAAACCTTTTCGGATCGAAGGAGAGCAAGCTAAAAGACTCAAAGTACTTGAGAGTAAAGACCCTTTAATTCGCGCCACCGCCCAAAATTTAATCGAGCGATTTAGTAATCTAGCTAAAATTACCCAAACTCAGCAAACTGACTTCCCATTCAATCGAGAACATCAATTCGTGCAAGTCATTCCTTGGCAAGATGAATTAGGGTTAAATTGGCTAATTGTGGTAGTGATTCCCGAATCTGATTTTATGGCAGAAATAAATGCCAATACTCGTACCACAATTATGTTGAGCATTGCCGCTTTAATAGTAGCAATTATCATCAGTTTTTTAACTAGCTTTTGGATCGCCCAGCCACTCGTGCAACTCAATTCAGCCGTTAAAAATATTGCCAAAGGAGAATTGGATAAAACAGTTAATATCAATCGCCATGATGAAGTAGGACAACTGGCTAAATCTTTTAACATAATGGCAACACAATTAAAAGATTCATTTGAAAAACTCAATAGCATCATTTTTCAAGCTGATGGAGTAGGTAGAAAAATTACTTCATCTTCCAGTCAAATTGCTTCGGCTGGGAAACAGTTAGAAGCCGTCGTCGCCCAGCAAGCAGCTTCCACCAATGAAGTGAAAGCAACGGCAGCAGAAATTGCCGCTACTTCTGGAGAATTAGTTAAAACTGTTGAAAAAATCACCCAACAAGCTCAAGCTACCACATTAGCAGCCAGTAATAGCCAATCAAAGTTAATAGAAATGGGTAAAACAATGAGCCAGTTGGCTAGTGCAACCAACTTTATTGCTGCGAAGCTAGGCTCGATCAATGAAAAAGTTACTAATATTAACAGCGTAGTTAATAACATCAGCAAAATAGCCGATCGCACTAATTTATTATCACTTAACGCTGCCATTGAAGCGGAAAAAGCAGGAGAATACGGGGCGGGTTTTGCAGTAGTCGCCAAAGAAGTTCGTCTGTTAGCAAATAGCGCTACTTCTGCTTCCCAAGAAATCGAAGAAATGGTCAAAGATATCCAATATTCTGTCGGTAGTGGAGTGATGGAAATGGATAAATTCAGCCAACAAGTAAAAAACTATGTCGAACAGGTAAATCGCGTTGGTATTCAAATCGCCCAAGCGATCGAACAAATGCAGAACCTTACTCCCCAATTTGAAGCAGTTAGCCAAAGCATGGAAGGACAATACGAAGGCGCTAGCCAAATCAGTTTCGCGATCGCTAACTTAAGCGAATCTTCTCAACAAATCGTCGGCTCTCTCCAACAGACTAATCAAGCTTTCGAGCAATTAAAAGATACTGCACTATTATTACAAAATGTTATAAATAATGATTGAGTTTTGAAGTAAATACCGCTCTTGTGTCACTTTGATGAGAAAAAAATTGGCTTCAAATCTTGAAATCAAGATATAGCATACATTTCAAACTTTATTTTCTTTTATGATTCTGCCTTTTTTGCAATAAAAGACAGAATCCTTTGATAGCAAGAGTTTCGGAATATTATCCGATCAGAGTGACACAAGATCTGTAAGTTAAATAGGAAAGCGATCGCACATCCGATCGCCTTCCTACCTACTAGCTATAAATGCGCTTTTGGATTAAACTTTAAATTGCGAAATTCCCTGACGTAATTCTTCTGCGACTTGCTTTAACTCTTCAATTACCTGATTAACGGCACGCAAAGAAGTCGAAGTTTCGGAAGTATCTTCCATCAAGTACATCATTGCTTGGCTGATTTGGGCTGCCGCTTGGGACTGATTTACCATGACTTCACTCACATTTTGAAAACGCGGTGACAGATTTTGCACTTGTTGGATGATCGATTCTAATTTTCCACTTACCCGATAGACATCATCTGCACTCTGTTGGACTTGTTTGGTGAATTTATCCATTTCGTTCGTAGCATTAGAAACTGCTAGTTGCATTTCTTGCACCATTGTCTCGATATCCAGGGCAGCAACAGCAGTTTGTTCGGCAAGGCGATTGACTTCTCTAGCGACGACGGAAAAACCTTTGCCATAATTACCTGCTTTTTCTGCTTCAATTGTAGCGTTAAGCGATAATAAGTTAGTGCGGTCTGCTACTAGAGTAATTGTAGTAATCACTCGATTAATATTATGCGCTTTCTCGTCGATCGCGCTCAGTTTTTCCGAAACTACCTTACTGCCATCGGCTAATTTACGCATTGCTGCTTCCATCTGAAGCAAGTCTTGTTTACTACCGCTAGCTTCTTGTGTCGTAACTTGAGAAATAGACTCCACCTGTTCTACCATTTGCACCAATTCTCCCGAAGTGAGTGCAATTTCTTTGGCTGTAGCAGTAGCCTGATTGGTAGCAGATACTTGATTGGTAATAGTTGTCTCTAATTGTTTACCATAAGAAGCTATTTGGTTAGCCGAACTGGTGATTTTAATGCCTGTTTTTTGAACTTGCTCGATCAATAAATTCAAATTTTGCACCATATTGCGAAAAGAAAGCAATACTCGATTGATTTCATCTCCACCTTCCTTTGCTTCTATGGATACTGTTAAATCTCCTTGACCAACTTGCTGAGCCGACTTTGCTAAACTTCCCAATCTTTGATAGGTACTACTATAGTCTAGAATCAAACCCATCAACGGAACCAGATAACCAATAATTTTAAAGAAGTGCCCAATGTTAAAGTTATTATCAAAAGATACTTTTGCTCCAAATGCCATATGTAGTTGGGCGGCAATGTTGGGCAACGTACCAATTAGCAGTGCATGGGAAAATAAGCTGGGGTACTTTTCATAGAACCGTCGAAAAATAAACAGCCCTCCCATCGCATATAAAATTAAAGGTAAAACATCGTATGGACGCCTAATTAAATCATCTGGAAACACCGTTTTTGGCAAAGATGGCGTAACGGTACAGAACAAGATAATTGCAGCCGCCAATCCTCCCAAACAACCACTAAATAACAATAGAAAACTAAATTTTGTTTCTTGGCGATTGCCATCTCTCAGCAATAATAGGGTGACACCAATTAGCGTTAAGGAAGCATTTGCCAGACGGCACAGCGCCCAAGTAAAGTTAACTAAATCGGCGTTATTAGCGGCGGAATTGATAACGCGATTGGCAGCTAGGAGATGGAACATATCCATGATGCCCGCACATAATAAAGCGATGCCGATAATCGGTGTAATGCTATCGCGTTTGTACCGAAAGTACGATAAAGACAAAACTACTGTGAAAAAGGCCGCACAAGCAGCACTCCATTCTAAAATGGTGTGAGTTAAACTACCTGCTAAATTTCTATGCAAGGTATCTGCTAACTGAGC
>CAZJJR010000372.1:1028-4888 GCA_964546365.1 uncultured bacterium | reverse complement strand
GGTTTCTAGAGTCCATTTTCTCTAACTCCCTTTCAAATGAGCGAACCGTAAGTACATACCTTCAATTATCACAAATTTTTCTCGCCTGACACACCTTACAAATGCGATTGTATATAACTTAATTTGAAAAGATTGGATAAAATAGCGATCGCACTCTTCCATTTATCCCAAATTTCGCTACGATCAAATTAATCCCCCTATTACCAAGTAACTATGTCCACTTCTATTGAGAAAACCCAAACAACTAAAATTGAAATAACCCTTACACAAGCACAAAAAGAAATTCTTGAAAAAGCTGCTTCCAGTAGGTGTTTAAGTTTAAGCAACTATTTGGTGGAAGCAGCTTTAAACTTAGCAGAAGAACAACCTCTACAACCAGAGTCGATCGCACTTTCTCAAAAAGACTGGGAAATTGTTACTTCAGCAATTGAGAATCCTCCAGAACTTAACCCTAGACTGAAAGCAGCTATCAAACGATACAAAGAGGAATACAAACAGCAATAGGCCATGCAATGGATATTTTGTCCGATTGATGATATTAGGGTAATTCGAGACAATTTTGATTGTGGTATTCCAGAATTAAATGATTATCTAAAAAAGTATGCACGCCAAAATCAAGGAAAAGGCATCGCCAAAACTTGGGTAGCAATTCTTCAAGACGGTGATGGGCAAGTAGCAGGCTATTATTCTATTAGTATGGCTGAATTGAAACAAGAATCTCTGCCTGAAAACTATAGAAAAGGTTTGCCACGTTATCCGATTCCAGCCATGCGAATCGGTAAATTAGCAGTAGATCGATCGATGCAAGGTAGAAGGTTAGGAGAAACGTTATTAGTCGATGCTTTTAACAAAGTTATTCGTCTGTCACAGGATATTGGAGTATTTGGAGTAATAGTTGATGCTTTAAATCAGCAAGCTAAGGAGTTTTATTTAAAATACGGCTTTACCCCTTTAGAGAATGATGAGCTTTCCCTATTTATTCCAATCAGTAAGATATTGGAAGAATTTAGTAAATAAAACTGACAATGCGATCGCATCTAGCAAATTAACCAGAATGCGATCTTAATTTTTACTACCTACTGCCCAAATTCCACCCGCGCTTGGTCAACAATATCAGCGGTCACTACATCCAACTCAGCCTCGCGCGCTAACTGCTCAATGCGCTGTCTAGCTTGAGAGCGCACGAAAAAAGGAATATTTTTTAGCTTTATTTTAGCTTCCGCCGTCCATTCCAAAGCACCAGTAAAATTAGAATCCTGCATAGCAATTGAAGGTTGAATAATTAGCGATCGCAGCAACTTGTAGTTCTTATGAAGTACAGCCCAGAAACCGGGTTTCTATGTACCTCGCGCACTTGCAAACTGCTGTAGCTGTTAAACAGTGAATTTCTCATATTTATATCTTAAACTGCACCGATCGCTAAAACATAAAAAAAGCTCCCGCCATTTGGCAGGAGTCGAGTCACTATGCAAGAAAACAGAAAACTTAATTAACTGGCAGATTAGTCAATGTCATTCATGAACAACACTGGCTCAGTTTCGCGATCGATACCTTTTTCAAAGCCAGCAGCCGCAGCACGAGCGCGTCCGGCGTGCCACAGGTGACCCACCAGGAAGAAGAAGCCCAACACGAAGTGAGAAGTAGACAGCCATGCACGGGGGTTAACGTAGTTGAAACCGTTAATTTCCGTGATTACGCCACCTACGGAGTTGATAGAACCGTTAGGAGCGTGAGTCATGTATTCAGCCGCACGACGAATTTGCCAAGGCTGAACGTCGTTCTTCAGTTTGTCTAAATCCAAACCGTTGGGACCGCGCAGAGGCTCTAACCAAGGGCCACGGAAATCCCAGAAGCGCATCGTTTCACCACCGAAGATGATTTCGCCAGTGGGAGAGCGCATCAAGTATTTACCCAAACCGGTTGGGCCTTGAGCAGAACCGATGTTAGCACCTAAGCGTTGGTCGCGCACCAAGAAGGTAAATGCTTGAGCTTGGGAAGCTTCCGCGTTAGTTGGGCCGTAAAATTCGCTGGGATAAACGGTATTGTTAAACCAGACAAAACAAGAAGCGATGAAACCCATCAGGGACAGTGCGCCCAAGCTGTAGGAGAGATAAGCTTCTCCAGACCAGATGAAAGCGCGACGCGCCCAACCGAAAGGCTTAGTGAGGATGTGCCAAATACCACCAGCAATACAAATCAAACCGATCCAGATGTGACCGCCGACCACATCTTCCAGGTTGTTGACGCTGATGATCCAGCCATCTCCACCGAAAGGAGACTTAGTTAAATAACCAAAGATGACAGCGGGGTTGAGTGTCGGGTTAGTAATAACGCGAACATCACCACCACCAGGTGCCCAGGTATCATATAGTCCACCGAAGAAGACCGCCTTAGCCACCAGCAACAGAGCGCCAATGCCCAATACGATCAGGTGGAAACCTAGAATGGTGGTCATTTTGTTCTTGTCTTTCCAGTCATACCCGAAGAAACTGGAGTACTCTTCCAGGGTATCTGGGCCACGCACAGCGTGATAAATACCGCCCAGACCAAGAACAGCAGAAGAAATTAAGTGCAGTACACCAACAACAAAGTAGGGATAGGTGTTGATTACTTCACCACCGGGACCAACGCCCCAGCCTTGGGTAGCCAAGTGAGGGATCAGAATTAAGCCCTGTTCGTACATGGGCTTGTCTGGGGTAAAGTGAGCGACTTCAAACAAAGTCATCGCTCCTGCCCAGAACACGATCAGACCAGCGTGGGCAACGTGTGCGCCCAGCAGTTTACCGGACAGGTTAATCAGACGGGCATTTCCAGCCCACCAAGCAAACCCGGATGATTCTTGGTCGCGATTTCCCGCAACCATAGAAGTATTAGAGAGCGTTACCACGCGGTAGAACCTCCTCAGGGAATACAAAGTGTTCGTGGGGTTGATCGGCTGGAGACATCCAAGCACGGATGCCCTCGTTGAGCAGAATGTTCTTAGTATAGAAGGTTTCAAATTCCGGATCTTCAGCCGCCCGCAACTCTTGGGAGACGAAATCGTAAGCCCGTAAGTTGAGTGCCAAACCAACGATACCAACTGCGCTCATCCACAAGCCAGTAACTGGCACGAATAGCATGAAGAAGTGCAACCAACGTTTGTTGGAGAATGCAATTCCGAAGATTTGCGACCAGAAACGGTTAGCGGTCACCATACTGTAGGTTTCTTCCGCTTGGGTGGGGTTGAAGGCGCGGAAGGTGTTGGCTTTGTCCCCATCTTCAAACAAGGTGTTTTCTACCGTCGCACCGTGAATGGCACACAGTAATGCGCCACCGAGTACTCCGGCGACTCCCATCATGTGGAAGGGGTTGAGAGTCCAGTTGTGGAATCCTTGCAGAAATAGGATGAAACGGAAGATGCCAGCGACTCCGAAGCTGGGGGCAAAGAACCAGCTGGATTGTCCCAAGGGGTACATCAGGAACACGCTGACGAAGACGGCGATGGGGGCGGAAAATGCGATCGCGTTGTAAGGACGGATGCCTACTAAGCGAGCGATTTCAAATTGCCGCAGCATGAAGCCGATTAAGCCAAAGGCTCCGTGTAAGGCAACGAATGGCCACAAGCCGCCGATTTGACACCAACGGGTGAAGTTCCATTGGGCTTCTGGTCCCCACAGGAACAGTAGGGAGTGTCCCATGCTGTCTGCGGGTGATGATACGGCTACGGTGAGGAAGTTGCAGCCTTCGAGATAGGATGATGCCAGTCCGTGGGTGTACCAGGAGGTGACGAAGGTGGTGCCGGTTAACCAGCCGCCGAGTGCTAGATAGGCACAGGGGAACAGCAGGATTCCCGACCAACCTACAAATACGAACCGATCGCG
>CAZJJR010000372.1:0-903 GCA_964546365.1 uncultured bacterium | reverse complement strand
AGTTAACATAACTATATATTAATTTGTTGCCAAAATTAGTAAACCCCCTAAATGCTAATAATATGCGAGGGCGGTGGAAAGTTTAAGCAAACAAGGGATAAAAACGTACAGAGTAATGGGACAATTAAGTGAGTAGTTTTTATACTTACTTAATCTTTTCTCTTGTTGGCCAATTCTCGATCGCCAATTGATAATTTAATAAACGAAAGTGAGAGTACTAATACCTATGACATCCCAAACAATTTCCACAAGCGATCGCGTACTCCGCCAGCCAATTTTAGGGTCTCGTCGATTCAGTAATTACTGGTGGGCAACCATTGTCTCCATCGGAGGCATTGGCTTTTTATTAGCAGGACTTTCCAGTTACTTGCATCAAAACTTATTGCCTTTCGGTGATGCGACTCAATTAGTATTTGTCCCCCAAGGATTAGCAATTGGCTTTTATGGGGTAGCAGGTAGTTTGTTAGCATTTTATCTCTGGTTTGCGATCGCTTTAGATATCGGCGGCGGTTATAACGAATTCAATCAAGAAACGGGTTTCGTAAAAATTTTCCGGTGGGGCAAACCAAGCAAAAACCGCCAGATTGAAATTAGCTGCCGTACCGAAGACGTACAAGCCATCCGCGTCGATATCAAAGAAGGTTTGAATCCGCGCCGTTCTTTATACTTGCGGATAAAGGGTCGCCGCGATATTCCCCTCACCCAAGTCGGACAGCCCATGTCTTTGTCTGACTTGGAAAATCAAGGCGCTCAGTTAGCTCGTTTCCTGGGAGTACCTCTAGAAGGTTTATGATCGGCTGGGTAACTACTGGCCGTATTTAGAAATGCAAATAAAATTAACTCGTTGCTTCGTGTCCTTTATACTGTTTGGTGCGTTGCTGCTGGGAGGATGCACCCAGGTAG
>CAZJJR010000371.1:0-4890 GCA_964546365.1 uncultured bacterium | reverse complement strand
TAACAGAAACCCGGTTTCTTGAAGAAACCGGGTTTCTATCCTGTACTTCACTTAACTGGAATCTGCTGTAAGGAGAGGTGGAAGGATGGAGGTATGACGATGAGTTATTTTTTCATCCTTCATCCTTCATCAGCTTTGGACGATATCGCCACCATTGGGATGCAAAATTTGACCGGACATATAAGAAGAATCATCAGAAGCTAAAAAGACAAAAGAAGGGGCTACTTCTTCCGGTTGTCCAGCCCGCTTCATCGGTACTTGTTGACCGAAACTAGCAACTTTATCAGGAGGGAAAGTTGCTGGAATCAAGGGTGTCCAAATTGGGCCAGGTGCGACGCCATTTACGCGAATTCCCTTTTCTACTAAAGATTGAGAGAGAGAACGAGTAAAAGCAACAATTGCACCTTTAGTTGAGGAATAATCTAAAAGTTGTTTATTTCCGTGATAAGCTGTCACCGAAGCGGTATTGATAATTGCACTACCTTCTTTTAGATATGGAAGCGCTGCTTTTACCATAAAGAACATCGAAAAGATGTTAGTGCGAAAAGTGCGTTCTAATTGTTCGGCAGAAATATCTTCGATGCTTTGTTGGGGGTGTTGTTCGGCAGCGTTATTGATCAGGATATCCAGTTTACCAAATTGGTCAATTGTTTTTTTAACAGCTTCTTGACAGAATTTTTCGTCGCCAATATCACCAGCAATGGTAAGACACTTACGCCCTTGTCGTTCAACCATTTGTTTGGTTTCGCGGGCATCATCGTCTTCGTTTAAATAAACAATTGCCACATCTGCGCCTTCTTTAGCGAAAAAGTTGGCGACTGCGCGACCGATTCCGCTATCACCCCCGGTAATTAATGCTACCTTATTTAGTAACTTGTTACTACCCTGATATTTAGCATCATCCGATTGGGGTTTTGGCGTCATTTGGGATTCAATTCCCGGTTGTTGTTCTTGCTGTTGAGGTGGCTGTAACTGTTGACTAGGTGTCATAAAATTTTCCTACCATTTTATTTGAAAACCTAACTCTGGATTGAAAACAATATTAATTGTTCCAATCTAATTAGACAGAGTAACAACCATAGATTTATACTTTATCAATCTATAGGTTGAAAGCAGGCAATCCCCCTCTCAACCTATAGATGTAGTAGTCTTATTAAAGAGAAATAAAAAATTCATAATTGAGAATTTAAAAGTGATAAATAAGCTCATTAAACTTATATGTTCATTCGCCGCTCGGACTTAGAATTCTTCAAAATTAATTAGTTAATATTTAAGAAAATCGGGCAAGTATTGCAGTCAAAGAAGACTCAAGTGTTAAAAATAATGTATCAAGTAACACTAAGTATGACGCTTTCATTCGGTAAAGGAACTAAATATTTTCCTTAATCGTCCGTTTATGGCAAATGAACTTAATTTTTGATGATGACAACAAGCAAATTAGCTGTTACAAAAAATATTAAGAGCGCAAGCCATCGGGCGCTGTCTCTATTTCGAGAGATATTAAATTATCAGGGGAGCTAGAATTTACCTCCATACCGTGCTAATTCTCATTGAAGTGGCACTTAATTGTCTATTTCATCTTCTGTTGGTGTGAGTTTTTTGAGATTAACTTTATGCGTTTACCAACGATCGCGATTTTTACCGTAGCTACTTTAATAGCTGGGGCTGCGAATGCACAAGTCAATCCGAACGAAAGTACACTAGTTCCAACTCAGGAACAATCGAGCAATTTAAACTCGGCTGTTGTTGAATCTGCCCTATCGGGAACTACCCTATCTTCAGCCCAGCTAACTGCTGAGATACCTCAAATAGAGGTAAAAGGACAAGTGGAAGCTTTGCCAGAGTCTACCGTTTCAACGATCGAGACGCCAGTTTCCAACCAAATTTTATCTCAGTTATCCACTGCCGATCGCAATCCCACTTCACTAAAGGAGGCGGGAGCACTTCGCACTGAAAATCCCGCTACCCCTTCATCGATCGCAGATGCTAACGAATTGCTGAAAAGTTGGCAAACTGAAAATCAGCCAAACACCTGTAGCGCACAAACTCCCCAAACTCCGCAAAGTAATTCATCCCAGCAGTTTCAGGTAGCGCAAGGCACCAGAAACTGTCCCCGTCCCGATCGCATTTCCACCCTTGAAGTACCGGAAATATCGACGGAATTTGAATCCTCCCCCGCATTGAGCATTTATATTCCCGTTGGTTTTGGTGCCGATCGCAACAGCGTATTTATCAGCGGCGGTTATCAAAACACCACGCGAGACGATGCGGACGATAACAATGGCGCATTAGGCGTTGGTGTAGGCTTGGGAGATGCAGATCGATTAGTTGGGGTCGAACTTTCCTATGCTTTCGCTAACTTTAACGATGATATTGGCGAAGGCGGCTTTAACGCTAAAGTACACCGCCGGATCACCGATAGCTTATCGATTGCCGCAGGTTACAACGGCTTTGTCAATCTCGGTCGCAACGACTTTGAACACTCCCGCTACGGAGTAATTACCAAAATTTTCCGCACCCGCGAATCAGTTCGCGATCCCTTCAGCCGCTTATCTGTCAGCCTGGGTGTAGGTGACGGACAATTCCGATCGAACGGCGCGGTAGATGCGGGAGACAACGACCCCAACTTCTTTGGTAACGTAGCTTTGCGGGTGATTCGACCGGTGAGTGTGATTACCGAATGGACTGGTCAAGATTTAGCATTCGGTCTTTCGATCGCACCCTTCAAAAACATTCCTTGGGTGATTACCCCAGCGGTCAGAGATTTAGTTGGCGCTGGTGACGACCCCCGATTCGTGTTAGGCTCTGGGATTTCATTTCAGTTTTAATTAGGAGGTGCTAAATCATGACTAAAATCAAATCCCTTGCTTGGGTAGTTGGCTTATCGATGGTAGCCGCCACTTTCAGCGCTACTCCTGCCAAAGCCGACCACTATCCCGATATTACCGGAACCAATATCTGGAACAACACCGCACCCCAATTCGGTCGCCGGGGTGGTCGCATCGATCCTGGCTTAGTAGAACGGGTGAGAAGATTTAATCAAGAATCTCAAGAAGCTTATAATGCTTGTCTGGCAGCAGTGGAAGCCGCAGAACGCGCTCCCAGTGGCCCACGCCAGTTTTTACGCAATCCCCAGAACGTATCGGCAGAATATCCAGCCGCTTGTCAAAGGCTGAATGCTTTAAGAAGTGAGCGAAATAGCTTGGTCGGCGAATTGGAACAAGCTGGCGGAGTAGGTAGTAATCCAGCTTTCAAGGCTTGGTAAATTTTCCAATTGAAAAGCGGGGTTAATTAGCAACCCCATTGTGAGGAGAAGACAAAACACTTATGATGCACCAACAGCGTAAAAATTATCGGGCTACCGGGGTACAGTTATTACTGGGTGCGATCGCGGCAATTGCGATCAGTACTAGCGCCACCACTGTCAAAGCCCAGAATATCCCGTCTCAAGGCATTCGATACAACGAAGATACAGTAGTCGAATTTGAATTTAGAGAATCTCACGGTTACTATAAGTCAACCTTTGGCGTGATCAATTTAGCTACCCGCGAAACTACAGATTTGATTACAGAAATCAAACCTTTTGATGACTACAGTGATGTATCGCGGTTAGACAATCCTTCTACTGGCAATAACGACAGCGGTTCGTCAAGGGACTTTTTAGGAACACCTGGAAATTCCGTACCAGATCCGATTCAAAGGTTTACCTTTCAGGCTAACACTCCCTATGCTTTTTACCTGAAAGTTTATACTCCCCAAGATCGCTTAGTTACTACTCTTTACTCCACCAGATTTGAAGAACTCAGTAGCATTTCAACTCCCGATTCTGCTAACTCTGTTGGCGGCTTATCTGATGGAGTAGTTGGCGATCGCAAAGGCGTCCGCATCAGTTGGGACGATACCGGATTACCCAGACCGGGCAGAGACAGGGACTTCGATGATTTTATCGTGGAAGCTGGCGGTTTTCTAGTCACTGGCGTTCCCTGCGTCAGAGTGGAGTGATAGGAGAAGTAAAAAGTTAAAATAAAATACTTTTAACTTTTTACTTCATCCTCGCTCTTTCATTCTTCTATAAATATAAATGCCGCTGAATAATGTCAGCGGCATATTCGTTTATTACGTTCGTAGTGAGGACTGAAGTCCTCAAAATTAAACGGAAAAGACTCCCATTCCTTACTACAAACAGCTGGATTAAACTGCTGCCATTTCTTGATGTTCGATCCGAGTTCCTAACAATTTGATAAACTCTGCTAGCCAGCGAGGATGAGCGGGCCATGCGGGGGCAGTTACCAGATTACCATCTACTAAGGCTTCATCCACTGGAATATGAGCGTAAAGTCCGCCTGCGAGGGTTACATCTGGGCCACAAGCGGGGTAAGCCGTGCAACTTTTCCCTTCTAAAACGCCTGCTGCTGCCAAAAGTTGCAAACCGTGACAAATAGCTGCGATCGGCTTATTCGATCGAGCAAAATAACGAGTAATATCTAATACCTTTTCATTTAAGCGAATATATTCCGGCGCACGTCCGCCCGGAACCACTAAAGCATCATAACTTTCTGCTTGCACTTCATCGAAGTTCGCGTTTAAAGCGAAGTTGTGACCGGGTTTTTCGCTATAAGTTTGGTCTCCCTCAAAATCATGTACGGCGGTTCGCACTTTCTCCCCAGCTTTTTTACCGGGACAGACAGCATGAACGGTGTATCCAACCATTTGTAATGCTTGAAAAGGCACCATTACTTCGTAGTCCTCTACGTAGTCACCAACCAGCATCAAAATTTTTTTGGCAGCCATATTTTATATCCCGCTTTAATTAACGTTTACTATAGCGATCCTAAATGAATTGCGAACAACTAACCCCTCCCAACCCTCCCCTTGGTAAGGGGAGGGCTA
>CAZJJR010000370.1:4031-4929 GCA_964546365.1 uncultured bacterium | reverse complement strand
CTTCTAATACTGTTTCGAGACGATCGAAAGCAAAACCTACTGGACTGACGCGCATTGCCGAACCGTTACCCCAACTATTGTATGGTTCAGTGTTTTCCGACATTCCCCAAGAGTAAAAATTCTTTCCGTAGCCGGCATCTGGGTAGTTTCGGCAGTATTGTTTGAATTTTTTAGCATACTCCCCACCATTGAGAATAATATCGGCAACCGCAATAGTTAACACGCTGTCATCGGTAAAATATCGCTGGGGAATAAAGAGTAAAAATTCTTTGGTTCGCAGGCTGTATCCTTCATGAATCGATCCGATAATATCGCCAATTATTGCGCCTAACATAATTCTTAATTTTTTCAATTCAACTGTTTAAATTCTATGGTGTGTTTACCGATGATATTGTTGATATTGTTTTTTGTTTCTAGGTTGAAGTTGGGAACGAGATCGGGGAGGTAGAACCTCCCTTGCTACATTGCTAAAAGATGTGAGGCTTTTTTCTAGCAAGCACGACAACGCACAGAAAGCGATCGCGCTTTTTTCAACTTAGTTCACCAACCTTGCAATTGCAGGAGATGCAGCCTGCCCGATCGCTCTCCGGCGACAATTGTCGCGTTATCGGGTGCGATCGCGCAAGATTCTAGGGCATCTTCTCCAGTGAAAGTGGCGATCGCTTCTAGACTTGACAAATCCCATACTTTGAGAGTGGCGTCATCTGCCACGGAAACCATAAAATTGCCATTGAGTGCAATTGCTAAACCGTTTACTTTTTTGTCATGACCGATTAAAGGAATTGGCGGTTCTCCGGTTTCTAAATCCCAATATTTGAGAGCGTTATGATTTTGATAATCCGTTCCGTAAATTACCCGCTTTCCATCTGGTGTAATTGCCACCGCATTCGCTTTTCTG
>CAZJJR010000370.1:3752-4001 GCA_964546365.1 uncultured bacterium | reverse complement strand
TAAATCCCAAACTTTAAGCGCGTGATTATCTCCATCTAAAGTATCTTCTGGGCCAAAATAAGGGCTGCTACCAGAAGCCGAAACCATTCGTTTGCCGTCAGGGGTAATTGCGATCGCACTTATGTGATGGAGATGACCCGCGAGTGAAACTATCTCTGTTTTTGTTGATAAGTCGCAAATTTTTATATTGCCTTGAGAACCGTAAATTAACTGTTGACTATCGGGGGTAAATATTATAGCTTCAAACCA
>CAZJJR010000370.1:0-3719 GCA_964546365.1 uncultured bacterium | reverse complement strand
CAAGTCGGCACCGTTTTCTAAGTTCCACAGTTTGAGTGTTTGCCGTTCCGAACCACAAATAAACAATTGACCATCGGGCGCGATCGCCATTGGATTGATAAACTTTGTTTTATGATGGGTAAAGGTAGAAACTTCCTGTTTTGTTGAGAAGTTCCAAACTTTAACCGTGTTATCTCTTAAACCAGCAATTACCTGTTTACCATCGGGCGTAATTACTAACACCGTTACCGGACTAGTATAGGTGGTGCTTTGAGAAATTTCCGGCTTTGCTTCTAGATTCCAAAGTTTGATCGTCTTATCTTTGGAGGCAGAAATTACCAATTTGTTATTCGGGTGTAAGGCAGCAGAAGTTATACTATCTTTATGACCGACTAAATTAACTAATTGCTGCCCGTTCGTCAAATTCCAAACCTTGAGAGTTCGTTCCGTAGCATTTGCGATCGCCTTTTGGCTATCTGGCGTAACTAGCACCAAATATAAAGGATGATTGGTATACTGAATGTAGCCTGATAGCTTAAATAGTTCTTCTCCAGTTTCTAAATTCCACACTTTGAAACTGCTACTATTGCCGTCTCGATAAGGCCCAGTAACGATTTGTTTTCCATCTGGTGTAAATGCAACAACAGCGATCCAATCGCTGTGATTTTGGTGACTGTACAGTTCTTCTCCTGTTTCTAAATCCCATATTTTTGTATTGTTCCAAGATACGGAAACCAGGCGATGGTTGTCAATTGCCGCAACTGCACTTAAAGCGCGATCTTCTCCAAAAGATAACAGTTCTTCACCTGTTTCTAAATCGCGAACTTTGATATTTTTATCATCGGAAATGAAAACTAACCGTTGGCTATCTGGTGTAAATGCGATCGCTCGATCGTTAATTCCCGTAGAGACAGCAAATGTAAAAATTTCCGCTCCCGTTTCCAAATCCCAAACTTGGCGATTTTTACCCCAAGAACCGGAAATTACCTGTTTACCATTGGGGGAAATGCTAATGTACTCTATCCCGCCAGTACCATCATTGAAGCACAGTATTTCTTCCCCCGTTTGCAAATTCCAAACTTTTAAAGTAGCATCCCGACAACCGGAAATTAACTTTTTATTATCAGGCGAAATGGCGATCGATTCTACTGAGTTTGTATGACCGTTGAGGGTAAAAATTTCCTGTTCTGTTTGCAAATCCCAAACTTTCAGAGTTTGGTCAGATGAAGCAGAAATGAAGCGCTTGCCATCTGATGTAATTGCTACCGCATTTACCGCACTAATATGACCTGTAAACGTGCGTAGCAACGAACCCCCAGGGGAAACCAAGCTAGCTGTTAGGGGACGCAACCAAGGCCGATCGTTCTGCTGTTTTGCTACTTCCAACATTGCCTGAATTTCTGGAATGTGAAAAGATTGCAAACGCCCCAATAATTGCGCTGCTAGTTGGGTTTTATCTTCGGCAACGATATGTGCTGATAGGCGAATGGCAGCTTGAATTAATCGCAAACAATGCTTTTGGGCTGGAGAAAGGGGAAAGTTCGGGTGCAAGGCGAATTTGTAATCGTCTATTAACTGTTGCGGTGGGAAAGCGGAAATTTTCGCTTTGATAAAATCGAAATCAGTTAATAATTTTAGCAGTGGTTCGCTTTGGGATTTGGCAGCTAAAGCAGCAGGTAATTTGGCAAGAAATTCTCCCTGCTGGTCTGGGGATATACTGGTTAATCGGGTTTGAAAATCGCTCATATTAACTCCGATATTAATTGGTGTTTCTATATTTAAAATTCTGGTTGTGACAATCCCTCCAAACGCAGGAAATGCACTTTACCCGAATGTTCACCCACTACAATTGTCACCCCATCGGGTGCTATAGCACAGCACGATAAAGAACTCTCTCTGGTGAAAGTGGCAATCTCTTTTCCAGTTGCCAATTTCCAAACTTTCAGGGTGTTATCCCTTGAAGCAGAAACCGCGAATTTTCCGTCGGGTGCGATCGCTACTCTCTACCTTGGGTGTTCTATAGCACATAAGTTAAGCCGATCGCCCAAAAACTACTGACTTCGATCCAATTTCTCGCTCAAAATAACTTCAACTTCGCTTTCTGGATTCGCCAGATCGAAAGGATAAGGTTGAAGATTGGCAGGATTGCGACGACTCATCAATACTTCCAAAGCTGTGCGGAAAGCTTCCTCATCATTTCTATGTTTCAAAAGATACTGTTTTAGCTCACTATTGGTCATTTGAGGCAAATTAGGTGTCATAGCAGAAACTCCCAACTTCCTTATCGATATCGATCGATTATGAGAAGTGCTAGTATTTCATCAAATCGATCCAGTAAATTCGTTATGAAAATCCAACTAATCCTTGAACGTCAAGGCATTGTTCATACCGATCCAGAAATTATGAGCGGCGTTCCTGTGTTTGTTGGCACACGGATTCCCTTACAAACCTTTTTTGATTACCTAGAAGCTGAATCAGAGTTAGCTGAGTTTCTGGAAGACTTTCCCCACCTAAAAACACAAGCCTTGCAAGTTTTGGAAGCGATCGCAAAAGTGATGCTAGAGCAGGAGCGAACAGCTAATGCTCATTCTGCTTGATGAAAACCTCCTCAGCAAAAAACTGAAAAAACCGTTCCTAGATCTAGGGCATACTGTACAAAATGTGGAAGATATGGGCTGGCGCGGCACAAAAGATCGATAGCTTTTAGCCCTAGCAAATCTATTTCCGTTTGATGTTTTCATCACATCTGATAAAAATTTACCCTATCAGCAAAACCTGCAAAATCTAGCGTTACGGATTGTAGTACTCAATACTAGCAGTACCCGTCCCGATCGTCTACTGCCCCCGCTCGCGCAGATCGCCCCTGTTCTGCCGTCCTTAGCCCCTGGCTCCATAACGTTGATTGATGATATAGGTAACATAACTCCTTTTAACTCAAGTAATAGTTGATTCCTAAATTAACCGAGTGAACGGCGATCGCATTTTGTTTAACCAGGGGAGGGCCAAAGCCCTACATCCACATTTAAATTTATCTCCTGCTTTCCCCCCTCGCCTCCCAGGAGAGGTCAACCTACCCAACAAGCATTAACATAAAGAAGTGTTAACTCCCTTTTTCGGGTATGAACTGGCAAGAAGTTTCTGGTAACTGGGTTTTTATTCCCAAACATCCCGTTGGCATAGTGCATTTTCTAGGGGGTGCTTTTGTCGCTACTGCCCCTCACGTCACCTATCGATTATTGTTAGAACATCTGGGAAAGCAAGGATATGCGGTGATTGCTACCCCGTTCGCGAATACGATGGATCATAGCACGATCGCAAAAGATGTACTGTTGAGTTTCGATCGCGCAGTTGACATCTTACGCAGCAAAAATATCTTGCGACGCCGCTACCTCCCCACTTACGGCATCGGACACAGCATGGGTTGTAAACTACACTTATTAATCGGTAGTCTTTTCCCAGTCGATCGCGCCGGAAATATTCTGATTTCTTTCAATAACTTTGCTGCCAGAGATGCGATTCCTTTAGTGCAGCAATTTCAGCAATTTAATTTCAATCCATCTTTCAAAATCGATCTGGAATTTACCCCTTCCCCGATCGAAACCACCAAAATTATTGCCAGGGGTTATCAAGTTCGTCGCAATCTTTTAATTAAATTTACTAACGATACGATCGACCAAACATCACCTTTAAACGAATTGCTAGAAAAGCGTTTTCCCGGTATGGTTACTGCCTTAACTTTA
>CAZJJR010000369.1:1875-4958 GCA_964546365.1 uncultured bacterium | reverse complement strand
CACTTTGCTAAATACCAAATTGCCAGGGAAGCAGTAGTAACTGGCGGAGTGGCAGCAATGACGAAATTCCAAGGCTATACGGTTTTAAAAGCTGCCGAACAAGGTATGGCGGTGAGTGCGGCTCGTTATAGTATGGTACGAGGCGTATTTTCCTTTTTGGGCCCTGCGTTGTGGGCTTGGTTTTTGGCAGACTTGGGTTGGAGAGCGATCGCAACCAATTATGCTCGTATTATCCCCACTGTCTTTGCCCTCGCGCAAATTCGACTAACTCGTAGTGAATGCTGGGAAATCGCCTAAATTATGTAAGGATAAAGGATGAAGGATGAAGTTTCCCGATTCAGGATGAAAGCTTCCTTTCATCCCGAATCTCGTTTACAAATATGGTGGAATTTAGCCCAGCTAGGTTTTTTGATTTTTCCTTTATTTCCCGCTTTGGGTGCCATACCAATTGCTTTAGCAATATTGGGAACTGGCAAAGAAAAGTTTCGCCAAATCATCAGCCGTCCCCTCAATTGGGCAATCGGAATTTTAAGTATTTTATTAATATTAACCGCTAGCATCGCCCTTCACCGCTCGGATGCTTTCTTGGGTTTAGCAAATTTCTTACCATTTTTTTTATTGCAGATTTCCTTTAGCGAATTAATCCAAAAACCCGCACAATTACGACGCATCGCTTGGATTTTAATTTTACCTTCTCTACCGATCGTCATTCTTGGTTTAGGGCAGCTATTTTTTAATTGGTATACTTCCGGATTACTAGCAAATATCTTAGGTTGGACGCTCATACCCAACGGTAATCCCCCCAGCAGAATGTCTTCCGTTTTTATGTATGCAAATATCTTTGCTGCTTATCTGCTGATTATTTTCATTTTGGCATTAAGTTTATTGATAGAAAATTTGGTAATCTCCCATAAAAAATTAGATGATAATAACCATAATAATTCTAACTCTTATCTTTCTTATGCAGAGGAGAGTAAATCAGAAAAACTTCGTAAAATACCCTATTTCCAATGCTTATTTTTGATATCAGTATTAGCGTTCTGCGCGAGCGCGATCGCGCTCACTAACTCTCGCAATGCTTGGGCCATTTCATCCCTGGCTTGCCTAGCCTTTGCTATTTATCTAGGTTGGCGTTGGCTATTAGCAGGAATCGCTGGAATAGTTACCATAATTCTAGCCGCCGCTTATGCACCTTCACCCATAAGTCAATTTCTCCGAAAATTTGTCCCCGCTTTCTTTTGGGCGCGACTCACCGATCGAAACTTTCCCGATCGACCATTACCTTATTTGCGAACAACGCAATGGAAATTCACTTTCTGGATGACACAACAACGTCCATTAACCGGGTGGGGTTTACGTAATTTTACACCTCTTTATCAAGCAAAATATTCCACTCCCGAACTGCCTGTATGGTTAGGACATCCCCATAGTTTATTTTTGATGCTAACAGGTGAAGTAGGTATTCCGACAGCAATATTATTTTTTACATTGGTTGGTTGGATTATTTATCAAGGCTGTTTGTTGCTGGTTAACATCAATGGAAAGAAGGAAGATAAATTAATTATATTTGGTTTTATAATGGTTTTTTTAGCCTGTACTTTATTTAATACAGTAGATGTATCGATATTTGATTTGCGAATAAATACATTAGGTTGGTTGCTGTTAGCATCAATTTGTGGTGTTGTTTATCATAGGAAGAAATATAGCTAGGGGCTAGGGACTAGGGACTAGGGACTAGGGGAAGAAGGGTCTAGAATCAAGGCTTTGGCAGTTTTTCGAGATGTCTAATGCTAGTCTGCGTGAGGGCTAAAGTTCTCACTACGAACCCGCAAAAACATTTTTTCCCAAAGGCTGTCAGAAGATCTGATTTCTTCTACTTTCCGCAGTTAAAATAATTAAGAAAAGTTCTTCAAACAGCCAGAGGGGAACTGAGGTGACTACCAATAGAGGAACTCAGAAGAACCAACATCCCGCAGTAACCGCCAAACTAGCGATCGAATCCAGTTACTACGGACTGCTAGGACTGCATCCTGCCGCATCTGGAGTAGAAATTCGTCGATCGTATCGAGAGCTTAGCAAACGTTACCATCCCGACACCACAACTTTACCGCCCGCGATCGCCAAAATTAAATTCCAAGAACTCAACGAAGCCTACGCCACCCTCAGCAATCCAGAACGACGCTTAGCCTACGATTATAAAATCGGCTATTCTCGCGTAGCCGTCGTTCAACCACTACCAAACCTCTACGATCCCTCTTCCCATCAACAACAGCGATCGTCCTCAGCTTACCTAGATCCCACAGATAGACCCCTGTCCCCAGGCGAAATCTTTGCCTTATTTTCTATCCTCGTTACCTTTGCAGGATGTATCCTATTAGCGATCGCAGTTGCCCTCACTCGTCCGGAAGCAGTCATTCAACCTTTACCAATCTCCGATCGAGTATTTCCAGACCAAGTAAGCCTTCAAACTACCTCAATCGAGCAATCAATAGCACCAACAAAGTTAAAAATGTAGAATTAAATAAGTAACACTACTTTTTAATTTTTAATTTTTAATTTTTAAATCCACATGGTAATGCCTTCAGCCGATACACCCCTGTATAACCATCCTTTACCATATATCGAACAGTGGCTCAAAGACCAAGGCTGTCAACAAGACCGTCAAGAACTACATTGCTGGCGCGTTGAAAAAACAGATTGGCAAGCCGAACTCTGGCTAGACATCGATCAACTGACAGTCCGCTATCTAAACGCCGGCGAAAATGGCCAAGATATTCAACGCTCTTTTAAATACTCCCTCAGTCGTCACGACATCGAAGAAGCCGTTTTCTCTGGCCCATAAATCGATCGGGGCTTAAGTATTTTCAGCCAGGAATGAGAGGTAGATGGGGAAATAGGGGAACAAACAATTAGAAATGAAAGACAGATCCGTTACGTTAATTGCCTAACTTCTAACTCCTGAGTTCTGAATTCTGACTCCTGACTTCTAAGCTAGCAATTTTAGATTTTAGATTAGATTTTCTTTCAATCTAAAATCTAAAATCTAAAATAGTTAGACTTTTCCAAAACGACGATCGCGTTTT
>CAZJJR010000369.1:349-1823 GCA_964546365.1 uncultured bacterium | reverse complement strand
ACAAAGTTTCGGTAATATACATTTCCGCATAAGCCATTTGCCACAGCAGAAAATTGCTAATTCGCATTTCTCCACTAGTGCGGATCAATAAATCCGGGTCGCAAATACCAGAAGTATAGAGATGTTTTTCAAATAAAACTTCATCGACCTGTTCCGGCTGCAACAAACCTTGCTGCACCTGAGTAGCGATTTTCCGGGCTGCCTGCAAAATTTCTTGGCGACCCCCATAATTCGTAGCTACCGTAAACTTAATTCCCGAATTATGCTTAGTTTCATCCATCGATCGTTCGATCTCAGCTAAAAGAGACGGTGGTAAAGCATTCAAATTCCCGACAAACCTAATTTGAACGTTTTCCTCCATCATTTCCCGCAACTCTTGGCGCAACACCCGCTCAAACAAAGTCATCAAAAAATCCACTTCCTCCAAGGGTCTCCCCCAGTTCTCCGTAGAAAAAGCATAAGCAGTCAGCGCTTGAATACCCCAATCCCTAGCACAACGCAGTAGATCCTTGAGCGCATCTACTCCGCGCCGATGACCCATAATGCGCGGCAGCCCTTGTCGCTTGGCCCACCGCCCATTTCCATCCATAATCACGGCTACGTGTCTGGGTAGTCGTTCTCGCTCTAAATCAGCAGGCAGTTCTTGTAAAACAGTTTGCTTAGCAGTCATTTTTTTTCTCGCGAAGCCGATGATGGCAGACGGAACAAACGGGAAACCAGTGTTAATCCTCCAGAACCAATTTGGCGTACTAAACTCCGCACGGGATCTACAGAAATCCTCTCATCACTAGAAGGAGAAAATCTCGCCTCTAGGAGTTCCTTCAGTTTATTGCTGGTCAAGGGTCTATTTAGGGTTCCCTTTTCAGCCAAAGAAATCGAGCCTGTTTCTTCTGATACAACAATACACAAACAATTTTCGACCCGCTCCGTAATTCCCATTGCAGCCCGGTGGCGCGTACCTAATTGGCGGGAAGCAGTACGATCGGACAGTGGCAAAATTACCCCAGCCGCCATAATGCGAGAACCGCCAATCAAAACCGCCCCATCATGCAATAGAGTACTGGTCTGGAAAATCGTCTGCAATAGCTCTTTAGATACTTCTGCATTTAGCTTCACCCCCGGTACCGAAAAATCTCGCTCATCGATCGGAGAACTGGTTTCCATAATAATTAAGGCACCAATGCGATTCTGAGAAAGTTCTTTCACCGCATCTACTATCTCATCAATTACGCTATCCGCCTTAGGCATCGCTCGACCGGAGGATTGGAACAATTGCGTAACTTCGCCACGCCCCAATTGTTCTAGAAATCGGCGAAATTCCGACTGAAAAATCACCGCCATCGCCACCGCAGAGCCAACCACTAATTTTTCCAGTACGAAATTTAGCAGCGTTAACTTCAAGGTGTCGCTTAAAGCTGTTGCCAGCATCAGGACGATAAATCCCCGTACCACCCAAAGAGTACGCCGCTCACCA
>CAZJJR010000369.1:0-263 GCA_964546365.1 uncultured bacterium | reverse complement strand
AACCGCCTGAGGGCATCTCCCATTAGATTTGCTAATACTTAGTGGTTAGTGCTTAGTAGGGGCTGAGTCAGCCTACCCTTACAGTAGTTAGTAGCTATCAGTATGGATGGCCATAAATTAACTACTAACTACTAAATTTCGATCAACTGTTAAGCTTTAATCTTTCTGGGAGGCGATCCTGTTGCACCAAGTCTTGATAAGTTTCTCGTTGCAAGAATACGTTATACACTCTTTCCCTGCATGAAGCTGGAGTTGCTAGTAAC
>CAZJJR010000368.1:278-4979 GCA_964546365.1 uncultured bacterium | reverse complement strand
CAGAGGAGATACTTTAGAAATCTTCATAAAAGATACTGTGATGACCCAGCAATTGGCAATAGTCAGCACAATAGAAAAATTCACCTGGAATTGGAAAGGCCATAAAATTGTTTACACCGTGATGGGTAGCGGACGCCCATTGGTACTATTGCATGGCTTTGGTGCTTCGATCGGACACTGGCGGCAAAATATTCCGGTGTTAGCAAATGGTGGCTATCGAGTATTTGCACTCGATTTGTTGGGGCTTCTGAAAAGCCTGCGATCGATTACAGTCTGGATTTGTGGGTAGAACTGCTGAGAGATTTCTTTGACACCCATATTCAGGAACCAGCGATCTTCATTGGGAATTCGATCGGTGGTTTACTCAGCCTAATGGTAGTTGCAAATCATCCAGAAATTGCGGCGGGTGCAGTGTTGATTAACTGTGCGGGTGGATTGAATCACCGTCCTGACGAACTAAACTTACCTTTACGGTTAGTAATGGGGAGTTTTACTAAGTTGGTGAGTTCCAAAGTGTTTGGGCCTTTTTTATTCGATCGCATTCGGCAAAAACATCGCATTCGCCGTACTCTGCAACAAGTTTATTTTAATCGAGATGCGATCGCGGATGAATTAGTCGAGATGCTTTACGAACCTTCTTGCGATACTGGCGCACAGCACGTTTTTGCTTCCATTCTCACCGCACCTCCCGGCCCAAGTCCATCTGATTTGTTGCCAAAAGTCACTCATCCCATACTAGTACTTTGGGGAGATAAAGACCCTTGGACGCCAATTGCCGGTGCAACAATTTATCAGCAATTCCAGCAAATGGGTAAACCAATTCAATTCATACCAATTCCTAATGCCGGTCACTGTCCCCATGATGAAAAACCGGAAGTTGTCAATCAGTTGATTTTGGATTGGTTAAGAGAAGAGAATTCAGTAGTCAGGAGTCAGAATTCAGAAGTAAAAATTTAATTAGGTTATCTGATTGTAGGGGCGGGTTTAGAAGAAAATTTTTGATTCCAACAGACAACCTAGTGACCAAACCCGCCCTTACTACGATTAATCATATCGTTAATACCAAAGTAATTTACTTGCGAATCATTTAGAGAATGTTTGTCAGGTCTAATACAAATCCTGGTAGTACATCTTCTCCTGATAAAGATTGAGGAGAAGAGAGAATTTCTACTGGTTGATTAGGGCGATAAATTTCCACCCGCTGATTTTGTCTATCTAACAACCAACCTAATTTTGCTCCATTATCTATATATTCTTGCATTTTCGCTTGCAGCTTTTCTAAGGAATCAGTTTTCGAGCGCAATTCGACTACGAAATCCGGACATAATGGGGCAAATTTTTCTTTTTCTTCAGATGTTAAAGCGTCCCATCTTTCCTTTCTTACCCAAGCAGCATCAGGAGAGCGATCTGCACCATTTGGCAATTTAAAACCAGTTGAAGAATCAAACGCTAATCCTAAATTATTTTGACGACTCCAACCTTGCAATTGATAAGATAGATCGATATTTCGGTTACCCGTTTCGCTACCAGTTGGGGGCATAATAATTAAATCTCCCGATGCACTCCGTTCAAATTTCAAATCACGGTTATTCTGACACAGCTGAAAAAATTGCTCGTCTGTGAGGTCGATCGTCAATTCTAATGGGGTGGGGATTGTAGCAATTTCCATTATTTTATCCTAATTTGCATTGGCTACACTTTAATTATATCAAAAATACTAATGTAATTAGACTATTTTTGAACTAGAATCCCATCGCACAAATGGCGATCGCTCTCTTCCAATTCCACATTTGTTCGCAAATAATCCCGTACCCAATTACAAGCATAATTGAGGTTATTGAGAGTACGAATTTTCTTTAAATTCCAAATAATAACATTGCCTTCGTCTGCCCCAGAAACCAGGTATTTTCCATCACCCGTAAAAGCAACGCTAAAAACCATCGATTGATGTCCGGGTAAAGTTGCCAGTAACTCTCCACTAGGACTCCATAATTTTACATTACTATCAACTCCCGCAGTGGCAATTGTTTGACCGTCTGGACTGATGGCGAGTCGGTTTAACCCTTTGCCTTGATTGGGTATAGTTCTTAATAACTTTCCATCTAACTGCCAAAATTTAAGGGTATCATCTCGACTAGAAGTAACGATCGTATTTGTTTGAGGACTAAAAGCAACGCCCCAAACTGAGCTATCGTGATTCAATGTTGCCATTAAATTACCATCGAGTTTCCAAAGTTTAGCCGTGCGATCGGCACTGGCAGAAGCGAGTAATTTTCCATCAGGACTAAAAACTAATTTCCAGATAATTTCATTATGCGCTTTAAAGCTGCGTATTAATTTTCCCTCTATATTCCAAAGTTTGATGTTTTTATTGTCTCCAGACGCAATAATTTTACCATCAGGACTAATGGCAATAGCATTAATCGGAGATTGATGCCCGCTCAAAGTTTTCAGAAGTTTTATTTCTGATGTTTGAGGATTACTGATATCCCAAAGTTGCACGGTTTGATTAACGGTACCCGTTACTAACATCTGACCATCTTGGCTGAAAACCGCAGTCCGAAAAACTGTAGAGTTTTTGTCTTTGAAGGTTTGCAACAGCGTTCCATCAGACCTCCATAATTTGATTGTTTGATCTACACTCGTTGACGCGATCAGTTTACCATCTACGCTGGTAGCTACATCCCAAATCGTATTCTGATGTCCGGTCAGTATTTTTAATAGTTCGCGATCGAGCTTCCAAAGTTTTATAGAACCTTCATTATTAGCCGAAATTTCGATCGCACCATTTGAACTAATTGCCATGTATCCAATGAAACTGCGAAACTTATTGGATTTTTTAATCAATGTTCCGTCAAAATTCCAAGTCTTAAACGTGTTTTCTTCGTCAATTGTAGTGATATGTCGCTCGTGACAATCAACACCAACAAATAACCGATCGTTAGGAATTGTTTTAACTAAAGTGCCGTCTAGCTTCCACAATTTTGCGGTGAGATCCTGACTCACGGATACCAATAAATTTGTTGAGGGACAAAATCTTAAATCCCACACGGTTTTCTGATGTCCTTTTAGAGTTTTCAGTAAGTTGCCATCAACGCTCCATAATTTAATGGTATTATCTGCTCCAGCAGAAGCAATTATCTGGCTATCAGGGCTAAAAACTACATTCCGAACGATGTTTTGATGACCGATAAATGTTTTTAAGAATTTCCCATCAAGCGTCCACAATTTTACCGTAAAATCTCCACCTGATGAGGCGATCAGTTTACCATTCGGGCTAAAAGCAACTCCCCAAGCTGGGCCTTGATGTGCCTGAAAACTTTTGATTAATTTACCATCAACGCGCCAAAGTTTTACCGTGCCATCTAAACTACTAGAAACGATCGAACGACTGTCGGGGCTAAAAACCACCCGCCAAACTGCTCCCGTATGTTTTAAAATATGGAGAAGCGTACCATCTGGTTTCCAAATTCTCACGGTGCGATCTTCACCTCCAGTGGCAATTAATTGAAGGTCGGGACTGATATTGACAGCCATAACGCTGCCTTGATGTCCGGTTAAACGGTTAAATTCGTAACTTCCATATACAGCTTGATTTAAGGCAGTTTCAGCATTTTTAACCGTTTCGCGATCGATTCCTGCTAAACTTTCTAATTTGCGTTTGGCTTTAATCGCTGCCAGCATTGCATCTAACTGACGATTAGCGACCAGCAAGCCTTCTGAGGATGAAGTTAAGGCTTTAATTTCGCTAACTCTGGCTTCTCGGTATTGTTTAAAAGCCAAGAATCCTAAGGCAGAAGATATGAGAAAAGCGATACTAATTCCTGCTAGAAATAATCTTTGTAATTTGGCAGTTTTTTGTTCCTGTAATAATCTTTGTTTCTGCTCTGCCAATTGTGCTTCAATAGCTTTAGATCTTTCGGCTTCTAAAGAAAGTTGAACCTCTTTTCGGTCGGATTCGACAGAAGCAGCTAAAAATTGATAATCTAAGTCGCTTAAACTTTTGCCTTGCGCCCAAAGTTGAGCATCTTTTAATGCTTGTCCTCTTAATAAGCGAGATTCATCTTTTTGGTGAGAGGCTATCCAAGCATCAAAAGTCTGGGAATAGGGACGCAATTGACCTAATTCCGAAGCTACCCAACTTTGATTAAATACACTAGCATAAATTTGATTTTTGACTTGTAAATAACCTTGATGTTTAACTACCAATCCGGATAATACTAATTCTGCGTGTTCTCGACTATCGTTAGCGATCGCTTCAATGCCTTGTAAAATTTGTTGGTAAATTCCCAGCAGTCTGCCTTTGCGTTGTTGATTAAAATTTAGGCGATCGCGAATTGTTCTCAAATGTTCTGGTTCATCTTGGGACTCCCATTTTTGAATAATTTTTGCTTGTACCAACGAATCCACCCAAAACCATGCCATTCCGGGCGGAATTGTCAGTTTGTTGTGGGGATTTTCCTGGCTAGCTATTTGCACCAAATAACATAATTTTTGGGTTAAAAATGGTTGTCCTCCCGTCCACTTTAAGATTTCTTTGAAGATTTCTGTCTGGTTATCTGTAAAATTGGCTAATCCTTTTATTAAAGGTTGTGCTTCTTCCAATTGAAAACCTTGCAGTTCGATCGCCCTCCCGATATTAAACGGCGTGCGCGTTTTATCGGTAATTAAATCCGAAGGAGTTGCTACTCCAAAAATCGC
>CAZJJR010000368.1:0-226 GCA_964546365.1 uncultured bacterium | reverse complement strand
GTTATAGCAATATCGAATTAAGCTAAAAAAATCATCTACTGCAAAGTTTAAACCGAGAATACTATCAATTTCATCTACAAATATTACGATGTTTTGTAGGGGAAATTGCTCTTTTAATAATTCATCAATAAAATGACTTAATCGCTGAATAAAAGAAACTTCTTCCTCTTGCTTCCACCAAATTTTTAAGTTAAACTTGCCTAATAATTTCAAACTTCTACATAAG
>CAZJJR010000367.1:568-5008 GCA_964546365.1 uncultured bacterium | reverse complement strand
TACCTCTTTCCCTCACGACGCTCTTCCGATCCTTGCCATTCGTCTTCCCAATTGGTAACTTCGCCGTAGTGGTGATACCAGTTATTTTTATCGTCGTTAAAATCGGCAATTTTTACGCCATCGTCGTACAATTCGCCTTTTTTACCGCTAAAGTCCGGGTTGCTGTGATTGCAGACAATATCGAGAATCAACTTCATTTTGCGTTTGTGCAGTTCTTCGATCAAGCGATCGAATGTCGTGTTACGAGTTTCTTGGGTTTTGTTCAAAGATGGTTCTTCATCTTTGCCGATAAAACGAGGATTAAGGCGCTTGAAATCTTTTATCCAATAACCGTGAATGGCAGCTTGTTCGATAAACAAAGCTTCTACTTGTTCAAATAAAGGAGTTAACCAAATAGCCGTTACTCCCATATTTTTTAGATAATCCAATTTTTCGATGATTCCCTGCAAGTCACCGCCCCAATATTTGCCCCAATCTTGTCCTTCGGGATCGTACAGTTCCGGATTTGGCCCAGCACTGTTATCCGGATCGCCATCAAAAAAGCGATCGACCACAATAAAATAAATAGTTTCTTGTCTAAATTCGATATCCCGCGTGTAGAGAAAGTCTAAATCTATTTCCGTATCCTGTTTTGGTTCTGATACGAGAGATTCTATTTTCTCTTCTGCATTCGTAACTTCGTATTGTTCTGGAGAACGTTGAGAAGGAGGAGTTTGCACCATAAAGTTTTCTCGACTTTTTTGTGATGAATAATTACTAAACTAAGCGGGTAGCCAGTACCGGGTAGTAGGAAAAGAGACCTCATTTCACTACCCATTACCAAAGCCAAAATATCCCTTAACGGAATAACTCGCGAGTTAGGTGGCTGTCATTTCTAGATATGAAAAAATTTAGCGGTCTGAGCATTACTTTGGCTATCCATCGCCAGACAGAAATAGGAGTTATCAGTTTGTAGTAAGGATTTTAGTCCTTAGATGTAGGGCTTTAGTCCTCACTACAAACAGTAAGTATTTGTATATACTTCTAGGGCTATAGCGATCCTATTTAAGTAATCAACCCCACCCTAGCCCTCCTCTTGGTAAGGGGAGGGTTGGGAGGGGTTTAGTTGTTCGCAATTCATTTAGGATCGCTATAGTTGCTTATTGCTTCTCAATCAAATCTGGTAAACTAAGTTTAATTTTTGTATCGACTAATTGATTGCCGATTGGCACGCGATCGCCCGTTATCCAAACTTCCTGGGGTTGAAATTGATAAAATCTGCGGGGGGAGTCATCCAAGTAATCTCGTGCAGTTCTGTTCACTTGTTTACCAGTGCGACGAAAAACCATTTCGATCAGAGATTCTACTTGTTTGGGATCGGCTTCTGATGCCGTTCCTTCAAAAAATAACCCTTGCACTACTCCGACTTCGTTGCTGGTATTGAAAAGCGCGATCGCAACTCGTCCTCGATCGCGATCAATATTTTGTGAATGTCTGGCAGTGATGGCAGATGACCAATAAATATTCCACAATTCATCGTAAACAAAAAGCAGCGGAGATGCCCAAGGAAATCCATCTTTCGAGCAAGTTGCTACCGTACAGTAAACGGTATTTTTAATAATTTGACGGGCTTTTTCGATAATTTCTGGTTTTTTTGAATCAATGGTGTTTATCCATCCATTTTCAGCGTGCGCTAATTCCATGATGACTGATTTGTATTAAGTTTGATAGTTTAATAATAGAAGAGCATGACACTAGTAGATTTAAAATTGTTTTTTACCACAGATGTCCACAGATAAACACAGATGAACACAGATGTTTTTAAAGCCATTGCATCGGATTTAGTTGATAATATCGTTGCAGTTGGTGGTATAGTTTGGCATGATTTGTTAGTAATTGTTGTGGTTTTTCAAAGAAGGTTTCTGTGGCAACGGCAAAAAATTCGGCGGGATTGGTTGCGCCATAACTATCCATGACGGTTTTTGCACCTCGTTCTACGTCTTTGCAAAGTTGTTGATATTCTGCTGTCATTACTTTTGCCCAAATTTCATAATCGGAATTTTGTGTCAAAATTGGCACGCCTTGCACTTGACCGTCTTCTCGATCTAGTTGGTGGGCGAATTCATGGAGAATTACGTTATGTCCATCTTGCCAATTGCGAGTGTCTTGTTTTACTTGTTCCCAGGATAAAACTAGTTGGTCTGTCCATGATTCGCCGAGTCTTGCGCTCCGCTTTTCTTCTACAATGTAATTACCTATGGAAGTTGTTTCATTAACAACATAAGCATTTGGGTAAACCAGGATCGATCGCAATTTAGCAAAA
Source organism: uncultured bacterium (assembly GCA_964546365.1). Lineage (GTDB taxonomy): Bacteria > Cyanobacteriota > Cyanobacteriia > Cyanobacteriales > Aerosakkonemataceae > DATNQN01. The sequence goes on along the minus strand of CAZJJR010000367.1, from coordinate 2,706 downwards.
TAATTTCCTTTTTCATTCAGCAACAGCAAACACGCAACAGCCGCGATCGTAATTTTGATTTCTTCCGTGATTTGCAATCCCCCACAACCAATAAATTGTTTTTCTACTAGGAACACTTGGATGTGTCCCTGAAGTCGTCGGCGTTCTGTGGGAGAAAGTCGATTGTAAATAGGCAGGTTGTTTTCGACGATCGCATTCCAAAGCGCAGGCAAGGGACGGCTTTTTAAGCGGTTTCGTCGCCATTTGTTAAAAACTGGATATGCTAAAATACCAGCGATCGTTAATCCAATAATCAAAAAAGCAATGATTGCTTTTTCCATAATTTATTGACTGGTTTTTCGTTGAATAACTGATGTGACGACCCCGATACCTAATGCTCCCAGTATGGCAAAACCTACGAGGAGTTGACTACTTTCAAATATGCCAGCCCCGGCTGCTACCCAAAGTGGTTTGGCGATCGATATGCTGATGATTAATGCAATTAAATAACTTTGCCAGCGAGTTTTGGTTAATCCTATAGCATAAGCAACGAAATCAAACAATCCGGTCATTAAAAAACCTGCCATCAAGAAAAAGTTACGTTCTAAATGCTGTTGGGTAACGCGATCTACTTTTTCCATAAATTGTTCGCCGACAAACCTCTGCACTAAACCTCGCCCATAGCGACGGGCAATATAAAAGTTGAAGGTACAGGAAAATAAATCTGCCAGCGCAATTACCAGTAATCCTTGGGCGAAGCCAAATAGCGCCCCGGCTAAAATGGCGTAAGCGGTTCCCGGAAGCACTGGTACGATGATGCTGGTAAAGCGCAATCCAAATACGATCGCAGGTGCCCAAATGCCAAATCGATCGACTTGTTCTCGCACTTGCTGAATGCCAAATTTGTTAATCAGCAAAATTGCTAGAGTAATCAGAACGGCAATTAAGACTAATCGGAGAATTTTCAGCCATTTGTATTTCATGTCGTGTCCGCTTGGATTGCGATCGTTTAGGTTGCAGAGAGTAGAAAAAACTTTATCTATTTTCTGCAAATTCAAGCATATAATAATTGCAAATACATTAGACCTCTCCCAAAAAAATGAATAGATCGACCATCCAACACTTCGATCCCGATCCTGAAAGGTTGGCAATCATTCGTGAGTGTATGGAAGATTATGGCGTAGCTGATTCTGATTCCGAGTGGACGAATAATATTTTCTCTAAAAAAGCGATTGTTTACGGTAGCGGGGTAATTGCCAAAGAAGGGCAGATAGTTAGGCATAACGTTGCAGTTGATGAGTTAGCTTTATGTAAGCGCCTAGCAAAGGAGGTTTGCACTCTCATGCAAGGAGTTGATGTAGGTATGGGTTCGGAATCTAGCGATCCGTTTGGAGAATTTTTTATAGTTGCTAATATAGACGACCTCGTGCCAGAAATAATTGATGAGGCGTTAATTCGGACAAAATTTAACGGAATTATTTTTCCGTCAGTCACTATGACGGTTGAACCTTTGGAAGAAAGCGGAAAATGGTGGTCGGAAGTGGAGGCAGATGGTAGCGGTGAAGAAGAGTACCTAAGTCGTTGGCGTGCGATGATTGCTTGGTTTCATGCTCAACCGGAGTTTATCGATCGCGCTTTTGTTAGGATTGGAGAATATGGAGCAATCAAGGAATTAAACCAAGTAAATGAATCGCTTTTCATGATAGAAACACCTGGTTGTGTTTTTCCCAGAATGGCGATTGGTTTAACTAAAAATGGTAGTTTGGCTGGAATTTTTGGGTTTAGCGTGCAAACTTAATTAAATCAGCGAACAGCAAATTGTTAATGGAAACTGTTAGCTGGATGGTCGCTCTGTAAAATGCCGTTGAGTGGAGTTCTTTGTTTGTGGCTCATATTAGCTCAACGAGTTAAACGAATTAATATCTAGTTCTAAAATAATGCGGAATAGCTTATTAACAAACACGATCTTAGTTCCGTTACCGAGACTCTATTAGTTGAAACTCATAAACTGCCTTACGAGCGGCAAGGTTGAAGAGGGAGAGACTTACTTATCCCACATACTTTATAACTATAGCTGTCGTCCCGGCGGGTTGCAGCGCTCGGTTAGACGGATAAGTATGTTTTGTAGGTAAAAATCGGGATGGCAAAGTTTAGCAAGC
>CAZJJR010000367.1:0-558 GCA_964546365.1 uncultured bacterium | reverse complement strand
TTTTATTAGTTTTTGGAGATAAGGAAAAGGTTGAATATTTTTATGATTTTTGTTCGGCTTTCCCATATTTATGGTGATAATTAAGCATTATTGGCATCCCAAATGCTTACGGCATAATTTTTATCCCTACCCAGACAAAAAACAGAGTTTTACACCACAAGTATGGAATAGCCTCTTGTTCTAGGTAAAGGAGTAAACCCCTAGCTATGAGTACATTGCCATTTCATCTATCAATATGTGTTAATGACCTTGAGGAAAGTCGCCACTTTTATACGAAAATTATTGGCCTTGAAGAACGGCGTTTAAACAAGTCATCTGCTCATTTTAACTTCTATGGAACTCAACTTACTTGCCATCATTTCCCAGGCTACAACGCTAAAAACTTTCAAGTAGAAGTAGATGCTGAAGACGTACCAGTTCCACACTTTGGCGTGGCTTTAGACCTTGAAGAATTTCAAAAAGTTAAAGAACGGTTGATCGCCCACGGCATTAACTTCATCAAGACGCCACGTCTACGCTTCATCGATAAGGGGAAGAGCACACGTCTGAACACCGTCC
>CAZJJR010000366.1:516-5099 GCA_964546365.1 uncultured bacterium | reverse complement strand
ACCTGGACGGTTTGAACAGAGAGTGCGTAAACGTCGTCCTAAGAGTTACCCCCTTCAGGGGGCGACAAGCGCCCCGAAAGCAATATGAATCAAGGGTTGTAGGATTCAGACCCGGTAAAAAATATAGCAGCTTATTGAGAATAAACTTTCTTGGGAGAAAAATAAACCTTAATTCAGCTGCCAGAGTATGGTAAAAAAGAACGGTCTTATTATTTCAACAAGACCGTGATAAATATGCTACCTGAATTCTATCAAACCCACCTGCAAAAATATTTGAATGAAACTCAACTAATTACATTAAAATTATTAGTATGGCTGCTCCAGAACCAAAAACAAGTAAAAATAGAAAGGTTAGCAGCAACACTACCTTTACCAATTCAACAGAACAGTCGGCGTCGCCATGTACAGCGTTTTTTGAAATTGACCAGGTTAAGTGTAGTTCTGCTGTGGTTTCCTCTGATTAAAGAGATTATTACTCAACGCCTCCCCAAAGGGAAACGGTTAATAATCGCGTTGGATAGAACCGCTTGGCAAGATAATAATATTTTAATGGCCAGTGCGATTTACCAAAAACGAGCTTTCCCCATATTTTGGATTTTACTATCCAAAAAAGGAGCGAGTAACTTAAGAGAACAACAAATCGTTTTACGCCCCGTAATTAAACTATTTAAAAATTATCAAATAGTGATTGTGGGGGACAGAGAATTCCACAGCGTAGACCTGGCGCAGTGGATAGACCGTCAAGCAGTGAAGTTCGTGCTGAGGCAAAAAAAAGACACAACTTTTCGCCAGCGTAGGCGTAAGTTTAATTCTTTATCAAGCATTCAGATAGCACCCGGTCAACGAGAATTTTTATCGGAAATTAACATCACTCAAAAGAAAGGATTTGGTAAGTTTAATTTAGCTGTCTATTGGCGCAGAAAATATAAAACTAAGCAAGTAAAAGAACCTTGGTATCTGCTGACTAACTTGGGAGATTTAGCGACGGCTGTGAAATCTTATAAACAGCGTTGGGGAATTGAAGCGATGTTTAGGGATTGTAAAACAGGCGGTTATAATTTGGAAGGTTCCCAAGCTTCACAGGATAAATTAGTCCGTTTAATTTTGTTAATTGCTCTTGCTATGACCAGTGCTTGGTTACAAGGCGAAAATACCAGTTGTTTAGGAAAATATTCTTATATTTGTCGGCCAAAAGAAACTGGGCGTACCAGGCGAAGACATAGCAATTTTTGGGTAGGTTTGTATGGTCACAATTGGATAGTCGCCTTTCATGAGTGTCAGGAGTGGGTAGAAGAATTAGTCACTTCTATTCGCAATAAGCGCACACTTTATCAACGGGGGTTAAAAGCTCTAACCCTCATCCAGCAAGCTCTCTAGCCCCCTTGTCGCCCCCTGAACAAATTTTTCCTGGGTGCAGCCACTATTGTAGCCAACACCACTGCTAGATTATTAGAAAGTCGAGAAAATTTGGCTACCCAGCGAGAAACAGTAGAACCAGATCTCTAAAAAGGTAACAAAATGAGCGACCAGCAGACAGAAATATTAGCTGCCAACCAAGCTTTTTATCGCGCTTTTGAAAAAAAAGATATAGAAGCGATGGGTGCTGTTTGGTCGCAGGGAACTGTCAGCCTTTGTATTCATCCAGGACGCAGTGCATTGCGGGGATGGAAAGAAATTCGCTCATCCTGGGAAACCATATTTAGAAATACCCAATATTTAGAAATTGAAACCGACATTGTAGCAACGGAAATTCGCCAAAATATTGCTTATATCATCTTAGTCGAAAATGTTTTGCAAATCAGTGGTGGTAGAAAAGCTAAGGCGCAATCAATAGCGACTAATATTTTTGAATTTATGGGTGGTAAATGGTATTTGATTCATCATCACGGTAGTCCTTTGATGCGGTAGTTATCTAAAATTATCGGTGTTTCATCTTTGGCAAAAATTTATCTCTAGTTTGTAGTAAGGACTTTAGTTTTTAGCGAACACTATGAGAGGACTAAAGTCCTCACTACAAACCAACTTTATTATGGCTAATCAAACGCAGATCGCTTAATTAAGTAATTCCCAATATTGTTTGGCAATAATTTCAGGAGTAAAATTTGATTTGAGATAGCAACGGCCTGCGTTTCCCATCCGAGCAGCGATTTCTGGATATTTAGATAAATGCAAAATGAATTCAGCTAAACCTTGACTGTCTCCATTATTAAAAGCAGCACCACATTCTGCTTCAGCTACTAATTGACACAGATAAGAATGCGTTTCGCAAATTACCGCTACCGGACGCCCAGCCGCTAAAATTCCATACAGTTTGCTGGGTGCAACCAGTCCTTCCATACCAGGGCTAATACTCACTATAGATAAATCGCAAGCAGTTAAAGAATAAGGAAGGTCTTGCTTTTCTTGATATGGTAAAAACAAACAATTTTTTAAACCTAAATTCGTGACTGTTTCGATACAAGCTTCACGTTTTGCGCCATTGCCGATAAACACAAATTTAATCGGTCGATCTCGAAGTCGAGCCGCTGCTTTTAAAATAGTATCCATATCATGACAGCGCCCCATATTTCCCGAATACAAAACTGTAAAGTAATTAACCAAATTATACTCATGAGCGAACCAATTTAGTTGCTTATCAATCGGTTTAATATTTTCTGGATTAGCCCAGCTATGAATAACAGCAATTTTATCGAGAACTTCCGGGCAATTTACTGCTATGCGTTCCTTCATAGCTGGGCTGAGAACGATGATTTTTTTCGCTCTTTTCCAGATGCAAGTATTGATTAAATTCCAGATTTTAACCAAAAGATTTTGATGTTTAATAGCTTTAAGTTCTAATGCTATATCTGGGTATAAGTCATAAAGTAAGCAAACATAAGGAATCCGAAAAAATAAATTTGCTAAATATCCTAAAGTTGGCAAAAAAGGTGGTGCGGTGGTGATTAATAAAACGTCGCCGCGAGCAGGGGTTTTGAGTAAATGTACTCCAGAACGCAGACAAAATAAAATTCCATTAATCAACTTACCGCGAATTCTTCGCGGCCAAAGTTGAGCGGTACGCGATCGCCTGACCTGAATTTTTTCAGAACGTTCTATAGGAGGCGCAGAAGCTTTTTGAAAAGCATAACCTGGTTGGCCGGTAAATACTTGCACTTCCATTCCCAGATCTCCTAATTGACTAGCAAGCTCTTCAATTAGTTGCCCTGTAGCTGCGTAATCGGGAGGATAAAACTGGGTAATAATTGATAGTTTAACTGCCGATTTCGATCTGGAATCGTTCACCTTACTTTGCCATAGGCTCCGGATTTTTTCCAGATTTTGGCTGAGGACAAGTTGTTTAAACATCCAGTGCCTCTTGTGTGTAGTGATGGCATTAAGCTATAGAGATTTACATATTTTAAATACGTATTCCGGATTATTTAGACATTAATATAATGAATTCATTAATTAATATTTGATTGGACTGCTGTAATTCTGTTTTTGTTCCCATACTGCCCACTACAGGCTATAAAGCAGGATAGGCAAAATAAACTTATTGATCGGAGTAAATTTAGTCTGCTCGGAAAACTCATATACTTTTTTATGTATAAGCTTTTCCGGATAATTAGCCAAAACTCTGTATCAGTATTCAGCCCTTAATTACATCGGTAATTATACAGTTGGCAATTTTAAATTTAAAATTGCCGACTTTAGATTTATGCGGTGTTTATTGAGCTTCTACTGGGCTAAAGAATATAAAACTTAAAACCTAAAATCCCATAACAGAGATATACTTTAAGCCAATGCCAGAAGATTTAATTATGGTGGAAACTGGCAGTCAAACCAGTGGAGGAAGCGATCTATCAGATCTGGTACGTATCCTGCGTCGCCGCTGGATACATGGGTCGGCAGTTGCCGTAGCGGTTTCGGGAGCGATCGCATTCTCGACAATTACCAAAATTCCTATATATCAGTCAGAAACTTTGATTCTGGTAGATAATAAAACTGCGGTTCCCATCGTACCGAATCTAAATTCCCCGGATATTACTAGTAAAGATTTATCCACTGAAATACAGATTTTACAAAGCCATTCTTTAGTAGCTAAAGCCATCGATCGATTGCCAGAACCATATAACAATCTTTCTGTAGGGGATGTGGCAAGTAGATTGTCTATCCGACAAGCTGGGCAGGCAGATGTGCTAAGCGTATCTTACCAAGATACAGACCCTTCTAGAATCAAAGCCGTACTGGATGCCTTAGGAAATACTTACGTTGATTTTAGTTTGGAGCGGCAGCGATCGCAAGCGACTAATGCGATTAAATTCATTCAAGAACAACTACCAGTAGCACAACAAGCTTTAAACGAATCCACTTTAGCAGTGCAAAATTTTCGTCAACGCTACGGTATTCTCGATCCCGATTCTTATGCAGGTCAAATTTCTACCCTTCAACAAGACCTGCAAAGACAAGCACAAACTGCTGAGGTAGCACTTAATCAAACGCGCAGTCGCTACGAAGAATTAAGCCGCCAAATCGGTGCTGCTGGCTACAATCCTCAAACTGCTCTACCTAATACGATTCTCAGCCAAGACGAAGTTTATCAA
>CAZJJR010000366.1:0-449 GCA_964546365.1 uncultured bacterium | reverse complement strand
CTTGATTCTCATCCAATTTTAGAAGATTTGCGAACCAAACGATCTAACTTATTAGTTCAAATGCAGGAAAGATCCCAAACTATTTTGGGAAATCAAGCTTCCCAAGTTAATAATACGGAAGTTTCTGGGTTTGGTTCCGTTCAACAAGAATTTACTAAAGAACTACTGAAAACTCGTACTGAAATAGTCGCTCACACTAGCCAGTTAGCCAAACTACTTAACGCGCAGGTAGACTTAGCAAAAGATTTTCAGAAAATTCCCCAACTTCAACAAAATTATACGGAACTTCAGCGTCAACTCAGCGTCAGATCTCAAGCAGTTAACCGTTTTTTGGAAAAGTTACAAGAGTTGCAAATTACGGAAGCGCAGGAGACAGCACCTTGGAAAATTATCGAGCCTTCCTACATACCGAAAACTCCGATCTCACCAAATGTAAATCGGAGTTTAAT
>CAZJJR010000365.1:561-5120 GCA_964546365.1 uncultured bacterium | reverse complement strand
CTTCAGAGATACCACTCTCAAGAAGTCGCTCAAACCAGTTTTCCTCACCAGCTATGACATTGAATTGCGGATGCCGATTTTCTTTGTCAGCAATCAGGAATCAGAAAAAAAAGGAGAAAACTTCCGCAAAGTTTGTCATGGTTTTACCATGAAACAAGCAGCAATGGCGACTTCTGCTGCTCCCTCTGTTTTCGAGCCGTATCATCTAAGTACGATTCAAACAAAAAGCGGTTTTTATACATTAGTAGATGGAGGCGTATTCGCTACTAATCCTACTTCCCTAGCCATCATGGAAGCCATAATCGGTGCTAGGGAAGCAGGAGAAAAACTGAATCTTGATGAGATTTTAGTAGTTTCTTTAGGTACGGGTTCTCTCACTCGGAAATTCGCATACGATCGCGCTAAAAATTGGGGTTTAATTGGATGGGTAGAACCGTTAATGAATATCCTGATGGATAGTACTGGCGAATCTGTAGCTAATCAACTCGAACAATTATTACCGCAAGCTCAAGGTTATCCCAAACAATATTATCGCTTTCAAGCTCCCTTGAATGAAGCTAACGACGATATGGATGATGCAAGCGATGAAAATCTCCGATTACTCGAAGAGTTGGCTAATCAAATTATGGCAGAAAGAGAGCGGGACTTGGATAATTTGTGCCAACAACTAATTAAGCAAATACAGTTGATTTAAAGGGGAAAATTCAGAATTTAGGAGTCAGGAAAAATTAGAGATTTTGATTTATCTTACAGCCGATTTCAGTTACGGGAAGTATGCAATAGAAACCCGGTTTCTTGAAGAAACCGGGTTTCTGTTAGCAGGTATACGTACCTCAATAAGCTAAAGTGCAAAACCCATTTCCATTAGATACCCCCCTAACCCCCCTTACTCAAGTGGAGAACCGGAAAGAATTAATAACTAGCAACTTGGGTTAATATGGAAAAATGAACCAAAACAAGATAGTTACTCTTTTAACTGATTTTGGATTGAGGGATGTTTATGTAGGGGTGATGAAAGGGGTAATTGCTCAAATTAACCCTAGTTTAAACGTTATCGATCTTACTCATGAAATTCCACCCCAAAATATTGCCGCTGGTCGATTTTGTTTAATGAGTGCTTATTCCTATTTTCCTGAAGGAACCGTGCATATTGCTGTTGTCGATCCGGGGGTGGGAAGTACTAGACGAGGAGTTGCGATCGCATTTGCGGGCGGTTTCTTAGTGGGGCCAGATAATGGCCTGTTTAGTGGTATTCTGAAGGAATGTCCCGCGATCGCAGCAGTTGAATTAACCAATCCTCAATACTGGCGTACACCAACACCGAGTAACACTTTTCACGGAAGAGATATTTTTGCACCAGTAGGCGCACATCTTGCTAGTGGTGTTACTTTAGCAGAACTAGGAAAACCAATCGATCCAGCCACATTAATGCAGCTTCCCATTCGTGAATGTGCTGAAACAGAAGGTGGTTTAGTCGGTGTAATTCAATATGTCGATCGCTTCGGCAATTTAATTACCAATATACCAGGTAATCTCGTTCAAGGAAAAAACTGGTTTGTCGAAATATCTAATTTTACGATATCAGGAAATACCACATACAGCGAACGTGAAGTTGGCAGTTTGTTAGCATTAGTCGCCAGTCATGGTTGGGTAGAAATTGCCGTCAACAATGGCAATGCTCAATCTATTTTACAGGTAGATTGGGGAAACGAAGTAAAAGTTTTATTCGATTAAGATAACTATGCTGGCATCAATCAGAAGTCAGAATAAGTCAATTTTTCTATTCACTATAGTTTTACCTCCTGAATTCTGAATTCTTAAATTGATGGATCGACTGGTACACCACAAGCATCTTTATTATCAAAATTTTGTACCCGATCGGTCCATCCCATTTGTCCTCGACGATTTCTAATTTGCACCCACCAAGTACTAGTTGTAAGAGGAATATTACTTCCTGCACCCGCCGAACCGGGTTTATTAGCTTCCATTACATCTATAGCGCTAATAACGATAAATTTACCTTTAAACCAAGCTTTATAAGAACCTTCACCTTGAGAAGTTAAAAGATAAACAATATCACCCGGTCTAGCTTGAATAGGTCTAGCAGTGTTAGTACCTCTGGCATTGCTATAATCTTGAATGGTAATCGGTCTAGTAATTCTAATTTCTCCTGCTTTGGTAGTAATTACTACTCCGGTAACGCCGCGCACTCGCTCTTTTGGATTAACCGTAAAAACTACTGGTGAGTTATTATTGCGAGTTCGATGAATAGGAGTAGTTTTATTTACTAGCCACTCACGGTAAGTGCAACATTCAAACGGACAAGCACCCGGATCTTCATAAGGAAGGGGAGGGCGAGTTTGAGCAAAAGCGATCGCAGGTATTAACATGGCAATCAGCAAAGCTAACAACCAAGATGGTTTTAATATTCGTCGAAGCATGGTATTTTATACTCAGGATTTAATTAATTGGCTCTTAATTTAATCAAATTGACTTAGATGAATTCCGGGATGTTCCTTAAATAAGTTAGAATTAATTTAATATAGCTGACCCTGTTAGACTAAATTAAAGAGAAAATAACAGTTCGTTAAATTTGCAGAAAAAATCAATTTTATTTTACTAAGCATGGGGAGAAACTGATGACTCAAATTAAGCAAGCCGAACCGGAAGTTTATCAAGGTCAATTTGGAGAATATACGATTACCGAGAGCGATCGCACTGGCGTCATCATATACCGTATTGGCTTAATGGTAGCGGCTTTGAGTTTTGCGATCGCAATTTGGTTAGTATTATGGCAAGGCAATAACTCAACAGTTTTAAATGCAGTAACAGTGTTATATGCTGTATTCTGTTTGGCATTGGGAGTTAGTTTAACCACCATTCATATTTATCTAGCACCTTTGCACAAACTCCTGCAAATATTTTGGGGAATCGGTGTAATATCTTCAGTTATTTTCGCTTTCCAAAACAGTCAGCCATTAGCTCTATATATTTATCAAAATCCCCTCACTTTATTAGGAGTAGGTTTTACTTTTGCGGCACTGACAGGCATTTATTTTAAAGAAGCTTTTTGTTTTAACAGATTAGAAACCAAAGTATTAACGCCCCTAGTTCCTTTACTGCTGTTAGGGCATTTATCTGGTATAATGCCCGGAGGTTCGCAACAAATTTTACTGGTGATTTGGGCGATTTTCTTTGCGATCTTTGCGATCCGAAAAATTTTGCAACCAATTACACCAGATATTGGGGATAAGTCGGTATTTGAATATCTGAAAAAACAACGTTCTGCTAGTGCTTAGAATAGTTGAAAAATCCTCTTTTATCTGCGTACCCTGCGGGAAGGCTATCGCCTACATCTGTATTAATCTGCGGTAAAAATTAACCCATGATCTCACAAACAATTTTTCAACCGATGTGATATAAGGATTTTTTTAACACAGATAAACACAGATGAACACAGATGAATGTTCAGCCAAATTAAAAAGGAGTATTTTAGGAAATTGTTAGAAGAACGGGTATTTTGGTTAGCTTGGACGCAAATTTCAGGAGTTGGCCCTATTTTGTTGAAGCGGTTGCTACAGCATTTTGGTACTTTAGCCGCAGCGTGGGAAGCGACTCCAACAGAATTGAAGAAAGTAGAGGGTTTTGGCGCTAAAACCGTCCAGTCTGTAGTGGAAAAGCGGAATCAAATTGACCCGGAAAAATTCTTCTTACAACATCAACAAAAAAATCCTTTTTTTTGGACACCAGCAGATGCAGAATATCCTCGTTTGTTATTAGAAATTCCCAACGCGCCACCTGCGATTTACTATCGCGGGAAAGTGCAACTTGAAGAAAATCAAGGTATTACGCCAACGGTGGGAATTGTAGGAACTCGCCAACCTTCCGAATACGGTATCCGTTGGACGCGCAAAATTAGTGCTGCTTTAGCCAAACAGGGATTTACAATTGTTTCTGGGATGGCGGATGGAATTGATACGGAAGCACATCGCGCTTGTTTAGAAGTCGGTGGAAGAACGATCGCAGTTTTCGGTACCGGCGTTGATGTAGTTTATCCGCCCAAAAATCGTCATTTATACGAACAGATTCAACAAAATGGCATAGTAGTTAGCGAATATTCGGCAGGAACGCCACCCGATCGCACTCGCTTTCCTGCCCGTAATCGTATTATTGCAGGTTTGAGCCGCGCCGTGTTAGTCATGGAAGCACCGAAAAAATCCGGCGCGTTAATTACTGCGGATGTGGCAAAAGATTTTAGTCGCCAAGTATATGCTTTGAGTGCGCGTAATGATGATTACAATTTTCACGGTTGTTTAAATTTAATTAGTGAAGGTGCAAAACCAATTCCGATCGAATTAGATGAACTATTACAAATGTTAGGCGCAACTCCCACTCAAGAAACAGAAATTTTTGCATCTTTGCCTTTATTTAATCAACAACCTCAAGTTTCTAATCAACCACCTATCCCAGATTTAGAACCGGAATTAAAACAAGTTTTTCAGGCAGTTTCTTCTGAAGCAATCCCATTTGATTTAATCGACGAACAAGCCGGATTAGCA
>CAZJJR010000365.1:276-524 GCA_964546365.1 uncultured bacterium | reverse complement strand
TGGGATTGGTAACTCAATTACCGGGAATGAGATATCAAAGATGTTGATTGTCGCTCTCTTCTTTGGTTTTAATTTCAATGCAAAATCCTAACGCATCGAGTAGGGATACAAATGTATAAATTTCATTTGCAGCATTTTCCGACAACATTTTATCGATTTGCTGATGATATTGATTAGCTTTTTCTGAAATATTATTTATTTTTATATGGGCTTCTATGATATCTTGAATAACTGTCCGAAGTACTTTA
>CAZJJR010000365.1:0-262 GCA_964546365.1 uncultured bacterium | reverse complement strand
CATCGAATTCTTCGGCTTCTAAAGCTACACTAAGATAAGCAGCAGCTTCTTCGGAATCTGTTAGTGATTCAATTAGTCCATCTTTCCAGCTATCGCTCGTCGGCATTTTCACTTCTTGCATTATAATCTCTCCAGTATTCAATCGCTTTCTTTATATCTTTTTCTTGAGTGCTTTTATCGCCACCCCAAAGAAGAAGTATTATTATTGAACCAATTTGTCCAAAGTAGATTCGGCAGCCCGGGCCAAAATTAATTCTAAATT
>CAZJJR010000364.1:0-5195 GCA_964546365.1 uncultured bacterium | reverse complement strand
TCATTAAGTCTCTTTTCTCTGCTTCTACTTTAGTTCACTTGTACTACTAAATCCCCTTTTGATTGATGTGTGACAGTTGCGGGTGCGGAATGTGGGATTTATGATGCCGTGTCCCTACAACGCCTTTACCTCGACTGACTAGAATTGTGTTCTGGTGAAGGAGTTTTTTGTCCTCCCGGTGTGTCAGAAGAAGCAAATTGTGCGCCAACTGTTACGAAAATGGCTATCAACAAACCTGCCAGCACAGTCAGAATTTGTTCAGAAAAAATTAGCCGTTGCGCTATATCTAACGCACTGACAAAACTTTTTCCAAAATTTCCTTTCTGCTGAGATTTGGCAATCTCTGGAATTTGAGCAGGTTGTTGCAATAGCGATTTTTTAATTTCTGGCAACAAGATGCTGACAATTTCTGCTGAAGTAGCTATCCGCTTGATAGTAACCAAGTAAATTTCTGGTTCAAGTGATATTTGTTTCACTTGATAGTAAACTTGATGTCCTGTTGGCAGCGGATACAAAAAATGTTCCGGCAATCCTTCTATCAATTCTGCTTCCAGTGGGTATAACTCACTTTTAAGCAAATTGAGAAAACTTTGATATTCCCATTGCAAGCGAAATGCTAGGGATTTAGATTGCCAAAACTTCCGAACACAATCGTGTTCTTCAATATTTACGTGCATCTCCTCTCCAAATTTTCAGGTTTTCCGGTGCGAGGCGATTTTGGAGAAGATGATTTTTCTGTAGTCTAATGCTATATCTCAAGAAGACTCTTGTAGCAGTTCCCGTGCAGCTTGAGAAAGCAGGCGTTTGTACTCCTGCAATTTTGCGTAGTCTTGGATAGAAATCACAGCTACATCAGCTAGTTGATTCCGATGTACAATGTGAGGCTGTCCTCGACTAACCGCATCAAAGCAGTCGTCTATTGCCTCTCGAAACTGCTCGGTTGTTGTTTCAACTACCGAAACATCTCGATTTTTGCCTCGCACCACGTTTTTTGGGTGCATATTCATCATTTCTGCGTTGTAATGCTTTGATTTCGTTGTAATTGCTTTAATGTTGTAGTTGCTTTGATTTCGTTGTAATTTTGTAATTGCTTTGATTTCGTTGTAATTGCTTTAATGTCGTTGTAGTTGCTTTGATTTCGTTGTAAGTTTGCGTTAGAGCAAATTTCGCAGAAATGAACAGGAGATGATTATTCTCCGTATTTGTCATTATAGCATAGTAAAATCGATATAAATAATTGATACAGGCTTATAAATTAGTAAACGTAGATTTTATGAGGTATTTCCATACCTGACACCGCACTTAAACCCTCGCTTACCGCCCTTCCTCACCACCAAATCCTTGCAGTAGAAGCTTTTCAAAGTCTAATAACAAACTTTGACAATCCTTGGTATAACCAGCAAAATAGGATTAACAACCCAAAACAGCACTACTCCCATGAATGTGTCCTTAACACCCGAACTCGAACAATTCGTACAAGAAAAGGTCAAAAGCGGCAGATACCTATCTGCTAGCGAAGTTGTGCGCGAAGCACTGCGACTGCTGCAAGAAGAAGACCAAATTCGCCAATTGCGTCTCGAAAAACTACGAAAAGAAATTGCTATTGGTATTGAACAAGCGGATAGAGGAGAAGTTGTTGATGGCAAACAAGTAATCAAAGAACTTTACGAAAAAATCGATCGTATCTCCCAGTCCGAAAAATGACTTACACTTTTACTCATCAGGCTAGGCAAGACCTTAACGAAATTATCGAGTATATAGCACGCAATAATCCAGCAGCAGCTATTAATTTGGTAAGGTCAATTGACGAAAAATGCGAAACTTTAAGCAACTTTCCCAACATGGGCAAAAGTTACGAATATTTAGCAGCGCAATTACGCGGTATTCCCGTAAGTAATTACGTCATTTTTTATCGTCAGGTTCAAAATGGTATTGAAGTTGTTCGTGTACTAAGTGGTTATCGAGACTTCGAGGCTATTTTTTTTGGAGAGGATAACGGAGATTTGTGAATTAATAGGGTGGATACTGTCCAGCTTATTTTTATATTGGGCAGGGAAGGTGCGTTACGCTAGCGCTAACGCACCCTACAACGTTCAGGAGTAGATTTTCTAAATAAAATGGATTACTATGGAGGATGTCCATTGCGTACCACATATTAAAGTGGGTAGGAGGCAATGAATGATTGGCGCTATTTCTTTGACCACGTTCCCGGTAATTTAGAGAAAGGCACTTATCGCATCTTTGAACCAGAGTGGAAAGCAGAAATATTGCACTGGTTCAGTCGAGAAGATATCCCGAAAGAACAAAAAGAAGAGTTTGTTAATGCTCTACTAAATTTCGATGACGGATGCGGAAATTTTTATCGATATCGAGCTTTTTTCCTAGCTTCAGAGGCTTTAGCTTATTTTCCAGAATGCAGTTTGGGCGATGCAATTGTTAAGCAGTTGCTCGATTGGAGTTATCTCTATTTTGGCTGGAAGATATTTACCTTGCGACTGCGCGATGCAGCTAGAGAAGCACTGGAATTAACAGACAAACAACGGGTAATTGCTGCTTTTGTTTGCTTTCTCCATCATACTGAAAATCGACTGGCTTTGCGATGGGCGGCTGAGAAATTGGGAAAACTCGATCGCGTTAACAAAAATGCGATCGCAGCTTTATTGCTACTATTGCAAGTAACTCAGGATTCATCCACGCAAATCAAGGCAATTCGCAGCTTGGAGGAAATTGCCTCTGGGAATGAAATTGCGATCGCTACTTTAATTAACCTGATGCAGACAACGCAGGATAAGAGGCTTTATTACCGGGCGATCGACTCTTTGGGTAAAATAGGTTTTGGCAATCAAACCGCTATTTCTTACCTCGTCGAATTCTTGCAGATTAACCGAGGCGATAATATTTGTCTTCGTGCAGCCAAAGCTTTGTGGCAAATCGATCCAGGTAATCCAGCTGCGATCGATACTTTAGTAGAGATAATTGCAACTACTAGAGATGCAGTTCTACTTGGTAAAGCTGCTAAATACTTAGTCGAAAAAGATCCTGCGAACCTAGCTGCGGTTGCTGCTTTAATCGAGAGAATTGAAAGTTGCCAGGATACAGGGCTACTTTTTGTATCTGCTTTCTACTTAGGCGAATTCGATCGAGGCAATAAACTCACTGACTCTACTATAACCCAAATCATTCAAACTACCCAAGATAACTGGACATCCTATCTTGTTTATGAAGATTTGGATATTGAGCCTAAATTTAGTCCGCACAATAAAATTGCGATCGCCGCTTTTTTGCAGATACTGGAAACCAGCGAAAATGAATTGAGACGTTTGATAGCAGCTGAATTACTCTTGCAAATTGACCCTAGCAACCAAACAGCAATCTCCTCTATGTGGCATATATTTGAAAGCTCTGAGAATGAATGGAGACGTTTGATATGTGCTGAAAATTTGCTACAAATTGAACCGAACAACAGAATTATAATTAACGCTCTCTTGCAAATACTTGAAACCGCTCAAGATAAATACATCCGTTTGCAAGTAATTAAGTTTTTGTTGCAAACTGAAGAATACCGACAAAAAGCAATTGATAGTCTCATTAATTGGATTAAGACAAATGAGGATGAAGAATTTCTCTTTTGGCTAACTGGAAAATTAGAAGAACTTGACCTCGTTAACAAAATTGTGAGAACTCAGCTTGACCAAATTATCGCTATCTTTGTCCGCTTGATGCAAACCCACAAAGATAGCAATTATGAATCCTGTCTCTGCTTTAGATCCGATTTCTTAAAGGAAATTCTTCCAAATGATTATTTACCCCAAGTGATCAAATCTCTTAAAAACTATCTAAGCGAACAGTTTTACAAGAGAAGTTCTTATCGCTATGAAGCAGCGTTTAATATCATCTGGCATTGTGCCGAAAACATGAATTATCCAGCTTTCTATCAAGCTTGGCACAATTAAGCCCAGAAACCCGGTTTCTCAGAGAAACCGGGTTTCTTTATCGTACTTATTCAGCTTTTAAATTAGCAATCTGTTGTGCAAACCAAGCAGCAGCACTACCATTCGTTCCTTCTTTCAACAGTGCCAAAGTTTGTTCTAATAAAGTAATAGACAATCCTTCTAAAGCTAAAGATGTGTCGCATTGTTGATAAGTGCCATTTGAAAGCAACTGAAATGCAAATACTCTTAAACCTTGTACGTCAATTACCCAATATTCGGGAATTCCCATATCAGCATAAAGTTTTTTCTTTTCATCTAAATCGGTTGCCAAAGTTGTATCGGAAACTTCGCCAATTAAGTTAGGTACTCGCCACCTATTTAAATCGATTCGGCGCGGTTCTCCTTCTTGCCAGCGGGGATAGTCATCACCTAAATAAAGCACTAAATCCGGTGCGCCCGATTGTTTTGGTGCTTTTTCTAATAAGCAACCACCTAGCGAACTAAATATCTGTTCTGGTTTTTTTTTGTTTTTTTGAATAAATAGCGTAGAGAACAGTTCGTTAATAGTAGCGTGATTGATTCCTTCCCAACCCATATCAATTACCAAAAGACGGTTTATATGAAAAAATAAGCGCATCCGGTTATTAGTTCGATCGTCGCGATAAACTAAATAGTCTTCCCAGGTAGCGGGTTTCCAATGATGCAGAATTTTTGTCGTTTTTTGGCTGACTATGGAGGTTGAGGCAGTCATGGTACTAACGCTGATATGGACGTAAAATAATTATATCTTTATATTTATAAATTTTGCGATCGCACATTCTTTTCATATCAGCGTACCAGCTATATTAATTAGTGTCTTAACTTGTAGGGAGAGCAAGTTTAAATTTTCACCAAACTGAAGTACGAATTTAAGCTGTCAGGAAACAGCATAATCATTTTACTCGTACCAATATATTTATGATGCCGTATCCCTACAAAACTGTTGAACGATTATTAATCTAAAAGACACCCAAAAGCAGATTTTTGCGTGTCTTTGATTAGTTTATGCTAAGCCGAATATTCTTCTATTAACTTGACTATTTCACGATCTTCAAATTCATTGGCTAATTCTAAAATTCGATCGATAAAAGCAGTATATTTAACATCTAGTTTTCCGATGCGTTGAGCTTCTGCTTCAATAGCTGCAATATCGCCCATTTTTGCCATTTCATATAATTTTGCTAATTCTTCTCATGGCGGTACTACTAATTCAGTGTCGGTTTT
>CAZJJR010000363.1:0-5199 GCA_964546365.1 uncultured bacterium | reverse complement strand
GCCTTGGTCTCCAAGCAACAGCCATCGGTGGATGGATACGCTGGTATCAAACAACAGTGGTGCAAGAAGATGAAGAGGAGGAAGAAATTTTGACTCGTTACGAATCTAAGATCGGTCCGGAAGCGGAAACGCCTCTCCAAACGAACGGTTCTACACAAGGGTTATCCCGCGATATGCGATTAGCAGGTTGGGAATTTAAAATCGTGCGAGCTAATCGGGATATTTTTCGCGATCCGGTGGTTTTTCAGCGCTTGTGTGATGAGGAGGGAGAAGCTGGCTGGATTTTATTGGAAAAGTTGGATGACCGACGGGTGCGATTTAAGCGACCTGTGGCTTTACGAGATTTAATTAAATCAGATCGATTAAAGTTTGACCCTTATCGCAGTCATTACGGTTCTTCATCAAGACCGTTGATGTGGCTGGGCGCGATCGCGGCTTTGACAGCGATCGTTTTACCTGCTTACTTAGGTTATGCTTTAGTAGCGGCTACTCTCAACAATTCCCAATCAAATACCCCCCTTCTTCAAGAACCATTACCATCTCAAGAACCATTACCATCAGCAACTCCTACTGTAGAACCTTCGCCGCAAGATTAGTCATTTGTCATTTGTCAAGGGTTATTTGTTAAAATTTATAGTGGTTTGCTATTAATATTTGCAATTAACTTAGTAACCAATGACTGATGACTAATCACAATTAAATTTGAGATAAAAGTTTAATTATAAAAAGATTCGGGAATTAGCAAGCGAAACATCATAATCGTTGTATTAGCTTGCAGAAAAAAAACAACTAACTGTTATGGCTAGCTTATCCAAAATTATGAATTTTTCTTAATATCTTCAGTCGCTTCCCAAAAATCTGCAAAGAAGTGGCGGCAGCTATTATTTGACGTTACAAAATCTTTTAGATACAGCAACCGTCAAGGCGGTTAAGGCATTATTAATTGCTGAAACTCTCACTCCTAGCCCCTAGCCCCTAGTTATAATTCAACAACAGGAATAGAAGCGTTTGATGACATCTTGCATTATCAATTAATAATAATTATGCCGAAATAAACATGGAGATTAGCAGGGAAATCGCTCGAAATTCTCTCTAATTAATTTCCCGCGAAATAAATAGCGCTCTTTTATCGAAGAACACGATCGAAAAGTAGACTAAGTTAGTACCCATGTATTTTCAATTACTGAAAATGGGTACGTTAAAAATTATACTAATTTAGCAACTATAGGGCAGTTGTTTTGATAAAGATTACTAATAGCTTTAGTGACTTTCTTGCCAAGTTGACTGCCGTTCCAGCGCTAAATCTCGAATGAGGGTTAGTTTGGAGTAAATGTAGTCGTTCAAGATGTTGGTTTCATCGCGATCGAGCGCTCGCTGATTTTTTACTTGCTTGAGCAACCACTGTGCTAGGCTGGCATCATCTAGCTTTAGTATTATATTGGCTTGGGTTGTCTCAATTACAGACCATAATTGACGTAACATGGTCGGAGTCATAGGACCTCCTCTTAATTATTGCTTTATTTTTTTAAGATACCCAATCAGAGTAATAGCAAATAAGATTGCATACAAGATGATACAAGAATTACAAAATGCTTAATAAAGCGATCGATAAGTTGACGGAGAAAAGTGTAGTATTTTACAGAACATTTTCTAAGTATACTGACAATCTTTGTTGCTTGCTTCCTCCAATTGGATGAAAGTGCCAAGCGATGATTTGCTATGGTGTTGAGCAAATAAATACCTCGATCCATACGGGAATTTAAACAGTTATATTTATTACACTAAAAGTCTAGTTTTCCGTCTTTGCCTTGTTTTTGAGCTATTTTTAGGAAGTTTATCAGCAAAGTTTCTTCATAAGAAATGATGTTGGTGCATCATTTAGGATTAGCAAACAAGGGAAAATTATCCTACTGTCTTGCTTCCCTGCTTTTAAATTTGACTTAAGGATAATAGAATACCTCTATATCATATATATTCCTTTTTGTCAAACAAACTAACTTTATCAGCAACTAAACCAAAGGGTTAAAAATTGGTATACAGCTTTCGGATGTAATGATTAATTCAGCCTATAGAAACCAAAAGAAATTTTAATCGCAGATACCGCTTGAATACTTGAATTATTGTAAACAATCCGTTAAATTAATTAACATAGATTAAAAACAAAAAAATTATAAATAAATTTACTTGATTAAAAGCTAAATTTTCAAAAAATATCAGTCTATAAATTAACGATTTTTTTATAGTTTTCAACTAAGCGTCTAACATTTTCAAGCTCTCCTATTTACTCCTCGGCAAAAACCGGGGTTTTTTATTGTTTATTTATTAATTTAAACATAGTCAATAAATTAAACCGATACTAAGTTAGCTGAAGTTCAACATTTTGATAAGCAATATCTGGTTTTGGTCTGAAGGGGGACAACAATCTATAATATCAAATCCGGATTAACTACCCCTATCTATACTCGGCGGTTGAAACTGTGGCTATACAAACGTAGGCGTTCGCGGAGCGTGCGCGTCAGCGCTTAGCCTTCCTAAAGGGTAGTCCGCCTACGCAGACTAAAGAATAAAAGGGGTACTTATTTGGTATAAAATCCTTACTGCGTGCTGATTTTAAAGATTGTTGCCCGAAAAAAATAGGTAGGTTATTGAAGTATTATATATAGCGCTGGATATGGCTAACGCCATGCGAACACAACTAATGGGGTGTGGTAAATTTGATGGTCATGCTTGGAAGGAAATTCTGACATTCCTTGCTGAACAAACTGCCCAATTAATGTAATTAATCTCACATAAACGCCTTTATTACCAGCGAGGTTGAAGAGCCGAAATGTTTATTCAGTATGATTTTGCTGCATAGTTATCGCCCCTTCAGAAATCACATAACTCCAAGGTTAATGCTAAGCTGTATATTAGAAAAACATATTTATATTAGTCTTTAATTAAACATGAAAACAACATTTGAGAGCGAGTATTGGGCGCAGCTAGCAGAAGACCCCGAATGGGAAAACAAAATGCCGAAAGACATTTCAGGTAATCCTATTTACCCTTGGGAAATAACTTTTCCCCATCGCTCCTCACGTTTAATACCTCAAAAAAGATTCAATGCCGAACTAGAAGCATATTTAATTCGTACTAAGGTTGTAATTTGGAAACATGGAAAAGAAGCGAACCCCCAACAAGCTTTAATGATGGTGCGAGAATGGATAGCAAAAGCATGGATTGACCCCGATCGAAGACGAGAAGTTATGGAAGCTTGGATCGCCGTTAGTTGCCCCGAAGAAGAATTAGAAGCCATGCCTAGTATAGGGGATATTAAAAAAATTTACGAACAACAGCAACGAATTCAAGAATTAAAAAGAATGCTCGACCCAAACAAAATTCGTTCGATCGAAGAAGCTCAGAAAAATAGAAGAAAAAGAATGCAAGCTCAAGTAGTAAATGCCGCTTCAGAACTAACGCCAAAAAAAGACAACAATGCTTTCCAGCCATCCCCGCCGCCAGAAAAGGTGAAGCGAGACACAGAAGAATTGGCACGAAAAATTCAGTTAACTAATATACGAAATAAAATTTTAGGATATAAAAATAAGCGCTTGAGCGTGGCTTCTCAGGAAGAGCGGATTGCGATGCTACAACGATTAATTAAGGAGGGCGATCGGGATTACGTACAGCAATTAATTGATGAAAATTTTGAATGGGATTTAGAACTGGTGAATAACGAAATTAAAGAGGTAGAATTCTAATGATTAGTCCGGAAGTATTTACCGAGCATTTCGATATTTTATGTGAAATGTGCAACCGCGATCCAAAATCCTTTTCCACCGCTACTCGTACTAAATATTACGAACGCTTAAATTTAAAAATTGCTAGTGATGAAGAGTTTATTGCTGCCTTTGATGTCGTATTCGATTCTCTCAAATTCTTCCCTTCTCCTAACGATTTTGCTGAAGCTTTGCAAGGTTCTAATAACGTGCAAGCTGCTGAAGAATGGGAAACTGTAGTGCTAATGGCAAGCAGAGGAGATCGGGATTTATCAAAGCTTTGTTCGCCCACGCAACGTGCTATCCAGTTAATTGGTGGCATGAGAAGGATAGAAATGGCAACTGAAGATCATCTTCCCTGGCTCAAGAAGGAGTTCGTCCAACATTGGAAAGATACTGAAAAAACTCAATCAATCTCCGATGCCGCAATTTTAGCGTCAAGCGAGACTCCACAAATTGAAAAGAGTCGCAACAGTGTGGAACTAAATTCTATAGAGTCTATTATTAGCGGTTTTGATAGCAGGAACCAAAGCGATAGTAATACCACTGATGAAAACTTACTAGAAAATCCATCATAGGGGCTATGATGCCGTATTTGCATAAAATATTACAGCGCTTTCCAGCGTAGATGAGGTACAAATAACTGCTAACAGAAACCAGGTTTCTATCCTGTACTTCACTTAACTGGAATCTGCTGTAATATCCGAAATAAGTAGCAATTAACTCATATTTGTTTCATTGAATTTTAATTTATCTTTCCCTTGTTAATAAGCCTTCAATTTTAAAGTATGTATTTAATTTAGGCAGCTTTAGGATAGATTGACTTTAATTAGTTGCAGGTAGATGACACCCTATTGCATAGCTAAAAAGCTAACACCTTAGATGATTTCGTTCGGTTTGTGCAAGGAGCATTTTTTGTTAATTCCCCTACCCGCCTGTTCCCCTGATTTTTTGCTGTTTGAGCAACATGAAAGTTAAAGATAAGTTAATCATCTTTCGGGCCGAAAACCATTTGTAAAATCATCTGTTCTCCACCTTCTCGGTGGTGTCTGTCCGCCCACTCCCGGATCACCAGATCCAAATCTTGTAAAGCTACTTCGATTCGCTCTGGTGGAATGTCTAATTCCTCTAAAACTCGCATT
Source organism: uncultured bacterium (assembly GCA_964546365.1). GTDB lineage: Bacteria > Cyanobacteriota > Cyanobacteriia > Cyanobacteriales > Aerosakkonemataceae > DATNQN01. Next base: position 299 of record CAZJJR010000363.1, on the reverse strand, counting down.
ACATAGCATTGTCGCTCTTGCCATCCTTTCATTAGGCGAAAATACCGAGCGGTATCCTCAACCATAATATATGTACGCTCTTCATCATCGGAAGGAGAATAGGAGGCACGAGTCAGGGCGTAGAAAGGAAGACCCCAAGGGCAATCTATGCGGGTAACGGTACCTGCATAGATCAAGCGACGTTTGATGTGTTCTGCTAAAGCTTCGCTTAAGGGAACTTGCCTTTCTTCAGGTAAGTCTTCCTGTGAGCGGTTATGTAGAAATTCGATTAATTCCATGAATTGAAAGGAATTAATCAG
>CAZJJR010000362.1:245-5202 GCA_964546365.1 uncultured bacterium | reverse complement strand
TAATCTCCCTGCACTTGATTGGGTATCAAAAGCTTATTTATTTAGCCAAGAATATCCAAAAGCTGGTGCTTACGGTAGTCAAATTCATCCAATGTACGAAATTGAGCCGCCAAAAAATTTTAAGAGAATTGCCTCACTATTAGCAATTATAGAAAGAGGTGAAAATCCGCTTTTATACAACCCTTCTAGTAAACTATTACCTCCATCAGCAGGTCTAGTTATACGCAAACAAGCATGGCTAGAAAATGTTCCTAAGCAACTAATTTTGACAGGTAGAGCACATGGCAAAATGCTAACAAGTGAAGATTTAGAAGTATTATCCTATATTCAGAACTCGGATTGGGAAATTTGGTATAATCCTGAGATGGAAATCGATCATAAAATTTTTAAATGGAGGCTAGAAAAAAGCTATCTCATTTCATTAGCTCGCGGGATTGGTTTGAGTCGTTATGTAACTAGAACGATCGGTATTCAACCTTGGCTAAAACCTCTGGTAAATATCGCTTATATAATAAACGATACTAAAAAAATTATTTTTCACTTATTGAAATATCGAACTAAAGTCAAAACCGATGTAGTTGCGGCTTGTGAAATGCAGTTATATTTAAGTAGTTTGATCAGCCCATTTTTTATTTGGCGAAAAATATATTTAGAGAGTAGTTCTAATGATTAATATAACAGTTGCGATACCTACTTATAATGGGGAAAACAGATTACCGAAAGTTTTAGAAAAATTGCGATCGCAAACAGCCACAGAATCCTTTAACTGGGAAATCATTGTAATTGATAATAATAGTAACGATAGTACATCTAAAGTAGTTAAAGAGTATCAAAATACCTGGAAATACCCTTACCCTCTTAAATACGTTTTTGAACCCAAACAGGGATTAGTCTGGGCAAGAAAACGCGCGATCGAAGAAGCAAACGGAGAATTAGTTGCTTTTTTAGATGATGACAATCTACCCGATAATAACTGGGTTGCAGCAGCTCATTCATTCGGGCAAGAACATCCAAAAGCAGGTGTTTACGGCGGTCAAATTCACGGTGATTTTGAAGTACAGCCTCCGGAAAACTTCCAGAGAATAGAATCTTTTTTGGCAATTAAGAGATGCGGTGCAGAACCAATTTTATACGAACCGCAAAACCTCAGACTTCCTCCCGGTGCAGCCTTAGTAGTACGCAAACAAGCATGGTGTGAAAGCGTACCCGACACACCTGTTTTGACAGGAAGGATAGGTAAATCTTTATCTCAGGGAGATGACTACGAAATATCGCTTCACATCCATAAAGCAGGTTGGGAAATTTGGTACAATCCGGCAATGCAGACATATCATCAAATTCCCAGCAGGCGTTTAGAAAGAAGTTATTTGCTTTGTATATCTCGTAATTGTGGTTTAGCTACTTGTCAACTCCGCATGATTAATGCTTCACCTCAACAAAAACCAGTAATTGCTGCTAAAACTTTGTTCGGTAACTTGCGTCGCGTTGTAATGCACTTCATTAAATATCGAGGAAAGTTTAAAAATGACCTAGTTGCTGAGTGCGAAATGGCTTTTTTTATCGGCAGCTTAATTAGCCCTTTTTATTGGTTAATCATAAAATTTTAGTTATCTAAATGTTAACTGTTTATGATTTTCTATAAACAGCCTTAACTTTATCAAAAAAATCTGGAGATTGAGGTAATAAAATAATAGCTAATATCTTAATAAATACGATCGAGATTAGGCGCGATCGCTTTTTCAGCAAAGCCGGGTCATTAACGATCGCAAGCCAAAGACATTTTGCCGCCGCTACACCCTGCTGTCGATTAGGGTAACCTTCGATCGTCTTAAAAACTAAATATTGATAAAGATTAGAAATACTCACTTTTTTCAGGTGTTGCAAAGATGCTGGAGCCTGGTTAAAAGCTCTCTCAATCACCTTTAAACATTCTGATGCCTGCCGGAAAACATTGGAAGAAACTGAATTAGCCGAGATTCGATATAAAACTTGCACTTTCGGTACGGCTACAAACTGATAATTTGCAGCCAAACGTAAGTATATATCCCAATCTTCAGGACCGAATAATGACTCATCAAAATCCCCCACTTTTATCAAAGCTTCCTTCCGAATTAATGGTGTAGAGCCATTCTCTAAGAAGTTTTGCAGTAAAAGCTGCTCGTAAACATCCCCATCAGCAGTGACGTGATTACCGGGACAGACAAATTTACCGGTTCGATCGATATAATCAGTCCAACTATAAGCAACGGCTGCATGAGGATTAGCTTGCAAAGCCTGTAACTGAGATTCCAACTTATCCGCTGTCCACAAATCATCCGAATCCAAAAAAGCGATAAACTCTCCACTAGCTTGAGCAATACCGCGATTTCGACTAGCTGATACCCCCGCATTTGGATATGAAAATACTTTCAAACGGGTGTCTTGGATACTGGAAATAATCTCTAAGCTCGAATCTTGAGAACCATCGTTAATAATGATTAGCTCGAAATCTGTAAAAGTTTGATTTAATACCGACTCGATTGTTTCTCGAATTGTCTTTTCGCTATTATAAACTGGAATAATTACTGATATAGTTGGCATCTTAAATCCTAAAATAATTCTAATTGTAAGTAACCAAGAATAGTGGTAGTATTAAAAATTGCTTTAAATTTACTTATTAATCCTTGAGATAGTTGAGGCGGTAAAATAATCATTACGGCAATTTTTAACAAGGCTTTCCAAATTACTCGTGTCTTCAGTAGATTAGGATCGTTTTTAACAGAGAGCCAGAGCAACCTAGCTGCTATTAATCCCTGCTTTGGATGTGGATTTCCTTCCAGAGCTTTGAAAGTAAGACCTTTGTAAATATTGCCAACAGAATACTTTTTTAAATGCTGTAAAGGTGCAGGCGATCGCTCGAAAGCTTTTTCAATTACTTTCAAGCTAGCCACCTTTTGCCTGACAATATTAGCTGAAGCTGAATTATCTGATTGTCGATATAAAATTTGCGGGGAAGGAACAGCAACAAAATGATATTTAGCAGCTAAACGTAGCCACATATCTCTGTCTTCAGAAGGACTAACTGACGCATCAAACTCTCCCACTTCTGTTAAAGCTTGTTTGCGAATTAAAGGATTGGAACCATTTTCGATAAAATCAATTAATAACAGTTTGGCATAAACATCGCCAGTAACGCTAATATGGCTACCTCGGCGTGAAAAATTACCTGATTCATCAATACATTTAGTCCAACTATAAGCAACAGCAGCTTGAGGATTTTCTTGTAACGCTTTTAATTGCAATTCTAACTTATCTTCTGTCCAGAGATCGTCAGCATCGATAAAGGATATGTATTCACCAGAAACATGAGAAATTCCACGATTGCGGCTGATAGAAACCCCTGAATTAGGGTAAGAAAATATCTTTAAACGCTCATCTCTTATGCTGGAAACAATCTCTACAGTTTTATCCTGGGAACCATCATCAATTACGATTAATTCAAAATCCGTAAAAGTTTGATTTAAAACCGATTCGATAGTTTCTCGAATCGTTTTCTCACCATTATAGACAGGAATAATTACAGAGATAGTTGGCATATTATTCACCTCTTTGAAAAATTAGTTATTTTCCTTCAAAAGGCACTCCTTTTCTCATATATATTAGTAGAGAATCTATATTATATAGCCTTTTATATTTAAGGATCGTTGTAACAGCCATTTCTTTGGGCAATAAAAGTAAGGTAACGACTCTAAATAAAATTTTCCAAATAACTTTTGTTTTTAGCAAAGAGCGATCGTATTTCAAAGATTGCCATGAAAATCTAGCCGCCATTAAACCATCCTCTCGTTTCGTCGCTAACGTAAGCGAGCGAAACAGCAGGTACTTATAAATGTTTCCTTTGCTTAACTGCTTTAATGGTGAAAAATATGCCGGATCGCGATCGCAAGCTTTTTCTATTACATCTAAGCTTTCTCTTTCCATCCGCAAGAAATTAACCGACATCGAACTAGAAGACATTCGATATAAAATTTGCGGCTTGGATACTGCCGCGAAACTATAGTTAATTGCTAACCGCAACCACATATCCCAATCTTCGCAAGATTGACGCAATTCATCGAAATCACCAACCTTTTTTAAGGCTTCTATGCGAATTAAAACATTCGATCCGCTATCAATAAAATTAGTTAATAAAAGATTAGCACGCACATCACCGCTAAAACTAAAATAACTACCTTTCCCTAAAAACTTACCCGATTCATCTATGCAGTCAGTCCAACTATAAGCTACCGCCGCTTCCGGATTTTCTTGCAGTACTTTTAATTGAGCTTCTAATTTATCAGGTGTCCATAAATCATCCGCATCGATAAAAGAAATATATTCCCCTTTCGCGAGATCGATACCTCGATTGCGGCTAGCAGATAAGCCAGCATTTGGGTAAGAAAATACCTTTACTCTTTCATCTTTAATACCAGAAATAATTTCTAAACTGTTGTCAGTAGAGCCATCGTTAATTATAATTAACTCAAAATCTTGAAAAGTTTGGTTTAAAACCGATTCGATCGTTTCTTTCAGGGTTTTTTCACCATTATAAACAGGTATAACTACAGAAATCATTGGCATATTTTAAGGTTCTTGTCGCATAAATATATATAAAGTGCTAATATCTGCTAACTTGTTCATTCTGTTGAGCAATAACTCAGCTTGTTGGGGTGGTAAAAGTACGATCGCGAAAATTCTCAACACCACCTTCCAAATAATTCTCCTTCGCAATAGTGCCGGATCGTATTTCACAGCATACCAAAGAAATCGCCCTGCTTCCAACCCCCTGTTTTTTTGCGGAGTCATGTTCAGCAACCGAAACATAATATCTTTATAAAAGTTGGCGATACTATATTGCTTTAACTCTGAAGGTAAAGGTTGAGGAGATTCTTTAAAAGCGCGTTCTCTCACGAACAAGCTGGTTGCTTCTTGTCTGCGA
>CAZJJR010000362.1:0-229 GCA_964546365.1 uncultured bacterium | reverse complement strand
TTAGCAGACATAGAATTAGCTGAAATTCGATATAAAACTTGCGCTGATGGCACCGCTACAAAATTATACCGCGCTGCCAATCGCAAATACAAATCATAATCTTGACTGGCTGTAAGTGATTCATCAAAACCACCAACATCGATAAAAGCTTGTCTGCGAATCAAGGGATTGGAACCGCTTTCTACAAATGGAATTAAAAAAAGTTTGGCAAAAATATCGCCATTTTCCG
>CAZJJR010000361.1:0-5221 GCA_964546365.1 uncultured bacterium | reverse complement strand
TTTGTAGTGAGGACTTTAGTCCTCAGTCCGAGGACTAAAGTCCTCACTACAAACTATGGTTATAAAAACGGACGTGATATGACTCCCACAGATAATCTGAAAGCATCTCGATTACACTACCAATGCAACCGGAATCGCCGGATCTTGATAACTCCCTTTTCGATGAGTAACTCGCACCGCCTCAGCTAACTGTTCGATACTCGCATCTTTCAAACAAAAACCATTTGCACCAGCAGCTAAAGCATCGGATAAAACAGATTGTTGTTCAGGAGTTACCAAAACTAAAATTTTCGAGGAAATCACGTATGAATTTGCCTGCACTTTCCGCGCATTGCGAATGAACTTCACCAAATCCATATCCGGAAGCGTGCAATCCACAACAGCCACATCTACATCGATCGATTCTAGTAAAACTAAACCTGTTTCTGCATTTGTAGCTTCGCTAGCAACTTCAATCCCATTTTGCGATCGCAAATTCACCCGCAAATTAATTCGAGTTTCCTGATCGTCTTCAATCACGGCAACTTGAATCATATCATGCTGTTCGTGAACTTTGGTATAGTTATCGCATTCTGCACCATCGTTCGTTACTGCACTGGCAGAAATCGTTCCCACAAAGTCAATATCTGCCGGACGTTCCTGTTTCAGCCGCGCCATTTGATCGGGACTCAAAATTTTCGATTCATCAAATCCAAACTCAATTTCCGCGCGTAATCCTTTTTGCTTCACTCGTTGGAGATTATAGAATCTTTTGTTGAGGGTTGTCTTTACGAAAGCCCAAAGACATCCTAGCAGATAACGCCGCTTAAAAGAATCTTTTTCAAACCAATATTCGATAAATTTCCAAGAATAGAAGCGAGCATAATTGCGAAGTACGCCTTTCAGCACTTCTTCCCGCGTCATGTTATCTGGTTTAATGATCGGTGTCACGAAATTGTAGTGAGAATAATCGCGGATTTCTACTTTATCTGCGACATCTTGGAATAGTTCGGAAAAAGGCCAAGGCGTGTACATATTCCAATTAGTCATATCCGCTTGCCAATCTCGCGCCATTCTGTAGCTTTCTTCGATAGTTTCTGGCGTTTCGTTGGGCAATCCTATGATAAATTGTACTTCTGCCAAAATGCCGTTTTGTCGCAAAAGTTGCACCGCTCGTTTATTATCTGCGATCGTAGTTTCTTTGCGGAATAAATTAAGGTTTAATTGGGCGGCTGCTTCCGTTCCCAAGGAAACGTGAACTAATCCAGCTTTGCGATAAAGTGGTAATTCTTTTTCATCTCTGAGAATGTCGGTAACTCGCGTATTTATTCCCCAATGAACGCCTAAGTTACGTTCAATTAATTCGTTGCATAAGGCAATGAATCGAGATTTGTTGATGGTCGGTTCTTCATCTGCTAAAATGAAAAATCCGATCTGATGTTCTTTAACTAAATTCTCGATTTCATCGACAAAATGTTTGGGCGATCGCGATCGATATTTGCGCCAAAACTTCCACTGACAGCAGAAGCGACAACGGAACGGACAACCCCGGGAATAGTTGGGAACGGCAACTCTTGTATTCAGAGGCGTGTAGATATAATTATCCCAATCTAAGAGACTCCAATCTGGGGTAAGCGTGTTTAAATCTTTGATGGGAGGATGAGCGGGTGTGGCAACAATTTTACCATTTTCTAAAAAGGCAATTCCTAAAATATTCCGCCGTTCTTCTTGATCGGTATGATTTGCGATCGCACGCACTAAATTAACCGTAATTTCCTCTCCCTCACCCCGAATAATGTAATCGATCCAAGGTGCTTCGCTTAACACTTCTCGATACATATAAGTTGGGTGAACGCCACCCATAATTGCTTTCGCATTCGGGCAGATTTCTTTTACCAACTTGAGGGTACTTTGCGACTTATAAATCATCGGCGTAATTGCCGTTGCCAACACAATATCCGGTTGGCGATCGCGAATCATTTCTGCTAACTGTTCATCATCGATATATTTAGTCATCGCATCGATGAATTCAATATCAGTAAAGCCTGCCGTTTTTAATGCTCCACCGACATAAGGAACCCAACTAGAAGGCCAATTTCCGGCAATTTCAGCGCCGCCAGAATGGTAATTAGGTTGAATTAATAAAATCCGCATATTAAACCTCTTCTTAAGGCAGGAGGCAGAGGGCATCTCTCTGGGTTCTCTGCACCTCTGCGGTTCAAAAATTAAACAGCTTTAGAAAAACGCTCGGTTTGTTGAACTCTTAGATATTTGTCAAAAGCAGAAGCAATGTTTCTGATCAGCAATCTTCCGCTGGGGGTGACTTGAATGCGATCGTGAGAAAGATGAATTAATCCATCGGCTTCTAGCAATCGCAAATTGTATCTTTCTTTAACAAAATACTCTTCAAAATCCAAGTCAAAGCTGAGATGATATTTTTCTTCGATGTCGTATTTGGAAAGCTCGAATTGGCACATCAATTCCATGATAATAGTGCGCCGAATGATATCATCTCGACTGAGGGTAACGCCTCGTTCGATCGGCAATTCCCTGTTATCAATTGCTTGATAGTAACGTCTTAACCGTTTGTGATTCTGCACGTAAACATCGTGCAACATACTAATCGATGTCATGCCAAAACCGAGCAAATCTGATTCTGGCTTGGTAGTGTATCCTTGGAAGTTGCGGTGTAAATCTCCTTCCCGTTGCGCGATCGCTAATTCGTCATTCGGTTTGGCAAAGTGATCCATCCCGATAAATACGTAACCATTCTCAGTCAATTCTTCAATTGTCATTTGCAGAATGCTGAGTTTTTCAGAAGCTGGCGGTAATGCTTCTTGAGGAATGCGTTTTTGGATTGGTTTCAACCAAGGAACATAAGCAAAATTGAAAACAGCAATTCGATCGGGATCGAGTTGAACTGATTTGCAAATCGTGTTTTTAAATGTATCTAAATTTTGATAGGGCAATCCGTAAATTAAATCTACGTTCACGCTTTCAAAACCCGCATCCCGTATCCATTCCATCGCTTGAAACAGCATCCCTTCCGGTTGGATGCGGTTCACTGCTTCTTGCACTCTCGGATCGAAATCTTGAATGCCAAAACTAATCCGTTTAAATCCCAAATCCCGCAAGAAAAAGATGTAATCTTTATCTAAAAAGCGAGGATTGACTTCTATGGAAATCTCGGCTTCTGGCGCAAAGGTAAAATGATGATTAATTGTTTCCCAAAGCGTCTCAACTTGTTTGGGAGAGAGATAGTTAGGCGTACCGCCACCCCAGTGCAGTTGATTGACTTCGCGATCGCGATCGATTAAATCCGCCACCCGTTCAATATCTCGCCGAATGTAATCCAGATAAGGTTCTGCTACCTCTTTGCGTTGAGTGATTACCGTGTTGCAACCACAGAAATAGCACGCACTTTCGCAAAATGGTATATGACAATACAGCGATAAAGGAGTTTTTTTGTAGTTGCTAACTGCGATCGCAGCCTTAAAATCAATTTCCGTAAACTCTTCTTTCAGTTCCGTTGCAGGTGGATAGCTAGTATATCGCGGCACCGGACGATCGTATTTTCTAAGTAAATTGAAGTCAAATTCGACAGTTTGGGATAATAGTCTCATGTTCTCTTTTAAAGCTAGGGACTAGGGGTTAGGAGTTAGGGGCTAGAGAAAGAAGGGGCTATACTAATCGGCTATTAATATTATCTGTATTCATCTGTATTCATCTGTGTTCATCTGTGTTTATCTGTGTTTATCTGTGGATATCTGTGGTAAAAAAACAAAGTTTGAAACTTTTGCAAAAACTCTAATCAAAACCCAAAACAAGCAAAAAGTTAAAAGCACCGATAAATTTCCATTTATTTTGACTTTTAACCTTTTACTTTTCACTTAAACAGTTATTCCGCTGCCACCAATTCAACTGATGTACTGCCGGGGCTGCGTTCCGTACTACCCGGTTTATCTTGACGAGTAATCAAATCAAATACACGATCGCCAACAGCAGCTTTTACATCTGGTTCTAATTCATGGAAAATATTGCGGTTGAGTTCAAAAGCATAATTAGCTTCATCCACAATTTGCTGCGCCAAAGTATCATCAACAGGCAATGAATTTAACACATCACGATATCTCATCTTAAATGCCCGTCGCGCTTCCACCGTAGCAATTTGGTCGAATTCGTGCAGTCCCGTACCTCTGTCAGCTGGCAAAGTGAGGGCAGAACGCACGATATTTCTCAAACTTTGACCTCCGGAAAGATCGCCCATGTAACGCACGTAAGCATGAGCAATTAACAAAGCTGGATTGGTGTTAGATATTTCTTGTATGCGCTCGACGTACTTCTTACCTTCTTCAGAAGCTACAATTTCATAGCGCCAATTTTCGCTGTAATAAAATTCTAAATCTTGTGCCAATTTTGCTTCTCTTTCCAGTTCTGGAAAATACATTGGCCCTACGATCGGGTGGTCTTTGTGGCGACGAATTTCTGCTTCCAGGGTACTGTAGAGAAAATACAGATCGGCTGTCAGTTTGCGGAATGGTTCCCATTCGACAATTCCTTTCAAAAAGCACTTCATAAATGCTGTATTTTCAGCCATCGTATGAGAATGTTTGGTTCCTTCCCGTAGCTGGGTTGCTAAATCTAAACTCATCGGAAATACCTCTTGACTACAAATTTTATTTGGGGAAATTTCAGCTAAAGTCTCTCTATTCGATCGGTCTGCTTGGGATTGAGATGATTTCACCCAGTTTTGAGACTAAAGAAATAGTTTGTATAACTTAGTTACTCTGCATCAGACAACGGTGAGATAGAGACTCATGCCGAATATCCGTTCAAGCAATTTTTTATCTTTGATAACTTTATAGCTATATATAAATTAAAAAAACTCTTCTTTGCAAAACTTAATATAATTAGCCTCTGGGACAAAATACATAAATATAGTATTTTGTCAATTAGTAACTTTGCTTATCATGGGTGATATCTTTGCAGCAATAAGCTTGCATCGCATCTAATTTGTATGTCTTTAATTGGGTGATAAAACCGTCAATCCTCCCCCCATCCCCCCATCCCCCACCTCCCCATCAGCCTAAATATTCAAATTAAATGCGTAGTAGCTTATCAGCTGATTTGCCAAAATAGGACATTGCACCAAGGCTATCACCTTAGTTTCTTGCGAATAGCTAAACCTGGGGTAAAGCCGAGATACGTGCAAAATAGGACACGATGTAAAGTTTTGTAACAA
>CAZJJR010000360.1:0-5264 GCA_964546365.1 uncultured bacterium | reverse complement strand
GGTCCAACGTAGCCTCAGCAAGCGAAGGAGGGACGTCTGCGGACTGGATATCAGGATCTGGCATGTGGTGAAGGTGCAGGCAATACGCTACGCTGTAAAGGATGAAGCAAGGGGGAAATGCAGGTAAACTGCATAAGTTGTATGGTATGACAATTTGTTGTAGAAATAACTTGAACAAGATCCTCAAAAGGTAGATCTACCACAAAACGGAGTGGATTTTTTAATAATAAAATTCTAATAAATTTAACTTTATCTTAAATAAGATATTATCTTGATACATGACCGATAGCCCGCTTAATGAGGAGTGCTTTTTCCTTGATCTAAAGCTCCTTGCATAAATCTGACAACTTGTTAATCACTACAGGATCAAAAAGTAGGTTCCGAGCGAAATAAATTGTGATAATTACAAATCATAAAAAAAGGGTCATAGAGACGATATGCTTTATACTAGCGGCATTAGCTTGTATTTTGTACTGTAGATTTTATTTCTACATGGGCTGGATTCCGCATGATGAGGGGTTATTAGGGCAAAGTGCTGAAAGAGTTTTGAATGGTGAGGTTCCCCATGTAGATTTCGATGATCCTTATACAGGCCTTCTGTCTTGGGCACATTCTTTAGCTTTTGAGTATCTCGGTATTTCTGTGCGTTCGCTCAGAGAGTTTCATGCTTTCGTATTTGTTGCCTATCAGGTGGTCTTGCTGTTGCTGGGAAAGCATCTCCTGAAAAGATGGAGTCTGGCTTTGGCATTTTTGTGGACAGGCTCAGTATGGGCTGCACCGTGTTACCCTGCATCTATGCCCACATGGTATGTATTGTATACATCATTAACCGCATTTTTTATTTTAGTTAGATTTCCAAGGAAATATTGGGGTGCATTGAGTGCGGGTTTTTTAATTGGATTAGGTATTTTATTTAAAATTACAGCATTATATAGTGTAATTGCTGCTTTATGGTTTATATTATTACTACATACTATTCCTCGAAAGGATAGGGTAGGTCTTAATGTGGTTGATGGGCTAGTTTTTATTGGTTTATCCTTGTTGCCAATTTATGTAATAAAACTAAATCTAAATATTGAAAATTTATCTTATTTTTCTATACCTTCTTTATTGGTAGGTGTAATATGTTTTTATAACAGGAGAATTATAATAAATAAATCATTGATTTTTAATTTGTTTTTACTGTCTTTTGGGGTATTAATTCCTGTGTCTGTCTTTGCTTTTTATTATATTAGTATTGGCCACTTAAATGAATTATGGAATGGTGTTTGGGTTTTGCCAAAGTTGAGATTATCGTATGCTAGTATATTGCCGCCAAGTCTATTTTATCAAATTATAGCAGTAATTGTATCACTATTTAGTTTTAAATTAATTGGTAAAGTGTTGAAAAAATGCAAAGATTGTAAAACTCTTTTTCTTGTTTTGCTAATTTTTTCTTTATTAGCTTTGTTGTTGCCACATTTTGTTATTATTTACACTTGGGTTTGGCCTGCGATAAAGTGTATGCTTTTGACTATAGTCATTTTATATATATTCAATATTAAAAAATTGCGATTTAAGAGGGATGTTTTGTCGTGGCTAGCATGTGGTGGTATTTGTTTGTTGACACAATTTCCTTATGCCTTTAAGATTTACTTTACTTATATAGCAATACTTATATTTATTCCATTTATTTTACTTCTTAATAGTTCGGGTTTTAGATATAGATATATGGTCACTGTACTTTTCATGTGCTTTTTAACTTTATGGGCCATTAAATGGGTAAATCAAGGTAAATTGTATCGATTTGTCGAGTGGAGCTATTTTGATATACAGAGCCTAGATTCTTCGAAATACATACCTAGGGCGAGTATTAATTTAGAACTAAGCAACCAGATCGTTTATTACAATCTAATTACTTTTATCCAGTCTAAGACAGTTGAAAATGACTATATATTGGCATTTCCAGACGCCCCAGAGGTTTATTTCTTAAGTGGAAGAAAGAATCCGAGGCGTACTTTTTATGATTTCTTTGAGAATAATACAACTGAATATGTTGATTTACTTAATAGTGAATATATAAAAGATATTGATTTGGTTGTTATTAATGTTGCTGCAGAGTTTTCTAGAAATATAACTCAACAAGAGGTTGATCGGTTTGTATCAGTCTATCCGAATGCTGTACTTATAAATAAATATTTAGTATTATGGAGGTAACTATGATTTCTGATATTTTAGATAATCCTAATTTATACTTGTTATGGCAAGCACCGTTTGCTAAACAAAAAATTCGTCCTTTTCTGAGTGCAATTGAAAGTATTGACGGTTATAAAGTGCTTGATTTAGGCTGTGGCCCAGGTACGAATGCAAAGTTGTTTTCCAGAAATGAGTATATAGGAATTGATTTAAGTGATGTTTACATTAAAAAGGCAATTAGTAAGTACCCAGAAAAAAAATTTATAGTATCTGATGTGTCTGATAAGAATTGGGTAAACCAAATTACTTCAAAGCAAGATATTATTTTTGTAAATAGTTTATTGCATCATTTGAACGATGAGCAAGTGCGAAAATTATTTTTTAACATATCCGAAGTTATGCATCCTGATGGGCAAATTTATATAATGGATTTAGTTAAACCAGAAAAAAAGGGAATACCCTATTTTTTTGCTGTCAATGATCGTGGAAAATTTGCAAGAAAACTTGAAGAATGGGAGATTTTATTTAAAGAGTTTTTTACTTGTGATTCAATTAAACCATATTATTTAAGTTTGCTTGGTATAAGTATGTGGGAAATGGTTTATATACATGGAAGTAAGAAATAATATAATTTATGAATAAAAATCCTAAGGTGTCTGTATGTGTTCCTGTATACAACGAACAGGAAGTTCTTCCTTTACTACTAAAGCGAGTTAGCGATGTTCTTGTGAACATGGAGGGGGGGGCTCACGAACTGGTACTGATCGACGATGGTAGTTCGGATAATACGCCAATTATGTTAGAGGATTATGCAAGTAAATCTTCTCAATTCCTTGATATAAAAATTGTATTTTTATCGAGAAACTTTGGGCATCAAACCGCACTATCAGCTGGTCTTGATCATATAACTGGTGACGTTTGCTTCATCATAGATGGAGATTTGCAAGACCCACCTGAAGTACTTCCGGTATTTATTGATTATTGGAGAAAAGGATACGATGTTGTATATGCTAAGAGGGTACGACGTAAAGAATCCTTGTGGTTACGCATTTGTTACAGCACGTATTATAGACTAGTTCATATTTTAGCCGATCAGGCACTTCCAATTGATGCAGGTGATTTTTCTCTTGTATCAAGACGGGTTGTTAATGCGATGAAATCTGCACCAGAGCGAAGCCGTTACTTAAGGGGGCTACGGAGTTGGGCAGGGTTCAAGCAAATTGCTATAGAGGTAGAGCGCGCTGAGAGACACGCAGGTAAAACAAAATACTCTGCGAGAAAACTGCTTAAACTAGCTAGTGATGGGATATTTTCTTTTTCTATGGTACCCTTGCGCCTAGCATCGGTATGCGGTTTAATTGCCATTATACTTGCAAGTTTATTTGCAATTTATACTATTTTCGTTAAATTACTATTAAATCAGTCACCAGCTGGGTTTACTGCAATAATATTTTTCTTAACACTATTTTTCGGAATAAATCTATTTTTCTTAGGAATAATAGGTGAGTATGTTGGTAGAATCTATCAAGAAGTAAAACAAAGACCACTATACGTTATTGACAAAATTATTGAGGTTAATTCTAAATTAAAATAAAGTGGATAGATCATACGCTGATAAATATAGAGAGTTGTATAAGTGTCACTGGTGGTGGCGCGCGCGCGAGGCATGGCTAGAGTATGTACTTAATAAATATATTAAAAATGGTTCAAATAATACAATTTTGGATATTGGCTGTGGCGATGGCTTATCTTTTCCACTTTTGTCTAAATATGGTAATGTCTATGGTATAGAATATGATAGGCAACTATTGAGTGAGGAGAACAAATGGATAGAAAACATACAAATAGGTGATTTTTTAGAAATAAAATTAGAAAAAACATTTTTTGATATTATAATTGCAATGGATGTTATTGAACACATAGAATCAGATGATTTAGTAGTCGCAAAAATGTATTCGCATCTAAATCATGGTGGATACATAATCATTAATGTACCTGCTCATTCATGGCTTTGGACTACTCACGACAATATGAATCATCATTTTAGGAGATATAGTCCATCAACTATCGAAAATTTAGTAATAAAATCTGGATTTGATATATTGCTATCTAGACCACTTTTTGCTTTCACTGTACCTATAAAAGCAATTCAATCGATAGTAGAATTAATTGCAAAGAAATCAGGATTAAAACCAAAAATTTCAAGCGATTGCATCCCCACTGAAACTATTAATTCATTTCTTACTAGGTATGCTTGTTGGGAAAATAGCATTTTCCCCGAAAAAGGGCTAGGTATTGGGAGTTCCCATTTTGTTGTAGCCCAAAAGAGGTGATCTTCAGTTTGGTATCGGGGGCTATATGTGGTGAAGGTGCAGGCAATACGCTACGCTGTAAAGGATGAAGCAAGGGGGGCTTGCGGTAACACTATGGGGTGTCTTCCGTCCAGCTTTGCAGGGAAGATGGGGCGCTTTCGTAGTCTTGCCAGTCGAAGGCGGGGGTGACGACTACGGCGAAGAGCGCCCAGCCTAGGGATTGGGAGGCTTTTTTGAGGCGGAGGCTTTGCCAGGTTTGACCCTCGACAATGAGCATGGGCTGTTCGTTCGGGAGGGATTTGCCGATGGGGAGGATTCGTCTTGTGCCGTCAGGGGTGATTTGGAGTTGCTCGCAACTGTCGCCATGGAGGTGGAAGAAGATTTCAGTGTTGGGAAGGCGGTGTAGGGTGGAAAAACTTTCTGGAGTCACCAGATAGTAGATTGCTGAGGCAGTTGCTTTTGGGACTGCCCAAGGCCCTTCAGGAATGATGGTATTGTGGGGGCTCGTAAATTTGCGGCGATACCAGCCACCTTCTTTTGGCAGAGGCTCAAGGGCCAAGTGCGCGATCATTTCCTGAGCGGTGGGGATTTGCATGATAATCCAAAAAAATGAAACCGAACGCGGTTTATTCACGTGTCATTCTTGTGTGATGAGGACAATATTCATTTTGATTCTTGCTTGATTGGCAATGTTAATGGCTGGGGTGCGGGCTTGAATGCAAGCGTAGCGCTCGCTTGACTTCGAGGGCGGTTTTCTCTCTTTTTAGCCGATGGAAT
>CAZJJR010000359.1:4867-5303 GCA_964546365.1 uncultured bacterium | reverse complement strand
GCCAGTCAAATATTTCAGCGTAGCACCAGGATTCAGAATAACAGCATCAAGCTTCCCCTTAGTCAATGAAGCGGTGAGTTTATCGAGTCGTTGTTGAGTCATGTTGTCTCCTAAATATTTTTGCTCAAGCCGCCGTCCTCGGCGGCGATGATATAAATTAATTCTGCGCCGAGGACGGCGCAGAGAGCAGGGCAGTTACTTGATTTTATGTTTTCGTTTTGCAAACAGATATGAAATCCAATCTACAAGCGTTGGAAAGAGAGTAACAAAAGTTACAGCGATATTTGCCCACCACGGGATAATCAATTTACGGCGTGGATATTTTGCGAGTTGAATCACTTTGCTAGCAACATATTCAGAACTCATGCGAACATTTATTTTATTGCGAATAGAGCCATAGGCTTCGTTTGAACCAATATGTTGACAGATCGGAAGA
>CAZJJR010000359.1:4631-4852 GCA_964546365.1 uncultured bacterium | reverse complement strand
ACTGACTTTGATCCCTAACGGAGCCACTTCACGACGAATTGAATCAGTGAACGCACGCAAACCAAATTTGCTAGCAGAGTAACTTGAAATTAACGGCGCAGAAATATAACCTGCAACCGAAATCATATTGATGATATGACCTTCACGCCGCGCCAACATGTACGGCAAAACCGCGCGTGTGACTCGCATTGTCCCAATTAAATTGACATTGATTAACATTT
>CAZJJR010000359.1:0-4517 GCA_964546365.1 uncultured bacterium | reverse complement strand
TTTTCAACATCATCAGCATTGACAATATCCATCGGGATTGCAATCGCTTCACCACCTGCATCTTGAATGCGTGAAGCCAGTGTTTGTAAACGGTCAACACGGCGGGCGGCGAGAACGACTTTACAGCCTTCATCAGCAAACAACCAAGCGGCATCTTCGCCAAATCCAGAAGATGCGCCTGTGATGAGGACAACTTTATTTTCAAGAGGAGTGGGGGAAAAGTTCATGCAAGCAATTGTAAAAGAAAAATGCAAAACAGGATATGACAATTGTATTTTACATTTTCGTTATTCGATATTCAAATCATTAAAAAATTCTAAGTCCTAACTTAATAGAGTAAGGCGTTTCCTATACGATTATTATACGGTTGGTTTTTGTTTTTACAGAAAAAAAAAATTTGTAGGTAAAATAGATATGGTTCAAAGGAGGTTACATTGATACCCTCTAGAAACAAGATTACCATTTTACTTGTTGATAACCAGCCCACAACTGTTGCCGGGCTTCGTACCCTATTCTCTAAAACGAAAGATATTGAAATCATCGGAAATATACCAAGTGGATATGATGTATATTCGGTTATCCCTAATGTAGAGCCAACTCTACTTTTGTTGGATATTGCAACTCATGGACCAAACCCTATTGATTTAATAAAATGGATTCACGAAAACCATAAAAAAACTTGCGTGCTTATTTTTACTGCTATTGAAGATGTTGAAAAAATATCACAAATGATAGACGCTGGAGCATGTGGCTACTTAAGTAAAAAAGAAAATGAAGAGACAATGGTATCTGCCATTCGCAAGGTTGCTAATGGAGAAATTATTTTTAGCCCTGAGCAATATCAAAAAGCAAAAGAATGGAAAGAAAAAGTTGGGGATATTCTTGCTGAATTAACGCATCAAGAACTTGAAACGCTCAAATTGCTTGCTAAAGGTTGGACGAACCAACAAATTGCTCTCGCATTAGATATTTCTGCAAGCACCGCCGCATTTCATGTCTCAAATGTAATGAAAAAATTAGACGTGGGCTCTCGCTTGGAAGCGGGCATTTGGGCTGTTAAGAATATGTCTGACAACCTAGAATAATTACTAGGTTTAAACCTATTAATATTAACAGTAGTAATTTGGATGGAAATACCCTAGAATGCTCCTTGTAAGAAAAATCTATTTTTATAAGGAGAAAAATATGAAACGTATTGGTAGAAAAATTGGGTTGTCAATATTGTTACTAAGCATGGTTATGTTTGTAATTCCAGTTAATGCACAAAGTCCAGTTCCGCCAATCCCACCAGAAGTAGAGGCAGAAAAAGACAGGTTACTTGCTGAATATCAGAAAGCGCTTGAATTTGAACTTGAAAATGGGCAGACGATTATTAATCCTGAAGATGGAAAAACAAAGATGCTTACTGGAGAATCCAAAGAGAAAATTGATTTGCTTTGGCAAGAAACTGTCCAGAATATTGAAACCCTAATAGCTCGCCCTGCTAGTGAGCGGGAACCAATTGAAAATTTGATAAAGGAAATTGATGGAAATCAACCTATCTATCTGGAGCGTTTCACGCTTCCTTACAATCCATCTGCCGCGCTTGAGCGTTATCAAACTGGAAATTTTTTTTACACCGTAGATATTACAACTTCACAAATTGTTGATATTTCACCAGTAGGTATACATGTTTTTCCCAAGCACAATCTAAACGAGAAAGGCGTGTATTCGGAATCGGAGTTGGAAACACTTGCCCGTACTTATATTAAAAAAGTTGCTGGAGAAATTGACCTTGACACTCTTATGTTTGTGCTTGCAAATAAAGAAGGTAGGGTTTATTTCTTTAGATGGGAAGATTCGTCAGGAGCCCTCGAAGATGGAACTGCCCCCTTTATACAAGTATCTATTTCTTCGATAGACGGGCAAGTTCGACACTATGTTAATACCTTACCAATCGCTATAACTCGTTCACAAACATTTTTTCAAGAGATTGGGCTCTTTCCCAAAGAAGTTAGCGCTGCTTTTACTGAGGTCTACGCCAATGGTGGCTCATTTTGGGGATGGTTAAATAATGGCGGTTCGGCAGATACAACCAGCAACGCGGGCTATTGTTATATCGCAGGTTGGTGCTCGCCTAAGAATTTTTATTGGTCATGGACGGATGCGACAACTTCTCCTCAAAATGAGCCTTACATTAGGGGTAGATGGAACACAAATGTTACTACAGAAAGCACACGCTCCTATGCTTTTATACCAAGCACAAATGCTACTGCTTATGCTAGGTACACAACAACAATTAACAATGGCGCTTCGACTGTTGATAAAGTGATTGACCAAGAGATTTATTACAATGTTTGGGTTTTTCTAGTCGGGTATTATTCCCAAGTTACTCGTGTAGCCTTAGACAATAATGATGATATTGCAGGTTACAAAGTTGCATGGGATGAGGTAATGCTCTGCTCATTAGGGACATGCCCTTAAATCATCAAAATATTTTATAGTAAGTAGGCGTTGAGAATCAGCCTCAACGCCTACTATAATTTCAAATCTGGCAGTAGTTTTAATTGTTTAAATAATTAGAGGCTTTAAATAAAATGCTTAAAAATATTACGTTCTGGCTGGTGCTTTTTTCATTTATGTTCTTATCCTGTGCAAGCCCATCTCCAACATCTTTTTCAGTAACACCAGGAAATATTGATGAATATATTGCTCCAACTTACACCCCCCGCCCCATCCCAACTCCTTTTCAAAAAAGCGCCAATGGTGAAATTGTCTTGCTTCTACGAAAGCGTACCGCTCCTTTCGAAGTATTAATTCTGCGTCTTCCCGATACATGCTTGTTAAGCAATGAAATTTGTAATGTAGATGGCAATCTTCTTGGCGTACTTCCGCAAAGCCTGTCTCATGTCTTAAAAGTTTATTGGAGCAATAACGGCGATAAAGCGTTTTTTTGGGACAACAATGTCGGCGATATTTATGTATTAGATGGTAATAAAGGCGTGTTTACCGTATTTGAAGAGAAAATACAAAAAGTGAGAGATGATTTTTTTATTTCCCCTAACGGCGAAAATATTATTTTTGAAATTCAAAAAGGTGATTTTGAAACAGAATTGGTTATGATGAATAGCGTGTCAGGAGATATTCTGAAATTCGATATTTCAATTCAAGGCGCAAAATATATCTCACAATGGATTGATAATCATACAGTCTTGTTTTGGAATGAAGTTAGTGAAGGGAAGGGGTATCTGGTTGACTTAAAAGTCTATAAACTAAACACACTAGACCATACAGTACAATTGTTTGATATAGGGCGGGATTGGATGAAAACTTCGGTGCCAGTCCTTTCGCCTAACAAAAATTTTATAGTTTTTACAACCGAAACTCAAACAATAACAAGGGATATCCATAGTTCTGCCGAAACCGTTTGGAACGTGAGAAGTGAAAAGTCTCTATGGTCTATGGATTCTAGTATTCTAGCAATTTATAACGACTCTAGTGGAAAAATTTATACTGTCTTTCCTAATAGTGCCGATTTACAGGAGATATACTCTTTACCAATGGGAGATTTACTCGCAGATTGGATTTGGCTACCTGACAGCCAGCATATTCTTCTTGCTATTGCAGATGAAAGTGAAAACACACAACTTGGGATTTTATCAATTGATAAAAAAACTTTTACTCCAATTAATATATCATTATTGAGTGAATATGATCCCATATCTTTCTCATTTAGACCTTAAGTAAGAATGAAAACAATGTATAAATTAATTATAATTTTCAGTATCTTAATTTCAGGTTGTTCTTCTTACTTACAACCAAATAATACTAACGAATCTATCCCCAATCAAACCCTATCTCCTACAACTGTATATCAAACTGAAACGCCAAGCAATTTACAACAGCAAACTGAAAACACATCCCATAAATTCTTATCCACTACTGTGGTGCAAAATACAGCAGGTACAATGACTTTTGAAGTTTCGGTGTCCCTGACAACAACTATTTTTGCGTTTAGGGTAGATGCATTTGTACCCTCTGGGTTTGAGTTTCAATATCCAGATTATAACTATCCAAATATTTATGACAGCATAGAGTTTTCATTTACTCCTGATATTGAATATCAAGCAATGGGTGGAGGTGGAGAAGTGAAACATTAGAAAATACTTTTAACATAAATTCTCAAATAGAACATAGTGTAATAAGCCAAATTTCTTCTGGGCAACAATTCAATTTGAAAGCAGTTATTGACTTTGGAGAGTTTACGGAAATTACAGAACTTGTTACTTTTGAAATTTTATTAATTGTTCAAAAATAAGGGATAAAATCCTCTGAGTTTTTAGAACTCAGAGGATTTTATTTTCACTCTTAGTCTTGTTGCAAGTCTTTATTTTTCTTCTTAACCTTTGGCAGTTCCATCACAGCATGTTTCCCAAGTGCAATATCAAGCACATCATCCATGTGTTTGACCGGGATAATTTTCAATTCGGATTTTGCAGTTTTTATGACAATTAAAAATATGTCTGACAACCTAGAAT
>CAZJJR010000358.1:0-5311 GCA_964546365.1 uncultured bacterium | reverse complement strand
TAACAGGTAAGTAGGTAGGTGTGAAAAAACGAAGGTAGATTTGTAGGGGCGGGTTTAGTTACAGTGCTTGATACACAACCGTTTTACTCGCTTATCTTACCCGCCCTGCCCATCTGCGTTTATTCCTGCCATCCTACTTAGTGGAGGCGATGAATTCTTTGAATCAAAGGAAATATTTAATTAAAGGATAGAAACCCAGTTTCTTGAAGAAACCGGGTTTCTGTGCAACTTATTTATTTAAAAAATAAATATAGATAAATGCAGATAAAAAAACGATTTTTTTTTAGGTAATCAATGCAACCAGACTGGATATGACTCCTAAATACTGAGCCCTGAATTCTGAATTCTTGCTATCATATGCCAAGATTTCAGTCTGGGTAGGCAAATCGCACGGTAAGTGCTTTATGCTACATTCCGCCAACTAAATTGAGAGTGAACGGTAACTTATGCAAACTCAGGACAAAACAAAGCTATCGGGCTTAGATGAAGCTATAGCAGCGTCGCAAAACTACCTGCTTTCCATCCAATATCCCGACGGGTACTGGTGGGCGGAGTTAGAATCGAACGTAACGATTACCGCAGAGGCAGTGTTACTCCACAAAATTTGGGGTACGGACAAGACTAGACCCCTGCACAAAGTAGAAACTTATCTGCGGAAAGAACAACGATCGCACGGTGGATGGGAACTATTTTACGGCGACGGGGGAGACCTCAGCACGTCTGTCGAAGCTTACATGGCGCTGAAATTGCTGGGAGTATCGAAAGAAGACCCCGCGATGATCGCAGCCCGCGAATTTATATTAAAACGAGGCGGCATTAGCAAATCGCGCATTTTTACCAAAATTCACTTAGCATTAATTGGCTGCTACAACTGGCGGGGCGTTCCCTCCATTCCACCTTGGATCGTGCTGCTGCCAGAATCATTTCCCTTCACGATTTATGAAATGTCCAGTTGGGCGCGGAGTAGCACGGTTCCTCTGATTATCGTATGCGATCGCAAACCCGTTTTCATCACCGAACCAGCCATCACTTTAGACGAACTTTACACAGAAGGCGCGGACAAAGTGCGGTTTGAATTGCCCCGCAATTCTGATTGGTCGGATCTATTTGTCACTTTAGATGATGCCTTCAAATTAGCCGAAAATCTCAACCTAGTACCCTTCCGAGAAGAAGGATTGAAAGCAGCCGAAAAATGGGTTTTAGAACGGCAAGAAGTAACCGGAGATTGGGGCGGCATCATTCCCGCTATGTTAAATTCCCTCTTAGCATTGCGCTGCCTAAATTATGACGTAGCAGATCCAATTGTCGAAAGAGGATTGCAAGCACTCGATAATTTCGCCGTTGAAAAAGACGATATTTATTGGGTACAACCTTGCGTTTCTCCCGTTTGGGATACGGCTTTAGTAATGCGAAGTTTAGTTGACTCTGGCATTTCACCCAATCACCCCGCATTAGTGCGTGGCGGTGAATGGTTGCTAGAAAAACAAATACTTGATTACGGAGATTGGGCAGTTAAAAACAAGCAAGGAAAACCCGGTGCTTGGGCATTTGAATTTATCAATCGCTTTTATCCAGATGTCGATGATTCGGCGGTAGTAGTGATGGCATTAAATGCCGTGAAATTACCCAACGAAGCTTTAAAAAAAGCCGCCATTGCCAGAACTGTAGAATGGATTGCTACCATGCAATGTAAAGAAGGCGGTTGGGCAGCTTTCGATCTAGATAATAATCAAAACTGGCTAAATTCTTTGCCTTACGCCGACTTAAAAGCAATGATCGATCCCAACACCGCCGATGTTACCGCACGGGTGTTAGAAATGGTAGGGCGAGGCAACTTACCCTTTGACTCTTACCGCCTCAATCGCGCCTTAGAATATCTGAAAAAAGAACAAGAACCGGAAGGCTGCTGGTTTGGGCGCTGGGGAGTTAACTATATATATGGTACGAGTGGCGTTCTCGCTGCTTTGGCTTTAATTGCGCCGGATTCTCACCGCAGCAATATCGAACGGGGTGCCGCTTGGCTGGTGAGTTGTCAAAATGCCGATGGCGGATGGGGCGAAACTTGCTTTAGCTACAACGATCCTAGCTTGAAAGGAAAAGGCGATAGTACGGCATCCCAAACAGCTTGGGCGTTAATTGGCTTATTGGCGGCAGGTGAAGCGACTGGGAAATTCGCCAAGGAAGTAATAGACAAGGGAATCAACTATCTTGTGACAACTCAACTATCAGACGGTACTTGGGATGAGGCATATTTTACCGGTACGGGTTTTCCCTGCCATTTTTATCTGAAATATCATCTCTACTTACAACATTTTCCGCTGACAGCTTTAGGGCGTTACCGGGCGATTTTCGGTTAAAAGACCCTTAAAAATGTTGAACCGGGTTTCTTTGGGAAAGCTTAAGAAACCCGGTTTATTTACAAGAATCATATAGAAGTCAGCGAAGTGTCTAATAGGCGAGTTCTTTTCTGTTTGTAACTTTCTGATGGCTAGATGAACCAATCAGATAGGTAAGAGAACTACTAAGCTGTTTCCATCCAATCAAAGATGCGGTCTAACTGGGATAAATTAACCAGCCCGTATTGCCAAAGAATCATGGGGATTAGGTTCGGGCATTCTTCGCTATGGCGTTCTGCTAAAGCGATGGAAGCAGATGGGATGGACAATTCTTCTTGTAAGAAGTTAATTAATTTGGCTTTCATAGTAGATTCCCTTGCTTTTGAGAATGGAGATTTAGATTTACTCTAAGGTATGTGAAAAATATCCTTCAAAACTACACCTACTAGGGTGATTTGACTCGCTTTTAAAGTGTGATCTAGATCACGGGAATCGATCCGGAAGCCAATATCTATCTATAGAAATAAGTCTAACGGTAAATGACCATAAGTGCCGCTGATTGATTCGTTAACAGAAGACTGGCAAGATACCAAAACTCCGCGATATTTTCCCGTGTAAGAATCGAGATAATAGGATTGCTTATTGGTGTTAAATTTTATGTAGACCGGCCCTTCAATTGAGGGGATATTAGAAGTATCGAAAGGAATTTGATAATCCAAACCTTTTAAGTAGCTTTCTAAGGTGGTAAAACCTTGAGTAACTGTTTCGGCACAAATACCGAGATTTTGGTAGTCGCACAAACTGGTAATTAGCTGTAGTGCTTCTTGCAGTAAAGCTTTTTCCGATGCAGATGCGATCGTTTCAACCTCAATACAGCTAAATTTATGAAGCAATTTGAGTGCTTGTTCCACAGTAAGATTTGTTGAGTTTTGTGTATTCATAGGTTTAGGAATGGGGAATCGGGAATGGGGCATAAGCTGCCACGCATTTTAATATTCAGGCTGATGGGGAAATGGGGGATGGGGAGAGGGATTTACGGTTTTTGCCTAGCACTAGCAATATACAATTTAAATGCGATGCAAGCTTAGTTAATCTGGATATCCCAAGAGAAGACTAACACCAACATCTGTGTTCATCTGTGATAAAAAACCAAACCCTTGCATCCCACCCAAAATATCGAAAAAACATCTGCGTTCATCTGCGTTCATCTGTGGACATCTGTGGTAAAAAACTAAACCCTTGCATCCCATCCAAAATATCAAAGAAACATCTGCGGTAAAAAACCCTCATTCAAGGCAACCAAAAACTGGGCAATAAACCTTTCCCAAAATCCCGTACCAACTGATTAACTGTACGGGCAATTTGGATATGCGGTTCATCAGCTTCTACGGGCAGGATGGTTGCCTTATCTCCATATCCCAAAAGCTCGATCGCAAAATTCGCCGCTTCCAATCCAGTCACGTAAGCCTTTTCCTGCGACCAAGAACCGTGACGAGTAACGATCCAATCCCCGCTCATAAAAACATTATCAAAACTAGTTACCCCTGGCAACATATACTGATAGCTGCCGGGGAAGAAATGAGTAACCGCGCGGGGTAAACGAACTACGCTGCTATCAACTACTTTCGCTTCTCGAAATGCCGGAATACAAGTAGCTAAATCCCGGTGAACGATCGAAACAATTTCTGCATCGCTTAAATGTAAAAATTGGTTAGCGTGGTAAAAATCCGCTTCGATTACCGTACCCGGTTCATTTTTATACTCATCATGCAAGGCGTTCAAATCGAAAAACGTCCATCCGGTAGTGGGATTAAAGCCGAAACAAGCATTAGAAGGAAGGGGGATATCGATTTTGCGATCGAACCACAAGCGTGTTGCTAACACGTCAACAGCCGACAAGTTACTCAGATCTCGAAATTCCTGACGACTTTGCAAAGTGGGGCTGCTGCTGACAATCTTTTGCATTCCGGTAATACCAACTGCAAAGATTACCGCATCTGCATCAAATATTTCCTCACCGCAAACCACCCCTGTAGCACGATTGTTGCTATCAACAATTAAGTCGGTAACTCGTCGCTGAGTAAACACTTTACCGCCAATTTCTTCAATATAGTCTACCCAAGGGCGAAAAATCATTTCTCCTACCGTTCCCCGACACCAAACTACATCGAAATTCGGTTGATGGGCGAGGATAAAATAATACAACATACCCAAAGCTGCGGCAGCAGAACATTGTTCGCCAGGGGCAAACAATCCTACTAATAACATTGGGTTAAAGGAATCTTTGTATAGCCTTGCGGAAACCCCAAATTGTTTGAATAATTCACGGGCGGTTACTTTGTCGTACCGTTGCCAAGCTTCGTCGGAATTATCGAAGTCTATTAATGTATATAGTAGGGGTAAAGCTGAAAGGCGATCGATTAACGGTAATCTTTTAAATTTAGTATAAAGAAAAGTTCCCAACGGAGTAGGCAGCAACGGTTCTTCCTGAAAAATTGGCGATTCAACTTCCAATCCTGCGGGTGAATATTGACTGGAACGAGTCCAATTAGTGAAGGGATTTAATTCTAATTGATTAATCAGGGAAAAAATATTTTTATAAGGGTACCAAAAGCCGTGAATCCCAGCTTCTACAGAACGTCCGCCAGCGGTTTTCCACCCTGCTACTAAGCCTCCCGGTACTGCACCAGCTTCGAGAAGGGTTACTTCATAACCTTGTTTTGCTAGGTGGTAAGTGGCACCTAAGCCCGCCCAACCTGCACCGACAACGACTACCCGTGGCTTTTGGAATGTGGATGCACTCATTGCGATCGCTATTAAATCACGCTCAATCTTTTTAGATATTAACAGTTATTAGCTAATTGATAAAGCGATCGTCAGTTGTAGCATTGTCTGATAAGAGGGCGAGTTTAGCAGAAAATCTTCGTGTACATACAGATTAATTCGTAACCAAACTTGCCCATATCATATCATAC
>CAZJJR010000357.1:4863-5341 GCA_964546365.1 uncultured bacterium | reverse complement strand
AAAAGGATAAAGCCGTCGTAGAACGACGGGGTTTTCAACCCATTTTTTTGATAAATCTACTACATTGAAGCCACCGAAAGCAATCCCATCTAGTAACACGATATGCAATTGCGGTAAAAATTTTCCACCGATCAGTAATTGACAAATTGTATCGGTAGCATTCCAGCCATCTTGTCGCACTTTTCCCCAAACCATACCCTCAAAGCGGGTATTTGCACAAATAAATCCGCTAACGGGAACCAGGCTTCCTTTGCGACGTTTAAAAGGTGCATCATCAAAACCGATCGCGCGAATTACTCGATCGAGTTTAAGCAGAGATTCTAAATTCATATTTTCCGGTTGGTTGTAAGGACTTTAGTCCTTATTGAACCAAATGAGCGGATTAAAGTCTTCACTACCAACCTTTTTTCTGTTAAGTAGGATGGCAGGAATCAAACGCAGATGGGCAGAGCGGGTAAGATAAGCGAGTAAAACGGTT
>CAZJJR010000357.1:0-4800 GCA_964546365.1 uncultured bacterium | reverse complement strand
CGTTTTTTCACACCTACCTACTTACTTCTCTAGGCGCACTGCATACCACTGGAAGTACTGCCCTGGCCCCACGTCCAATTCGCAGGAAGTATCTAGCAAATATTGAGCCTGGGATTCTAAATCCTGAAATTTTTGTAAATCTCTGGGCAAATCATCCTGTTTGGTCGCCAAAATACTCTTGAGCTTTTCTAATAATTCTGATGGGGTAAGAAATTGCTCCGGTTGGTTTGGTTGGAGGACAACAAAGGCATCCTCCTTAAACATCATTGGGTCTGCCATTTTGGGTGTTTGTTACTTTAGACAGTTTTGCTTTCGATCGCACATTGTTAATTTAAAGTTAACGATATCAGATAGATCGGCATTAATTAATTCTAAACGGTTGTTTAATTTTTCATTAACCATTAGCTATGTCGATCGAGTCAGTTACTAATGACCGATGACCAATGACTAATGACTAATGACCGATGACCAATGACTAAAAATTAGCTATGGTTCGTTCTGCTGTTTTAATATTTAATCCCGTAGCGGGTCAAAGTAACCCCGATGACGATTTGGCTCAGATTAGAGCAATTTTAGAACCCGAACTGACATTAGAAATTATTTTTACCAGCGAGGAAGTTGATGCGGGTCAACTAGCAAAAGATGCGATCGCAAATGGTGTCGAAACCGCGATCGTATCTGGCGGCGATGGTACGATTTCTGCGGCGGCGGCAGCTTTGGTAGGAAGTAATATTCCTTTAGGAATAATTTCGCGAGGAACTGCCAATGCTTTTGCGGCGGCTTTAGGAATTCCAGATAACATCCCAGGTGCGTGTCAAACTATTTTAGAAGGTAACCAGCGCTTAATCGATGCGGCGTGTTGCAATGGTAAGCCGATGGTGCTGTTGGCTGGGGTTGGTTTTGAAGCAGAAACAGTGGAAAAAGCCGATCGAGAATCAAAAAATCGGTTTGGAATGCTGGCTTATATCTTAGCGGGAATCCGACAACTCAGAGAATTAAAAAGGTTTGAAGCGGAAATCGAAACCGAAGACAAAATTATTCACCTCAGCGCATCTGCAATTACGATCGCGAACGTAGCACCACCTACCTCGATCTTAGCCCAAGGGCCAGCAGGTTTAATCGTAGATGACGGTTTTTTAGATATCACCATAGTAGCGCCGATGAATTTAGCAGGTGCGATCGCCGCATCTTATCATTTACTTCAAACCGCTTTAAGCGGTGACGCCGCCGAACGAGATGACATCGGCTATTTGCGGGCAAAAAAAGTAAAAGTCACCACCGAGCCACCCCAAAAAGTAGTATTGGATGGAGAACCGATCGGCACTACCCCCATTGAAGTGGAATGTCTGCCAGCAGCTTTAACGATCTTCTTACCCCAAGTAGAAGAACCTCAGCCTACAGAAAAGTTATCAGGACTTCCCAATCTGAAAATCGAGCAAAAACTGTGAACAAGGGGGCAGGGGCTAGGGGGCAGGGTGCAGGGTGCAGGGTGCAGGGGTGCAGGGGAGAGAGGGAGATAAATACAATAAATTTTCACACTTTATCCTTCATACTTCATCCTTTCCCAATCTAAAATCGAAAATCTAAAATCGAAAATCTAAAATCGAAAATCGAATGACACCGGATATTGTTGAGCTAGATGGTAAAACATTTGTCCCTGCCGATCGAATACCGATCGCGGAATGGCCTTCTGTTTTAAACGAAGAACCCCAACCTACCCTGACAATCAAAGATAACGATATGTTTTTGGTTACCGATACTCTCGGTAACATTGCTTGTAGTTTCAGAAATGACGTGAATGCTAGCATGGGGTTGTTTTGCAATGACACCAGGTTTTTGAGTCGCCTGGAATTGCAAATCGAAGGTCACGCCCCAGTTTTGCTCAACAGCACTGCCAATAAAGGGTTTATTCTCTCCGTTTTATGTACCAATCCCAACATTGAAAATTGTCTTAAACCAGATACAATTAGCATCCGCCGGGAAGTCGTACTCAACGGTGCTTTGTTTGAAGAAATAGAAATTTCCAATTACAGTACTAGTGCGGTTAGCTTTGAACTTAGCATTAGTTTCGATGCTGATTTTGTCGATTTATTTGAAGTACGAGGCTTCGATCGCCAAAACCGAGGACAACGCTTAAGGGCAGTTCGCGATGGCAAACCAGCCGAACTAGAAACAGGCGAACTAACCTTAGCTTATCAAGGTTTGGATGGATCGATTATGGAATCTCGGATCGAGTTTCAAGAATGCCTGCCAGACTTTTTTAAAGATTACACGGCGATTTGGCAATTAAATCTGGAGTCTCACCAAACCAAAAAAATCGGTTATCGGCTTCAGATGTGGATGAATAATAAACCGATTTCTAGAATACACGCGCCAGTTACTCTAGGACAGGCAAAAGCTGCCGAGTTCATGGAAGAGCAACATTGGGCGCAACAAGCTACCCACATTAGAACCGATCGCGCTATTTTCAATCAAGCGATCGAACGTGCCGAACAAGATATATACCTCCTGCGCCAATCTTTTGAAAAAGGCACGGTGCTTTCGGCAGGAGTACCTTGGTTTTCTACTTTATTCGGGCGCGACTCGATTATTGCGGCATCTCAAACCTTAATGCTCAACCCCTCGCTGGCACGGGAAACCCTGATCGTATTAGCCGAATACCAAGGCAAAAAAGACGACGATTGGCGAGATGAGCAATATGGCAAAATTTTACACGAAATTCGGTTTGGGGAAATGGCACGCACTCAAGAAGTGCCTCATACTCCTTACTACGGCACCGTGGACGCTACGCCTCTGTGGTTGATGCTGTATGCCGAATATTTTGCCTGGACTGGCGATACCGAAATTCTTGAACGTTTGTGGCCCAATGCTTTGGCAGCGATGGACTGGATCGATCGCAATTGTCAAGAAACTGGCTATCTAATCTATTCCTGTCACTCTACGCGGGGTTTGGCAAACCAAGGTTGGAAAGACTCCGGAGACTGCATAGTTAATCGCAAAGGAGAACAAGCACAAGCACCAATTGCTTTGTGCGAAGTGCAAGCATACGTTTACGCCGCCAAAGTTCGGCTGTCTGAAATTGCCAAAATGAAAAAGCGGATCGACTTATGCGATCGCTGGCAAGAAGAAGCCAGAGACTTAAAAAACCGTTTTAATCGCGATTTTTGGATGGAAGAAGAAGGATTTTGCGCTTTAGCATTAGATGGCGAAGGCAAACAAGTTGATAGTATTTCTTCTAATCCCGGTCACTGTCTCAGCTTGGGAATTCTCACCCCAGAAAAAGCTTACAGCGTAGCCGAACGTTTGCGGGCACCCGATATGTTTAACGGTTGGGGAATTCGCACCCTCAGCAGTTTATCCCCAGCTTACAATCCAATGGGTTATCACATCGGTTCCGTTTGGCCTCACGATAACTCATTAATTGCAATGGGATTACGCAGCCTCGGTTTAATCGATCAAGCTTTGGAAATTTTCCAAGGATTGATCGACATGACTCTCCAGCAACCTTATCAGCGTCCCCCAGAATTATTTTGCGGCTACGAACGTAACGGTGATGACACGCCAATTCGCTACCCCGTTGCTTGTTCGCCCCAAGCATGGGCAACTGGCAGCATTTTTCAGTTGTTACAAATGATAATGAATTTAGTGCCAGATGCCCCAAACAATTGTTTGCGAATCATCGATCCGGCACTACCGGAATCCATCAATTCCCTACTTCTGCAAAATTTGAAAGTAGGAGGAACTTTACTCGATTTAGAATTTCAGCGCAGTGGTAACACTACTTCTTGTCGAGTTGCCAAAAAACGCGGTAATTTGCGAGTTGTAATCGAAGCGTAAAAGATCGACAAAACTTACCTAAGGTGAGGCTAGAAACCCGGTTTCTTCAAGAAACCGGGTTTCTGACATATCATTCATTAGGTTGGAAATGGCGATTACTTCTGAGCTTCAGGCGGATTTTCGTACAGAGATTCTAATCTTTCGCGAGCATCTTCTACAGTGATCGATCGCATCACCAACAAAGGTTCGTCAATCACGTTGCCAGCCTCATCGATAAATTCTGGATGCGGCACTTGCTTATATCTATGAGAACCGTATCGCTTGGATTGATGATTAGAGTTATACTGGTAATCAGCACTTATACTTACCAAGCTGCGAATCAAATTACCAACTGCCAAAAAAGCGAGCAATGTAAAAGCCAAAATGTAAAGTAAGTGCAACATAAATTTCTCCTCCCAATCAGACAGCGTAAAAGTAGAAAGCGTAAAAGATTTTTACGAAAATATTAAAGAGAACGATCGGCAATTGACAAGGTTGTAAAAGAGTGCATACACCTGAAATTTTTTATCCTTGCCTTATTTCTATTGAGCGGACTTTTCCATGCGGAAACGCATTCCCACCTGCCAACATTCCATCAGCAAGTGATGCCAGGGGATCAGAGTTGCCGTTTCCACACCAGCTTGACCACCTGTGGCGTTAAACAACATTTGAACCGTGCTTACCTCATTTTGAGCCTGCTTGACTCTTTCGAGTAAGTCAGATTGCTGCTGGGAAGTCAAAAAGGCGATTTGCTCCGTTTCCAGCAGATTTCGCGATCGCCCAAACCAATATTGAAAGTCTTCTAGCAAAGGCTGCAAGAGGCTTCTGAGCAATTCAGGCTCAGGCAGATTGGAGTTAAGCATGAATTAAGTACAGATTACTAACCTATCTAAATCATAACCTTAAATCAAGTTACATTTCTTTACAAAGGATGAAGGATGAAGTCTGAAGGATGAAGTGTGAAAATTTATTGTATTTATCTCA
>CAZJJR010000356.1:0-5348 GCA_964546365.1 uncultured bacterium | reverse complement strand
GGATTTCGGGACGGCGGTAGCTGAGATGCAAGAACTCATAAGGGCGCATTGGTATGTCCTTAAAGTAGATGGAGACTTTGGTAGCATGACGGAAGCTGCTGTCAAGGCATTCCAACGTCAACAAGGATTGAGAATTGATGGTGTTGTAGGTGTCAAGACTTGGGCGGCTTTAAAGTCAACAGTTCAGTCTGGAACTCGGATTTTGAGGGAAGGGCGGACTGGTGCAGATGTATATGAAATGCAAGGTTTGTTAAGAGTTTACGGCTATCAAGTTCCACGAGATGGCATTTTTGATATTCGCACTAAGCAAGCAGTAATTGAAAAAAAAAAAAAACATAAATTAAAACCTGACGGTATAGTAGATTCGATAAGTTGGACGGTATTGCGAGGTGGTTCTCCCTTACCGACACCTCCTCAACAGACGGGCTGGTTTTTCAATTTCCGTAAATGGTGGTGAATTCACCATTGCAAGCTTAAAAAATCGCTTGCACAGATGAGTTTTTCACAACTTACGCATCATTTTTATGTTAATGGTCTGCCGTTTTCTCCGACGGCAGATTTTTAGCTAGTTAGCTAGATCGTTGAGCGCTATTTCACAAATTACTATACTCAGTTGCTTTTAAAATTTTTGCGATCGATTAAAAATCAAATATTAGAAACCCCCTGTATGTAGAAAAGCGCCTTGTCAACAAAAATAGGTAAGGAAAAGTAAATTTAAGCTTTCACCTTCTTGTTTGCTGTCCGATCTCAAAGATACAGCGCTTTACAAGTAAATGTTGTATGTAGAAACCCGGTTTCTTCAAGAAACCGGGTTTCTATCCTGCTGTAAATTTTCCTGCTAGTTTTGCATTATTTTTCCGATAAAAAAAGGCTAATAACCTAAATTTGGACAAAAAAACGTTTTTTTAGGAGCCAACATTCAGAATTCTTCAATTGAGAATTAAAAGAAATCCTTGCCATAGTATTATTGCGGAATTTAGTGAAAAATTTGTAAATTTGTGATGAAGTTTTCCGCAATCCTACGGTGTGAGAAAGATTTACCAGGTTAATAAGCTGTGTGAGTGACCTATAAAATAATCCATATGAAAATCAACCGCTTTACTGTCTCAACAGTCACGGCGTTAATAGTAGTAGGTGGCACAAGTGCGATCGCTCAAGCGGGAACCATTCGCCACGATCGCGCCGACACGCAATACACGAGTTTGACTAGCCAATTTTCTAGCGTCGGCAGACTCAGCTTAAAAACTCAATTTGGCCGATCGCTTTGTTCGGGAACTCTGCTAAATTCCACCTGGTTGCTGACAGCCGCCCACTGCGTTGACAACGTGCAACAAGCTACTTTTAATATTGGTGGAAATACTTATGCCATTAACGGATCGGTTACCCACAACGGATGGGAAACTAGCAATCGAAATCCCGCAGCGGGATTTGACTTGGGTTTATTTCGACTCAGTACACCAGTCACGAATGTTACCCCAGCTTCTTTATTCAGAGAGCGCAACGAAGATTTGCAAATCGGAACTTACGTCGGTTTCGGGGCGACAGGTACTGGTTTGACTGGCTACCAAGCTCAAACTGGTGGTACGAAAAGAGCAGGACAGAATAAAATCGAAGTCGGGACTCGCAGGGGCTTTTCCGACCAAATACTTTTCTCTGATTTTGACGATCCCCGCCAGTCTGCTTCAGATGCACTCAGTTTAGAATACAACGTAGCCCCCGGAGATAGCGGCGGTGGTTTATTCATCAACGGTTTGTTGGCTGGCGTTAATTCCTTTATCTCAGAAATAGATGGTTCTGCCAAAACTCACGGTCTTCAGGTAGATGCTGACTACGGTGATTTTTCGGCTGCTACTAGAGTTTCTTCTTTTATTAGTTGGATTGATAGCATATTGCAAACACCAGGATCTAATTTGAACAGCCCCGCTGCTAGCGTACCGACTAACCGCTTTGCGGGAACTGTCGCTTCTGAGTTGGCGTTAGGAAATTGGGAAAGCTTGCCACAAATTGAATCCGTCCGGGATGTCGATCGCGAATCCGTCCCCGAACCTTCGATTATTTTGGGTTTGCTTTCAGTCGGTGGTTTGTTACTCATTACCCGCCGTCGCAATTCTATTTCCAAATAGCTCAAATTTTTTATAGCTAACGGTCAATGGTTCGTAGTTGAATGGCACTAAGTTTAGTTTGGAAAGAAGGCTGAAGTTTTCTTTCCTAGTTCCCAGGCTCAGCCTGGGAACTAGAGATCGCGAGGCTCCAGCCTCGCTTAACAAACTTGTCATTCAGCTATGAACCATTTCACTCTAAATCTAGAATGGGGCAAAAAAGTTTTTTGGGGAGCAAGGATTCAAAGTTGAGAATTTAGACAGTTTTTGCTTCCTGAATTTTTACCTAAAAAATTAAAAAATCCTAAATTTCCAGATTTGTAAATTGATTGAGACTGCTGGATTCTTTATTAAAAATTAAGTTTATTTACTCTTTATAAGAATTTTTTAAATAAAATTGACCCATGACAAAATAAGCACTTAAATAAAATAGTATATGCCGTGACTCTCGGACAAATAACTTTAATTATCATGATTTTAGAGCGCCAGGGTTCTCGTAACCAATCATCTGATATCCGTTGGCATCAATATTTTATGATAGGGTCTGGTTTATGGGATCTTCTGAATAGAATCTTCCGGATTTTTCCACAAAAACCGCCCGTAAAATCCACACCCGATCCCAAACCAATGCCAAACAACACCATCCCAACACCTCCATCAGAGGAAGTTATCGCGACAAACGATCGCGATCGCCTACCTTTATATTCGCCAGAACAGATCGACTTAGAAAAATTCAATGCTTTAAAAAGCCCAGACGATCGAGATGGCAAACCCATCAAGAATATGAGGCAGTTATTTAATAAAGAAGTCATTTTAGATGACGAAACCACTCTGAACGTTGAAACCATTAAAATACCTGGATTTATGGGAATTTCCGATGAATTGGAAGTTACCGATCCCAAAGATAAAATTGTTTCTGCCCATGAAGATATCGTTAAATATCTTCAAGAATACGGTTTATTGATTTGCACTTACCAGTACAACAAAGACCAATACGGTACGCCAATCGATTTGCGATCGCCTTGGGCACCTGACGATAACTGGCTATTTATGGAAACCTTCTTAAAAAATGAAGGACACCATGCAGGCGCGATCGTACCTGCCCGCAGATTAGATAAAATTAACTATCAACTAATCGATTCTTTTGCCAGCTTCAACGAACCAGACGAATATCACAATGGAATGTTTGGTGCGGAAGGCTTTGTGGCAGTTGCACAACGCCTGGTTTTTCCCGAATTCGTCACCAAAGAACAAGCGCGAGGTTATACAAATACCATCATTAATTGGATGGCATTGTTAAATCCTTTCGCACAATTTGCCGATAACGACTTTAATGGCGGAGATCCGACTCGCGTTGTCGATCGCGATTCCCTCCAAGAATTACTAAAAAATGGATTGCTTGCTAGCATAGGCTTCCCCGAAGCACTAGAATTTTTCAACAAATCCGAGAACAAACTTTATTGTGCGGAATTCATATTCGTTACTCTCAACGCCGCAGTTTATCCATTTAACAAAGCAACCATTACCAAATTACTGGACGGAGATTCAGATTTAGCAACCGAAGTATTGGCTTTAAGAAATAAACAAAACAGCCGGAAAGTGAACTTTCTGAGCGAACAAACCACCAATTCAGAATTTAAAGCCATGAATATTCCCATGCCGATCGTACCGGAAGACTTACCTCCTCTCGACGTACTGATGACTAATAACGGACAAACCATCGATCCGAAAAGTATTCCCTTCCCTCCCTTTCAACTATCTCATTTAATTCGTCGCGCTTTTCGTACCCTACTTCCCCGCCATCAATATACTGATTTGAAACTTGCCGAAGCACAAGCTCGACTGTTCAGTTGGATGGAACCTTTATTTATCAAACAATTACGTCTAGATGAAGTTCCAGCAGACGATCTGAAACTAGTAGGATTGCGCGACTTTATGAACGTTGTCAAGCAACAGCTTGCCGCACCGATTACCGACTATACAGAGTTCGACAAAAAAATCGATCTCTTAATGCAAAAAGCCGATGAAATGTTAGTAGGCGCTGGTGATTTAATCTATTTCATTCCACCCAGAATTTACGTAGATTTGGGACAAAATGATGGAGATAATAATTTGCCCAAAGGTTGGGGTTTCAGCTTAGAAACTATCGGTGCGCTGATTTCTCGTAGCGTTATCAATAGTTAGCTGTAGGTGATTTAACTCAAGTTGCTAGTTAAAACCGATCCCCCCTAGCCCCCCTTTTTAAGGGGGGAACCGGAGTTCAAAGTTCCCTTTTTTCTAGCGTTGGCGATAGCCTGCCGTCAGGCATAGCGGCGCGTATAGCCTATCGGCATGGCTTCGCTAAAGCGCTCAGGATACGAGGGGGATCTAAAACGTCTAACCTCATAACTAGCAACTTAAGTGATTTACCAACACCTTAGAAACCAGGTTTATTAAATCTGGTTTTTAGTGAGGACTAAAGTCGCGGTTTACAACCGCCGAGCCTAGAGAGAGGTGTTTAACCCGAATTTGGTATAAAACTCAAACCAAAGCACTATCATGAACTATCTTGCCGTAGTTGAGTTTGATCGTGCGATCGGCTAAATCAAAATATTGGTCATCGTGACTAATTACTAACACCGTTTTACCCCGTTCCCTCAGCTTAGGTAAAAACTGAGTATAGAAAATTTCCTTGAAAATCGGGTCTTGATCCGCCGCCCATTCATCGAATAAATAAATCGGTCTGTCTTCCAAATAAGCAGTTAGCAAAGCCAGTCTTTTGCGCTGTCCTTGGGAAAGTGCAGTTGTCGAAAGCCTTCCCCCTTCAACTTTCACTTTTCGGTCAAGTTGCAACTGCTTTAAATAATGTTGGGCTTCCCGATCTAACTCTTTTCCTTCAAATCCTAAAAGCCGATCGAACAAAAAAAAAACAGAAAAAACTACTGAAAAATGCTGGCGATACCACTCGCGATTTTGTCGATCGATCGGTTGTCCGTCAAAGTAAATTTCTCCCGTTTCCGGAGTGTAAAGTCCGGTAATCAACTTGGCTAAAGTAGATTTACCGCTACCATTTCCACCAATAATAAATATAAGTTCTCCCGGTGAAAATCGCAAGTTAATCGGGCCAAGAGTAAAATTAACGTCTTCGCGATCGCTGCCATAAGTATGAGTGACGCCTTCCATTTCTAAATAACGCCAGGAAGTGTGAATTTTTTTTTTTTTTTTTTTAGGACTAAGCGGAGATGGTTGCGTTGAGGTTTCCGCTCGATT
>CAZJJR010000355.1:0-5361 GCA_964546365.1 uncultured bacterium | reverse complement strand
TCTTTGAGTTAGTTTATCTAACTGAAAGGTGTCTAGGAAATTAGTGGCGATTCAGTTGGCCATGAGATCTACCATCATCGTATGCAACTTCAAGGCAACCTGTCGAAAAGCGCTCTAATAAACAGCTAATCTGAATTGCTAAGTAAGTCTGGTCTTCTTTTTTCTTTACACGATGGAACCACCAATCCTTTAGTGTGGCCAAGAATGCACCTATAATGACACCGATTAGTCCAATGATGGCAGCTTCAAATTTCATTATTATTCCTTTAACAAGGTTATGCACCTACAACGCGAATAGTCATCAACTCGCCACGAAAATTTTAAGTCAGGGCTCGGTGTCAAGATTAACCTAAAACAACTTATTTGCACCATGAGCAAAAAAACGTAAGTTCTAGTCAAAAGCAAGAATTGTCAAAGTAGACAGTGAGCAATTATCAAAAATCGCATCCAGAAATTTTGCCAGAATACGAAAACCATGAATCAGATTGGGAATGGCAGGAAATCTGCGATAAGTGGTCTTTTCAATACGATAAGAAGTTCGGTGTAGAATTGCTTGCGCATTTTACAACGGAAAGCCTTTTGCAATAAGGCTTCCAAGGGTGTTTACAACTAGTTTGTCTTTTCCTGCTCAAATTTTCGTTGAGTAAATTGGCAAAGTTACCAACTAGGTTTGCATATGGTATGTTTGTAAGTTATTGAAAAATATAGAACTCAAGTTACCAACTAGTTTAGTGCTGATCAGTTGCCCCGGCGGGATAATTATTTACACCGCCAAGGGCAAATAAACAGCGTTAAGTAAAAAAGCGAACCCAATTGGGTTCGCTTTTTTGTTTTTGTTGATATTGTTTGATTATTGGAACGGTTGCTGTGAGCGAATATCTACTGTTCAGTAAGCTTTTACTTAAATTGCCCTTTTACAAAAATATACTGGTTAAATAGAACTAGATATCTTTTGTTGAAACTTTTTATGGATATCTTTAGAGTTAGTGATGGTCAAAGCCAAGACAAGGGATTGTGTGTGAGCAACTCAGGTGCAAAAGCTGCATTGAAAGGGTATAGGCTTCAAACTCTATATATACTGTCTGAGATTCTAAAGTCAAAAAACTCAAAATTAATTTTTCAGCCAGAAGGCAATGAAGATTTAGCTGTATATCAAGACGAGAAATTAGTAAAAGCCGTACAAGTGAAAGCTCGTAGTACCCCTCTTGTGCTATCCAATTTTATCGAAGATGACAAAAAAGACACTTTTATACACCGTATTGTAAATTTAATGAAAGGTGATGAAGCACCAAGGTTTGAGGTGATCAGCTTTGGGGCAATTGGTAATGAAATCGAAAGTGCATGGTCTGTATCAGATATCAATAAAGAAGAAAATAAAAAAAACATTAGAAGAAAGTTAATTAATTTAAATGTAACTGACTTTCAAATCGATCTTCTTTTTAAAAATTTAGTATGGACCTCAGTTTTAGAAACAGATCTACATCAAAAGGTTTCAAAATATTTACAGCAAACGTTAGCATCTGGTTCAATTGAACATGCATTATCACTACTAACCTCTTGGATATATGTAGCCTCAGAACAGCAAACAAAAATCACTCAAGAAATGATTTTTGAAAAGATTCGTTCGGTTGGTAAATATTTTGCGGAACGCGAAGCACACCATCATGAGTGGTTTAATTCCATAACGCCTTTAGAAAGCAATACTACGATAGATAAAAAAAGGCTGGAAGAGGAATACTACAGAGGGGTCTCACCTAGATTTAGTCATATTCAAGCGAATATAGACATTCCTAGAATGGCTCAACTAATAGAAATTGATAATCAGTTTGCAAAATCTCAAACCGTCATAGTACACGGTGCATCAGGGCAAGGAAAAACTTCTTTAGCTTATCGTTACCTATATGAATATGTTCCGGAACCATGGCGTTTACATATTAATTTTATTGATGATAGGTCTCATGCACAAAAAATAGCGTTAGCAATTGCAGATCAATTATCCATATTTGATGCAACTTTATATTTATACATTGATGTAAGTCCAAGAGATCCAGATTGGACGGCCTTAGTTAAGGCTTTACTTGAAAAACCAAATGTAAAAATCTTGGTATCAATACGACAGGAAGATTTAGCACGACAAAATATTTCAAATGAGCAATTAGGTTTCCCAGCACTTGTTCCGCTTAGACTTTCAAAAGAAGACGCCGAAAACATCTACAATAACTTAGTAGTAAAAGGCGTAGCAAAGGCGTATCCATCTTTTAAACAAGCGTGGTTAGGGTTTGGTGGCAA
Organism: uncultured bacterium; assembly: GCA_964546365.1. Taxonomy (GTDB): domain Bacteria; phylum Cyanobacteriota; class Cyanobacteriia; order Cyanobacteriales; family Aerosakkonemataceae; genus DATNQN01. Next base: position 3,072 of record CAZJJR010000355.1, on the reverse strand, counting down.
CGGTTCTTTGCTTGAATATGTGTTCTTTCTTACTCAAAGTGAATCACTTAAGGAAAGGCTTCGCTCTCAAGTTAAGAGATTAAGAGCAGAAGTGAGTGAAGGGAAATTAGAATCCTCCGCGATTGATATATTATTGGCTTCTGCCGTAGCGACTTCATATGAAGCCAGAGTTGACATTAAATCTCTTGTCGATTGTTTTTATTTGCGTGATCCAAAAGGTACTTTTAACTTATTTGAAGATGAATATTTAATTCGCCGTTCAGATGACCAAATTCACATAGAAGCAATACATCCAATTCGCTCAAAAATTCTTGTCGAAGTGTTAGTTGATCCAGTTTTTTCGCCTTGGGTTGATTCTGCTCTATTTGTGATGCCAACTATTCCTGAAACTGACCTTGAAACTTTCCTCTTATACTCATTTGTCGAAAGACCGCAAGATTTTGAAAGTCTGCTGCGTGGTGTAAAGGGACTTAATATTAAAAGTTGGGGAGCTGTTGCAGCTATCGGCCGAGCATTACTATGGTTTGGCATTCATAATCATACAATTGAAAACAAACATGTAATTAACGCCGCACGAGGTTTTGCAGGTGGTGATGGGTGTTCACTGCTTCTACATGCTGATATTGGAGGGGCGACAGATCAAAACCCAATTGAAGAGCTGATAAGTATTCTCGGCAAGAACAATCCCACAGCCAGTCAAAATGCAAGGGCTCTGCGGCAACAGATAAGTGATCCAACGGTGGTCTATCAATATATCAAGGAATGGCTAACCCATATACCTAACAGTTTTTTGGAGCCTGATAGTGACAGGGACTGGTCGGGGATGGGAGAAGTTATATTGTGGATGGGACGATTAGGCATTGCTAAAGAGTTAGATCTATCTTGGTTACTCACTGTAAATATTGAAGTTAAATTTAAAGATATTTCGCCACTAGCAGATTTAACTGTAGGGCTATATTCATTTTCACCAGATTTTTACTTATCATTTATAGGAAAACATAAGAATGAAATCATCTCTATTTTTCAGAAATCAACGAAGACTATTTGGCTAGAACAGCAAGAAGGTAACCAGAGAGCTCACTACATTATTCCGGATATTCACCTAGACTCTGATAATCTTAGAGGGACATACCTAAATGAAATGTCAGTAGCTAGGGCAACAATATTAAGAAAGCTGTTTCCAGACCAAGAAAGATTTGGAGCACAAGGTTATGGCCACCAAAATATTTTGGTCGAACTACCATTCGACGACAGTAATAAAAATATTATAAAGTCAGCAATACCTCTACCCCAATTTGTACGTGTTAACTCGACATGGATAAATTATGCAGATTACATCTTTAGGCCTGATGACTGGTTGGAGTATGTAAACAATATATTGTCAATTAGAGAGCGAATCGTAACAAGTCTTATCATATTGACTAAAACTCTGGTCACATACTTTAAGAAAAGAGAATCTCAAGCCCTCATCGCTAAGGGTAAAATCGACAGTGAGTACTGGGAACATCTTTCAAAAATTAATTGGCAATTAACTAAGCTGCCTAAACTTGCTGTGGATCCTTGGGGTATAACCAGTGAAGGTACACTGAGTTGCAATCAAGAACCGGGTAGAAATACAGCGAATTTTATATCAATGCAAAATGACTCTAAAAAATTTAGAGAGTCACTAAGGGATTATATTTTCCCTTTAGTTAACTTCTTCAGCCAATCTCATTTCATATTAATATTTAATGGCATTATTGGTCGATTACCTGAAGACCGGCATCAAGATCTATACAAAAAAGCAGAATGTTTAGGACATCCGTTTGATGAACATAAAATTCATCTTTCTTGCTTTAATTTTAATGACGCCAACCAGAACTTAGAGAGATTTCAAAATGAGTTTAGGGCGCTTTTTCATGATATTGTCCCTTATCAAAAAATAAAGGAATTAGAAGAGAAAGAAAGAGAGAAATTTCGTAAATCTTGGCCCCTTTGGTATCAGTTTGCTCATCATCCAGAAAAATATTGGAAAGATTCACCAGAAAGCAGAGCTGCATCAATTATAACCAACTTAAAAAATGAGTTAATCACTTCTATTTCATCGTCTCTGCGTAATATGTCGAACCCTTCTATGAATGCATCAATTCTGAGTAATTGTTATGACTATGGAGGTAAAAGAGCTCTGTGGGTTAAGGTAGAAATAGATAACTTAACTGAAATGGAATATGCTTTCATTGAAACAATTCAAGCATTGACGAAAGCAGTTAAGCCTGTAAATTTTAGTGACCTTAAGTATTTTGTTATGACAAACTTGTGGGATAGCTTTGTAATTGTGCCAACAATAGATGGGGGAGCTATATCTTCTGTTGCGTGGGTGGTTTTGGCAGGGAAGTTTTTCGGAGATCATCCTGTGATCAATGAAGAAAAAGAAATGTTTTACCTATCTCGCTCAATCCCGTCCGAATCGCTAGTTTTTTTTGGTTTAAAAAATAAAGTAGAGCCGCTAGAAAAAATACTGGAAGATATAGAAAGTGAAGTGATTGGCATATTCTCGATAGTAAATCATATGCACTGCTTCGAGGGGGTAGCCAAAAATGCCAATGAGACAGGAACGGAAATACTCGGAAAATATCTATTATCGTTAATTGAACCACTAACAAAGCATATTAACTCAGCTAGGAAGAACATAGAAAAGGCTAGAGAGTATATTTTTGAAGGTGCTGAAGCGTTGAATCATACACTAGATGAATGCGTGCACGCGATTCAACCATATGAAGAATGTGAAAGTGATCATATAAATATTAGTTTAAGCGATTGCAGATTGTGGGCTGACCTACTTCAAGAATCATTAATTCAACTGCAAATTTTTAAAAATAGATGCATGCGTCATCATCCAAAAAAGTATTAGCATGTAAATAGCCTTACTACTTACCATGCAGACTTATCTTTAGTTTGGTTTCATGTAACGTCTGCTTTTGCTACAAACCAGAAACCCAATTGTCAAGCCAGCGCTTTTCCTCCCCTTTGAGCCAAGCCGATAAAAATTGGAAGTTTGAGGTTTTAAGACGCCAACTGTTTGAAGCGAGCGAC
>CAZJJR010000354.1:0-5395 GCA_964546365.1 uncultured bacterium | reverse complement strand
GCAAACCATATCGTTAATTAAGTTTTGCGCCCCAAAACCAACCGCTAAACCTACAATACCCGCACCTGCTAAAATAGGTGTCGGGTCTATATTCAAATTTTTCAATACGGCAATACCAGCAGTAAAATAAATGAGATATTTCAGAAAGCTTTGAATTAGCGGAATAATAGTTAAGCGTCTTTGTTTTTGGAGATCGGAGAGAGTTTTATTTTCCAGGAGAAGCTTTTCGATCGCTAAATGGGTAATTTGTACTAACAGACCGCTAAAAAAGAAAATGGTGATGATTTGAATTATCCTTGGGCCATAAATTGCCATTCCAGCGATCGCATTTATTTGCGATACAACGATGGTTGCGATCCCGACATCACTAACATACTCTAGGTATTTTTTAGCTAAGGGAATTAGTTGACGAAAACTATCGTAATAGTGCAGCAGTTTATAAGAACGCGAGTATTTAATAGCTATGGCATCCAGAGTATCGACAATGGCCGAAATAGCTTGAATAAAAAGCAAGCCGATCGCAATAATTATATAAATTTTAAAAGCCGTGTAAAGATTAGTAATAATAACTGCTGGTGAATATAAAAATTCGGCGCACCAGATAAATACCAGCAACCAAATACTATTAGTTAAATTAATTTTAAAGTTTCTAAAAAATTTTTCTATTGTTTCGTTATTAGCGGAGATCTTACCAGATGCTTTAGTGCGATCGCACGCTAAATTGATGAATTTATGCAGGGGTTTAATGAGAAATCCTACTAAGATAAGAAGGATAATACTTTTGGCGATAGCAGTACTAATATCGAGCCAAAATTGAGCGGGTATACTGCGGATTAAATTTAATTGATATTCTTGAATATTTTCACCTTGATAAATTAGCCATCCATTGACACTAATTAAAGCTAAACAAACGACTATACAAAGCCTTAATGAAATTAGCCTGATACTACGGCTTAAAATCCTGATACTTTGAGTTCCTTCTTTTAACCAAGGAATACCCGTCAATTGCTGACAAATTAAGCCGAATACCCAGTTAAACAAATAAAAAAATAAAGCAAGCAAAGTAACTTCAGCAAAAATAATAATGATATCCACCCTGATTAACCCGTAATCTAAAAAATTTTGGCAATTATATTGGAAACGTAAGTATAAGTCAATATATAGCGATCCTATTTAAGTAATCAACCCCTCCCTAGCCCTCCCCTTACCAAGGGGAGGGTTGGGAGGGGTTTAGTTGTTCGCAATTCATTTAGGATCGCTATATTAGCGAATATTAACCAAAAAAAATCAACAAAATCGGATCGATCGATCCGATTTTTATATTTAAAAGTAAAAAGTACCAACTATCTCGGTACGAGATGCCGACGAGGGCCAATTCCTGGATTGATCGTGGAAGCTACTTCTTCCGGAGACATCCGTTCGATTTGAGCGTGTAATTCTTCGATCGAAAAGTGATAGCCCTGTGATTCAGCCATTTTGATAAAAGCTTCTGGATTGTTAGTTGCTTTGAGTTTAGCTTTTAGATCTTCGTCTTTTTGGATGGCTTTGAAAAAACGGGCAGCGCATTCTTGTGTCATGGCAAACCTGCTCTATAAAATGTGGTAAAAAAATAGCTAAGTAGATTTGGTTGAGTTGACTTTACTCAACGGGGGGAAATTGATTTTTTGAGATTCTTGAAAAAAGATTTATTGGGTTTGACGCAAAAACCCAATCAACTTGTTTAGGTGGAAAAAGCATAAATAACTGAGTGCATGGCCAGCAAATTTAAGACTGACGCAACCGAACTAAACCAGGGCTAAGAGATGATTCGATCGGATTTTGCACCCCGATATCTTGTAAGCATAAATCGAGCCAGCCAAAATTTCACTAAATCTTGACATAAATTAAAGCTTTCTGTATCTTTATGAACACCTAAATGCCTGATTTTGTGATAATTATCTTCCTATTGATATAGGTAAAATTGCTAACCCAGTAGTCTACCAAATTAATTTCGATTGGTTGTCGGAGAGCCAAAAACCTAGTTTTTCTCAAAAACCGGGTTTCTTGACTGAGGTTTCCTCTCAAAGTGCAATATGTATCCCAAGCAATTTATAGTTGATGGGGACGAGATAATTAAGCAATTGTGAAAGCGATAACACTTCTTGGCTCCACTGGCTCCATTGGCACTCAGACTCTCGATATCGTTGCACAGTATCCCAACCAATTTAGAATCGTGGGATTAGTTGCCGGTAACAACGTAGCATTGCTAGCGCAGCAAATTCGGCAGTTTAAACCCCAAATTGCCGCTATTTGCGATGAAAATAAGTTACCAGAACTCAAACAAGCCATCGCTGACCTCGATCCCCAACCGATTTTACTGGGGGGAGAAGCGGGTGTAATTGAAGTGGCACGGTACGGCGACGCACAAGCAGTCGTCACCGGCATTGTAGGCTGTGCGGGGTTGCTACCTACCATTGCAGCTATTGAAGCTGGTAAAGATATCGCTTTGGCAAATAAAGAAACCTTGATTGCTGGTGGGCCAGTAGTCAACCCCCTGATCGAAAAACACGGCGTTAAATTATTACCAGCAGATTCGGAACATTCGGCAATTTTCCAGTGCCTCCAGGGAGTTCCCGCAGGTGGTCTGCGCCGAATTATACTAACAGCTTCCGGCGGTGCTTTTCGAGATTGGCCGGTGGACAAGTTGCCAGAAGTAACGGTGGCAGATGCGCTGAAGCATCCTAACTGGTCGATGGGTCGCAAAATTACCGTCGATTCTGCCACTTTAATGAATAAAGGTTTGGAAGTAATTGAAGCGCATTTTCTATTTGGTATGGATTACGATGATATCGATATTGTCATCCATCCCCAAAGCATCATTCACTCTTTAATTGAATTGCAAGATACCTCAGTTTTAGCTCAATTGGGTTGGCCTGATATGCGCTTGCCTTTGCTTTATGCCATGTCTTGGCCGGAACGAATTTATACTGATTGGGAAAGGCTAGATTTAGTTAAAGCTGGCAATTTAACTTTTAGAGAACCAGATCATCAAAAATATCCCTGTATGCAGTTAGCTTATGCGGCTGGTCGGGCGGGTGGTTCGATGCCTGCGGTGTTGAATGCGGCGAACGAACAGGCAGTGGCGCTATTTTTGGAGGAAAAAATTCGCTTTTTGGATATTCCCCGTTGTATTGAATTGGTGTGCGATAAACATCAAGTAGATAATCGTTCAAATCCTTCTTTAGATGATATTTTGGCTGCCGATAAATGGGCAAGACAACAAGTTTTGGAAGCGAGTAAGATGGTGGAAGAACCTTTAATTTCAGTTGGATAAATGAATTCTCTTGTTAGAGCGATCGCGTCTTTAGCAATCCTCTTTGCCAGTGGCGGAATACTCTCTGCTTGTCAAAGCCAAAATCTCCGTATCTTCGTCAATCAGAAAACGGCGGAGTATTTTTACGATCGGGGATTAGAAAGACTGGACAATGGGGATTATAAAGATGCGATCGCGAATTTTAATGAGGCGATTCGGCGACAATCGAGCAATTACCAAGCTTATAGCCATCGCTGTATCGCCCTGATTAAAACTGGAGACGCGAACGCAGCTAAGGCAGATTGCGATCGAGCAGTTCAAATCAATCCCAAAGACGGTGACGCCCGTTCCAAACGGGCGCATCTCCTTTATTTTATGGGAGATCGGCGGGGAGCGATCGCAGATTTGCTAATGGCAGCATCAATTTATCGACAAGAAGGAAATCTACCCCTATATCAACAAGCAATAGAAAAATACCGACAATATTCAAAAGAGATCGTTCGGGATAGCAACATCTGATTAAATTCGATAACATCGAATCATCAATTACATCCCTAAAAAACATCAGCCATTAATTTTTAAGGATAAATAAAATGAATGCCGAAGAATTCTTCAACCAAGCTGTCGCAAAATTTGGCCAAGGAGATATTTTCGGCGCTTTGGGAGATTTCGCTCAGAGTGCGATCCACCATCCAGAAGTTGCACCCGTTCATTATGAATTAGGCAATGTCCGTTTACAATTATTAGATTATCGAGGTGCGATCGAACATTTCGATTTAGCAATTCAAATCAATCCTAACTATGCTGATGCTTATGAAAAACGAGCCGAAGCTCGCGATTGGTTAAAAGATTTTCAAGGAGTAATTGAAGATTGTAGCCAATTGCTTCGTCTCAAACCAAACCATGCTGATGCTTATGAAAAACGGGCTTACGCTTGGGAAAAAATGGAAAATTACCAAGCTGCTATTGATGATTATAATCGTTTAATCGAACTCAAACCTTACTATACTGACGGTTATAAAAACCGGGCTTACGTTTTTAGAAAAATCGGAGAATATCAACGGGCAATTGACGACTATAACCGTTGGCTGATGCTCGATTCACAATGTATTAAAGCTCATTACGAACGAGCTTATACTCGCGAACAAATGGGAGATTATCAAGGAGCAATTGACGATTATAAATCATTGCTTCGTAGCGAACCTGATTATTCGTCAGCTGCCTCTCGCATATTTTTGGTTCGGATTAATGAAATGGGAGATTATCGGGGTGCAGTTGAAGATTATACCGATCTGATTAATCTCAGACCTGATTTTGCGGAAAGTTATTATATTCGAGGTTCTTTACAGCAATATCTAGGAAATTATTCAGAAGCGCTGGCAGATTACCAGCACGCAATCGGTCTAAATAGAGAATTATTAGAAGCTTATTCTAGCAGAGGTATTATTTATTATACGGTGGGTAATTACGAGCTAGCGATGGCTGATTTTAATCGCGCGATCGAACTTTCTTCCCATTTACCAGAAGCTTACTTAAATAGAGGTGCTGTTCGCTATGCAATGGGAAATTATCCAGAAGCGATCGCAGATTTCGATCTAGCATTAAATTTAAACGCTAATTTGCCAGAAGCATACTCTAGCAGGGGTGCAACTCGTTATTCTTTGGCAGAATACCAAAATGCGATCGCGGATCTTGATTATGCGATCGCACTCAATCCCGACTTTGCAGAAGCTTATTCTAATCGAGGAGTAGTTCGCTATCAAATAGGAGAAATTCAAAATGCGATCGCCGATTTCGATCGAGCAATAAATCTCAAACCTAACTTTGTAGAAGCTTACTTCAATCGAGGAGTAGTTCGCTCCCAAATTGGCAATCGTCAAGAAAGCTATGAAGATTTACAAACAGCCAAACAAATTTCTACGGAAAATCGCAACATCGCAGCGAATCAAAAAATAATCGATCTGATTATCTAAATGGAAACGCTATAATATCAAACAGCATTTTCATGATTATAACAGATTAGTTGTTCACTGGCTCATTTAATAATTCTGATATCTTTAAGCCTTATTATTTGGATTGCGGCTTTCATCGTAGCTTTTCTAG
>CAZJJR010000353.1:859-5418 GCA_964546365.1 uncultured bacterium | reverse complement strand
TAGAATTAATCTTTATTTTCGTGGCATGAACCCTTATGTTGAAATCAACTAAAAGTTGAACGTAGTTCTGATTCCTCCAATTACGATATCTTCGTTATCAGCGTCTTGGTTAGGAGCGGTAATCCAAATCACAGATGGAGTAATGGAAATATTATTAGTCACCTGATATTTGTAGTAAGCTTCAACGTGCAAGGATGTATCGTTTTCAAATCCTCCGATGAAGCGATCGCCTACTCTTAACCCTGTCAGCGTTGGTTCCATACCGACACCTAAACCAGCCAGATTTCCTTTTTTAAATAAATCGGGAAATGCTGCTTGTACTGAGTAAGTCCAAATGTCAGCGGTTCCTTTACCTAACAGTTTGGCATTGATATAGTTAACCCATCCACCAATAATAAATCGTGGGGTAATGGCAAAGTATCCGCCCAGTTGATAAGCATTGGTAGTTACTTCAGATGCGTCTTCAAAAAAGACTCCGGCATCATCGAAGCGGTTGGCTAGTGCGCTACCAACGAATCCGTTTCCTCTAAAAAATTGAGAACTATTAAAGGCAAAATTTCCTACTTCTGCATCACCCAGCCTTCTAGTGCCGAAGTAACCGTGTTGATAAATTCCCTGCAAGAAAAACCTGGGACTGGGATTGTAATTTATTTGGGCAGAAGCAATGTAATCTCCGTTGAATAAGCCGCCTTTAGGAGCGGGGTTGTTAACGAATAATCCTCCTCCTAAGTAAGTTAATGTTAGCACTGTATTGTCGAACATTTCATAACTGGCTGAAATGCCGCCACCACCTCCTAAAAAGTAAAGTGGAGGTGCTTCTAAAAATGCGCTAACAGGGCCGCCACCAATCGAGTAATAAGGAAGGAATTGCCGGAGTAAAATGGGGTTAAAACGGTAGCGATCGAATGCGATCAAGTCGATTTTTAACTTTTCGCCGATCGGAAATTGATACGCCAAAGTGATCATTCTCACTTCGTTATTTGTAGAACCGGGACTAGCCAAATCGCTCGTACCTTCCCTGGTTGAACCGACGTTTCTGCCAGCATTATTAGAAGTTAATTCTGGCAATTCCGTGTTGGTAGCTGCCAAAGCGGTGATTAACAAATCTCGACCGGTAAAGCTGGTTAAAAACCCTAAAAAAGTACTGTATTGAAGTATGGTTTCGCTGTCGTCTGCTCCGGCGAAATAAGAGTTAAGTTGAAAGCGGACATTTCCAAATAGTTTGGTAGTAGTACTAAATTGGGTGGCTTCTAATCTAGCTGTCCGAGCTTCCAAGGTATCCACTCGACCTTTTAGACTAGCTAATTCTGTGGCAAATTGCTCTTGTAATCTCCGCAGGCTGGCTAAATCTTCTTCGGTAACGACGTTGGTGTTGTTAGGTTTACCAGAAGAAGCAGCAATTAATTCTTGAATTCGATCTAAACAGGCGTTTAATCCGGCGGCAAATTCATAGCGGGTAATTGCTCTGTTTCCACGATAGGTTCGGTCTGGATATCCTTCAATACAACCGTAGCGTTCTACCAAACTCTGTAATGCTTGGAAAGCCCAATCTGTTGGTTGTACGTCGGAAAGTTGGGAAACTGAGGTAACTTGCTCTAGAGGGTCTTCTTCTGATTCCCCATTTTCTAACGATTCTAAGGGATCGAGTTCTCCTGTTTGGTTTAGATAGGAATCAGCAACTTTTGATTCGCCGCCACCGGGGGAAGGAATTTCCGCCTGGGAAGTTTTTTCGGCTTGGGGTTGAATTTGAGATAACAGGGATACGGAGGTAATGCGATCGAATTTTCCGCTTTCTCCTTTGTCATCCGATGCTAAAACCTCAAGATCGTTTCGATCGGTATCTTTTTTGACCTGGCTGGACTGATGTACTGACTGATTTGCCCCTAGAGAATTTAGATCGCCTAATATAGAGTTTTTGGCTTGATTTTTTCGCCCAGAAACTTCCGGATAAGCTGATATTAAATTTTCAGACAATGAAGTTTCTGTCGCAGGCATCGCTGTCGCACCAGATGCCAAAGTAGCTGATGAAACTACAGAGATTAAAGACGCAAGCAAAAAATTATTGCTTTTACTTCCGGCAGTCATTAGATTTGCTACTTCCTAATAAGTTTATTGCCATTTTTTGTTAGCAGCAGAAATTGATTGACAGACAGGATAAAAAGATTAAACAATTAATTTGCAATTAATTTAAAGATGGATAAGATTAATCGAGTTCATCCTTTCATCCTTAAATCGATTTAGTTCTGGCTGCTTAACAAAAATTCAAAGTTTCTAAACAATCGGGTGTGAGCGAACAGCGATTACCTGTTAACTTTGCTTAACTACACGGCCAAAACTTAGTTAATTTCTTAGCGTTACTCTTGAAATTTTTCAAGCTAATTTTTAGCTTGCTTTGGTAAGACAAGATCGGATATATTTGAACTTAATTTTTACACGCTATAACCCTCTTGTCAACTTCTTTACATTCGGCTAAGAATCTAGAATTTTATTGTTTTTTTAGGCAATGCAATTAGGTCTTTTTATTGACATATTCAACTTTTGGTAGCGACAGTTTGTTCGACTAGTTCATAGATGTGAATATCCGGGATGTGGCCAAATCTCTCAATCGGACTTGTACCCTGAGAATTCTTCATGAACGCTTCGTAGTCTTGGCGACTTCTCCATTGCGTATAATTCAGAACGCGCTTGCCATCTATGCTGCGATGTAAGCTGGAAGATAAGAAACCTGGTTGGTGTTTCACTTGTCCGCCGCCATATTTCATGATCCTGTCCAACAATGGTTGTTGTTCGGAGGGTTCTACAGAGAACACTACGATGACTGTGGCGACATTGCTAGCCGGATCGATCGTAACTGTAGATGGAGATTCGATCGGCCATTTCGGGCCATCAATTGCCCATTTCGGTACAAAACCTTTAGCCACTCTTTCTTTACCTTCTGGATGTTCGGCAAAGTGACGCTTCATAGTACCGGGAGGCATTAATTTTTTGCCTTGACTGGCTGTAAATACAGAAGCCGAATTAGGAACCGGAATATTCGGATTAAACACCGGATTAACATCCATGAAAATCCGCAATTCAGAAAACTTATCACCTTCCACTCGGAAGATATCAAAACATGGCAAAGAAATCACCGAACCATCTTTTCGCCAGTAGGTGACATCCATTTCGACAAATACCGCATCCCCTTCTTCCCACATTGCTTTAATTTCGTGGTAAACTGCCGAAATTCGGCTGAAGAAGTTGTCAGCTGATTGTTTAATCGAAGCTTTATCTAAGCAAACATCAAAGTTACCGAATTGATAAACTGGCGTATCGGTAAAAAAGGTGATAAAGCCTTCCGAATCAAACGCCTCACCTCTAGAAAATAAGCGCTTGACTAAATCGATATTTTTTTCAGAAACTTCAACTGATGGTGCGGCTGGTGCTGCTGGTTTGCCATTAGGGGGAGCCGCTCCTCCGGTTAATTTATCCATCATTGACATCACGACAGTGCCAAAAATGGAGTGCATTTTTCCTAGTCCCGCTCCCAACTCATCCGGCGTGAGTTGATAACCGTATTCGCTGGCTACTTTGACAAACTTTTCTGCCGTGTCAGCCTCATTTAGTTTTTCTTGAAGAGTCTGATTTTCAAAAGCTTTGTACAACAAAGTCAGGAATTTTTCCGACATGAATTAATACCTCTCGTGTTTTTTCCGGAATTATTATCAGAGTCCGGTTGAATGTAAAAAGATTAGCTGTATAATGCTGAGATTAAATGATTATAGAGTTGGGAACTTTGTTGGGTACAATAACCCTGTATGGTGGTTTTTGTTTGGTTTAAACCCCACTTGGAGAAGAATTCATGAGTCGTCACAATTTTTAGATTGAGATTCTGACTACTGAATTCTGGATTCTGAATTCTTTAATTGATTTGTCAACTACCCAACTCTATAAATCCGATCGTAAATTGCTAATCTTCAAAGAAGGGAGCCATATCTGCGTAAACCCGCCATTCGCTCACTTTGTTATCTCTCATTCGGTAAATATCACAGCAAGCAATTTTCAACTTTTTCTGGTCGCGGAGGCGTACATAGTTGGCATCCATTTCGATCGCGACTATACCGGGTTCGTCCCAAATTTTTCGCACGTTATGGCTTTGGAACTTAGCAGTAGTTGACACCATATTAGATAGGAAGTCTACCACCGCTTGTTTGCCATAAACTGGTTCGCCGGAACCGACTTTATAAAAAATGTCATCGGTTAAATATTGTTTGAGTTCTTCCCACTGACCGTTAATAACTGAATTTGCTACGTTGGCAGCAGTATCTACTTGTGGTGACATAATTTTACCTAGTTGTTTTTCTGAGTGAAAAGATTACCCTAGATTTTTTAAGATATTGTGGTGACTGATGGATATAGGCTGAAGCTATTTTGCGATCGCCAGGAATTGTGGTAACATTTTTAAACTTCTTGCAAAAAGATTGGATTTGGGTTTTTAATCGCAGATGTAGGCGATAGCCTTGCCGTAGGCTACGCAGATGAACGCCGATTAATATTACCTTTTGCTCGTAACTGTTGAG
>CAZJJR010000353.1:0-821 GCA_964546365.1 uncultured bacterium | reverse complement strand
GAATCTGTTAGCCTTAATTCCCAGTTTTGACAAAATTTTTTTTCTTCAAAAAAAGGAGCCATGTCTGCATAAACTCGCCATTCGCTTACTTGATTTCCTCGCAAGCGATAAATATCAGAGCAGGCAATTTTAATTTTCTTTTGATCTCGCAGACGCAGATAGTTGGCATCCATTTCGATCATCACTACCCCGGGTTCATCCCAAATTTTCCGCACGTTATGGCTTTGGAATTTCGCAGTAGTTCTTACTAGCGTCGATAAAAAGTCTGCTACTGCTTGTTTACCGTAAACTGGCTCGCCGGAACCGACTTTGTAGAATATATCATCGGTTAGGTAATCCTTGAGTTCTTCCCATTTACCTTGGATGACGCATTCGGAAATCTTGGCAGCTACTTGTACTTGTGGAGAAAGATTACTAGCACTGTTTTCCGAACCGATTGCCCATTTCGGGCCATCAATTGCCCATTTAGGAACATATCCCTTAGCTACTCGTTCTTTTCCTTCCGGATGTTCGGCAAAGTGACGCCGCATAGTACCGGGTGGAATCATTCTTTTGCCTTGGCTGACTGTTAAAACGGAAGCCGAACTGGGAACGGGAATGCTGGGATTGAATACTGGATTGACATCCATAAAGATCCGCAATTCCGAGAATTTATCCCCTTCAACGCGGAAAATATCGGAACAGGGAAGGGAAATCATCGACCCATCTTTACGCCAGTAAGCTACATCCATTTCCACAAATACCACGTCTCCCACTTCCCACATTGCTTTAATTTCGTGGTAAACGGCGTTAATTTGGCTGAAGAAATTATCGGCTGATTT
>CAZJJR010000352.1:333-5428 GCA_964546365.1 uncultured bacterium | reverse complement strand
ATGGCTAAACATCACCAATTGATAAGTTTTCTGTATTTCTACCGCTACCCATTCGGTACTAGCTTTTCTATAATTTTATTACAGTAGTTAGTTAAGATAGCTCCACGTAAAAAGGTAAAGCAAATGCAAATTACAGATAGCGATCGCGTTGCCATCCGCTGTATGATCGAAAGCCAACTGCAAGCATTTCAAAATGACGACGCAGAGGCGGCATTCGAGTTTGCTAGTCCGGGAATTCAGGCGACATTCAAAACCCCGGACAATTTCATGCAGATGGTGAGGACGTATTACCCAGCAGTATATCGTCCTCGATCGGTAGTATTTGACGATATCGCGATCGTCAACGGAGACTTAGGTCAGCCAGTCCTATTACTCGATCCCAACGGAGTACCCCTTCGAGCTCTTTATTTAATGGAACAACAACCCGATGGAAGTTGGCGAATTAACGGCTGTTACCTGATCCCCATCGAAGAAGAAGCCAGCAAATAAACTTCACATTGGTGGGCATACCCGTAACATTTGGTTGCCCCCTTTTTGAAATTCATAAGACACTTGTCTGACTTCCACAGTGTATCCTTGCATTTCCAATTTCTTCATCACGGGTTCAACTAATGGCGACATTTCCCCCGATATATTCAAAATAGGAAAAATTCTCACTTCTTTAGCAACTCTACACATTTCTAAAATAGAAGCCAAATGAAAAGTTTCGGAAAGTTGTTCCGAATAACTAAACAAAAAGTGAGAACACAAAGCTAAATCAAACTGCTTACTATTAAATGGCAAAACTGGCAGCCCATCTCTTAAATAACGTCCCTCTTTCACTCCCTGCGAAAAATCCGCCAAAAACTTTTCCATTGCAGACATCCGCACCTTACCCAATTCTTCTGGAGATGAAATATCTTGCCAAACATAACAATCTAAATTTTCTTTAACCCCATCAATTATTATTGAATAAGTATCGTCAACTCTTTCTGCAATTTCATCTGCATCAAACTGATAAATCGGATCGCAAGATGTTACACTATATCCTAACTGCGTCATCTCAGCATTAAAACTAGCAGGGCCACCAGCACAATCTAAAATCCTTAGTGGAAGCTCATCTGGTTTCAAGTCGAACATTCTGATATATTCCTCATGAGAGCGTCCCCAAGGAATCACATTTTCTAGCTTTAAGCCCACCGCTTTTGCACCCCCAACCTAATTCAACCAAATAAAGTAATCAGCACTTTCATCAAGCGACCATTCCCCATTCTAAAACTATTTGCATAACTTGACTCAGAAACCCAGTTCGTAGTGAGGACTTCAGTCCTCAAAATTAAGGACTAAAGTCCTTACTACAAACAAAAAATAGGGTAAGCATTGCTTACCCTACTAATAATTCAAATTTCGCCAAACTCAACCTTAATCAACGCATGGGGCTGCTTCCATAATTTCTTGCGGAACTCGGTTGAATTGCTTAAAGTTTGCGACAAACCGCCGCGCCAAAGCTTTTGCTTGTTTTTCGTATTCTGCGCGATCGCTCCAAGTCTTTTGCGGATCTAAAATATCACTATCAACTCCCGGAACCGTTTCAGGTACTAAAATCTTGAAAATCGGGTGGTGATGGAATTTGACATGATTTAAATCGCCATTAAGCGCCGCCGATACCATAGCACGAGTTTGGGAAATTTCGATGCGACGACCCACACCATAACCGCCACCCGTCCAACCTGTATTGATCAGATACACATCCGCATCATAAGCAATGATTCTGTCATAAAGCATTTCCGCATAAACAGTAGGAGAAAGTGGCAAGAATGGCTTACCAAAACAAGATGAAAAAGTAGCTTGCGGTTCCGTCACACCTCTTTCAGTACCAGCTAGTTTGCTAGTATAACCGGACATAAAGTGATACATTGCCTGCCGATTTGTTAACTTAGCAATTGGTGGCAAAACCCCAAACGCATCAGCAGTTAAGAAAATAACTGTCTTTGGATGACCGCCTATTCCAGGTATTACGCAATTAGGAATAAAATCAACTGGATAAGCTGCTCTGGTATTTTCAGTTAAGCTGTCGTCATTGTAATCTGGCTCTCTCGTTTCCGGATCGATAATTACATTTTCAATTAAAGAGCCAAAGCGCAGTGCTTCCCAAATTTGCGGTTCGTTTTTCTTACATAAACGAATAGTTTTCGCATAGCATCCACCCTCAAAATTGAAGATCCCATCATTAGACCAACCATGTTCGTCATCCCCAATTAAACGGCGATTGGGATCGGCAGATAAAGTAGTTTTACCAGTACCGGAAAGACCGAAGAATAAAGCTGTATTGCCTTGGTCATCCATGTTAGCAGAACAGTGCATCGGCAAAACATTCCGTTTTGTCATCAAATAATTCATGAATGAAAAAACGGACTTTTTAATTTCACCAGCGTATTGAGAACCGCCAATCAAAACCAGCCTTCTTTGCACGCTCAGTACGATAAATGCTTCGCTGTTAATTCCATCAATATCTGGGTCTCCTTGTAAACCGGGAACGGCAATCACAGTTACGTCCGGTTGATGATGTTGAAAACCAGGAGAATTTGGTCTGATAAAAAGTTGATGGGCAAATAAATTTTGGAAAGCTAGTTCGTTAACTACCCTAACTTTTAATTGATAGTTAGTATCTGCACCAGCGTAGCCATCAAAAACATACAAGTCTCTACCTTGCACGTAAGCCAGCATTCGCTTGTAAAGTAAATCAAATTTTTCTTTAGAAATTGGCACATTTACGCCATTCCAATCTATTTCATCGTGAACTTCTGGTTCATCAACGATGAATTTGTCACTAGGAGAACGCCCGGTGTATTTGCCAGTTTTCACAAAAACCGCACCGTTCGCTCCCAAAACTCCTTCTCGGCGTGCTAAGGTGTGTTCTACGAGTTCTGGAACTGACAAGTTGTGATATATCCGACCTGTATTTTTTATTCCTAAATGCTCTAATTCATGATTTATTCCGATTAGGGGATCGTTTACTTTATGAAAAGCTTGTGCCAGTCTAGTTAGGTTATTTAGGTTAAGAGAATCTAGCTCGTGAGTTTGTGAGTTAATCATACTAAGCACCCACTTAGCGAATAGTTGTGAATTTTCTAAGTAATGCCAACCAGGGATTGATGCTATTTGGTATTAAAGTGTTACAGTTTTGCAGGTTTTTCTGGGCAATGTCCGCCCTAATTGAAGTACCAGTTCTGTAACCTTTGTTATTTTCTAATCCGATTTGGTATCTGACATTACTTTTATCAAAATTGGCTGCATTAGTCTTGCGAATTAATCATTTTTATCGTTATTTAATACTCGGTTGACTTTTGCAATTAAACTTTAGCTTGATGGGAGATGCACTGCTATGCGTTTACTGCATTAATTAGTTTCTTTTTTTACATTGTAAATCGAAAAAGTAAGGCTTGTAACCGTTCTAGTAAGAAAACTTAAAAAATGCCACTAAGCCTTATTTCTATATTATGCCCACAATTACAAAAATTTTTAGTAGTTTATTAATTAAAGGATCTAAACAATGTTATTCTTATGTGTGACGCTTCTTTATCCAGTACTAGCTAATCAATTTTTAGGCTATTGTTGTACTCGCGAATTTTGTTAGATGTCCGGAAATGCAGGCGCTGGATTCCTCCTGCTGCTTGAAGTTAGGTTGCTGGTGATAATCTTATGGGTTGAATGTCACTAAGTTTAGTCCGAAAAGGAGGCCGGAGCCTCTTATTCTAGTTCCCAGGCCTCGCAAGTCGTACAGCAAGCAATCAAACTCTTCTGCTAATGCCTGAGCGGTACTTTCCCAGTACCTACCAGAACCAGCCCAACCATGTAAAAAAACCATTACTGGCTTAGTTTTGCTATTTTCAGACGAGCGAATCCACTCGTAATAATGATCTGCACCACGAATCTGAATTAATGGCATTTTTTATCGGTCATTTGTTATTTGTCATTTGTGACTAGTTATTGGTTAGTTTTGATTGATTAATGGTTTTTCGGCTAACTGTTAAAACTCGATCAATAACTAAACAATTTTAGACTTTAGTTTTCGATTTTTGGCCGCAATCTAAAATCTAAAGTCTAATATTAAAATATCAAATTGGCTGATTGAAAATCGATTTTAAGCAGATTCGGGTTTTGGTAGTGAGGAAGGATGTACCAACAACTCGGCAGTCGATCGCTTTTCTACCATTTCTTTAGTGATCGTGCAGCGAGTCACGTCCTTACGAGACGGTAACTCGTACATCACATCCAGCATTAACTCTTCCACGATACCTCGCAGCGCTCTGGCACCAGTTTTCCGGCGATATGCTTCTTGCGCGATCGCTCGAATCGCATCTGGCTTGAACTCCAACTGCACGTTATCCATCTTCAGCAGTTTTTGGTACTGCTTCACCAGCGCATTGCGCGGTTGAGTCAAGATAGCTGTCAGAGCATCTTCATCCAACGGATCGACTACTGCCACTACTGGTATCCGACCGATAAACTCCGGAATCATACCAAACTTAACTAAATCATCTGGCTCCAAGTGCCTGAGAATATCAGCCGTCCGCTTGTCCTTAGATATAAGTTCCCCAGCTTGGATAAAGCCCATTGACTTTTTACCAATTCTCTGCTCTACCACTTTTTCCAAACCAACGAATGCACCACCGCAAATAAACATGATATTGCTGGTGTCAATCTGAATGCAGTCTTGGTAAGGATGCTTGCGCCCACCTTGAGGAGGTACGTTGGCGACTGTTCCTTCCAACATTTTCAGCAGAGCTTGCTGTACCCCTTCCCCAGAGACATCCCGCGTAATCGAAGGATTCTCGCTCTTACGGGCAATCTTATCTATTTCATCGATATAAATAATTCCTCGCTGGGCTTCTTCTACATCGAAGTCTGCCACCTGAAGCAGTCGTAGTAAGATATTTTCCACATCTTCACCCACGTAGCCAGCTTCCGTAAGGGTAGTAGCATCTGCCACAGCGAACGGCACGTCCAGGATATTAGCTAAAGTTTGAGCCAAAAGGGTCTTGCCACAACCTGTTGGCCCCATCAGCAAGATATTTGACTTTTGGATGTCTATTGCATCATCCTGGCCAACTTT
>CAZJJR010000352.1:0-319 GCA_964546365.1 uncultured bacterium | reverse complement strand
TTTTTAGCCTGCTGAAAGCTCAGACGCTTGTAGTGGTTATATACCGCTACTGAGAGAACTTTCTTGGCCTCATCCTGGCCGATTACGTGTTCGTCTAAATACTTTTTAATTTCTCTGGGTTTGGGGATTTGATGCAGAGAGAGATGAGATGAGCGAGATCTGCGTTTTTGGGGCTGTTCCGTTCTTGGGGTTGTTTGAGGAACTGACGAACCGGAGTCCAACAGTTCCTCATCTAAGATCTCGTTACACAGGTCAACACATTCATCACAAATATAGACTCCCGGCCCAGCAATCAATTTGCGAACCTGCTCTAGGGATT
>CAZJJR010000351.1:0-5448 GCA_964546365.1 uncultured bacterium | reverse complement strand
TATAAGCTTTTTGACGTTGAGTTGTTAAATAATCTAATGCCGTTTCGATCGCTGCTTGCTCTGATTTTGGCAAAGCTGGTTGGTAATCGTTTTTTAGCGCTTCTTGCAGCACGTCTAAATCTCGTAATTCGCCGAGAGTGCGAGCGATTTTACCGATGTTTTTTTCTTGCGCTTCTTTTGGCAAATCTAAAGCGGGTGCAAAACCGGTTACAGCAGTACGCAGACGACGCATTCCCACCCGCATTTGGTGTAAGGCTTCCGGGTCTTTGTCTTCAATTACATCTAATTCATGTTTAATTGATTTGTGAAAGTGTTTTTCTACTGCTAAATAAGCCCAATCGCTCAGTGTGTTTTGTTTTAGTGGAGTATTGACTGCCATAGTTATTTTCCAAAAGCGAAATCATTTTTATAAAAAACCTGGTGTTTAATACAGCAGGCTAATAAATACCTATTATCCTATTTTTTTCAACCTAATTACTGATATTTTTTCTGTTATTCAGAAATCAGGTTAATAGTGATAACCGAGGGGACTAATCAGATCGTGAGGACAAGAAACCCATAAGTCATAGCGGGTGATGGTTTCTCCGGTTTTCACGTTTTTGATAAATGGTTTACCAGTCCAAATTTGACAACTGCACAGTTGTTTGGGTTGGACGATCGCAAATCCTCCCTCGATCGGTTCTAGTTGAAAAAACTCAATATGCCAGTGTCCGGGTTCGATCGCCACGCAATTTTCCCAATTCTCGTTATCCTCTCTAATTTCGTCACTCATGTTACAAGAGGGAAAAAGCGGACGAGGTTCGATCGCAGTTGGGAAAAAATCAATATCAAGTAAATCTGGTTTAACTCCGGTTGCTTCTACAAACGCCAGTACTTGCTGCCAATCATCCAAAGGGGATGAGTCACCATCCATCGGAGTACGATCGCTAAAGCAGTGTCCCCCCAACAACCAAACCAATTGAGATAGGATCTCTTCCACTCGGTTGCGATCGCTATTTAATAATTCCCGATCTTCCGGTAATAAGATCCTACCCGGAACGCACCACCAATATTCCCAAGCCGTCAGAGGATTGAGAGGAACCATCCGTTTCACCAAACCGGGAATGCGATCGCGTAACTGAATTTCTCGCACTTCCTCACTAGAGGTTACTTGCACATCACAGAAGTGGCGCATCAAATTTTCTTCTAAAGGATGGGGGGGCGCGAACATCCGATCGCTAGAGATAAATCCTTCCAGATTCAACATATCCCATCTCCTATTAATGGCAAAAACCGCTATAAAAGTCAAAATCGAGAACTCTGAAGTCAGAAAAATCTTTTTTACAAGACAAACTGCCTTCTAGTACCAATTTAGTAGCTAACTTTGCAGAATTACTTCTAAATTCTGACTCTTGACGCCAAAAAAATTCTTTCTGAAAGTCTAAATGCAAAAAGTGCATAGACTAAAACCTTAACTTTTTCTTCTTCTTTTTACAGAAATTTAACCGAAAAGACTACTGCTTTAAGATCTAAATTTGTCAACAGCCGCCCACAATTACTACTTTACGGCCAACTCATGCTTTATCTCTACACAATGTTTCAATTTGTCATCAAAATTGTAAAACTACCATAAAGTAAACCTCTACTATCTGGGTGAAATTCTTTACAATGGTTGGGATTTACATACTCATACTCAAAACCCAGAAATATGCCTCGTCGCAATGACCTCCGCAAAATCCTGCTGTTGGGTTCCGGCCCAATTGTAATCGGCCAAGCCTGTGAATTTGACTATTCTGGCACCCAGGCTTGTAAGGCACTCCGCAGTGAAGGCTACGAGGTGGTGTTGGTAAACTCCAACCCTGCCACCATCATGACCGACCCAGAAACGGCAGACCGCACCTATATCGAACCGTTGACGCCGGAAATGGTCGAAAAAGTGATCGCCAAAGAACGCCCCGATGCTTTGCTGCCTACAATGGGTGGTCAAACAGCACTCAATTTAGCCGTAGCCTTGTCGAAAAATGGTGCTTTAGAACGCTACGGGGTGGAATTAATTGGTGCCAAATTAGATGCGATCGAAAAAGCCGAAGACCGACAATTATTTAAAGAGGCAATGGAAAAAATCGGCGTTGCCGTCTGTCCTTCTGGCATCGCCTGCAACCTCAACGAATCAAAAGAAATTGCCCACAAAATTGGTTCCTATCCTTTAATTATTCGCCCAGCCTTTACGATGGGAGGCACGGGTGGTGGCATCGCCTACAACCAAGAAGAATTTGAAGAAATGGCCCAAGTGGGTATAGATGCTAGCCCGGTTTCCCAAATTTTGATCGAAAAATCTCTTTTGGGCTGGAAAGAATATGAATTAGAAGTGATGCGGGATTTAGCAGATAACGTAGTGATTATCTGTTCGATCGAAAACTTAGACCCGATGGGTATTCATACTGGCGATTCCATCACCGTTGCACCAGCCCAAACTTTAACCGATAAAGAATATCAACGCCTGCGGGATGCGTCGATCAAAATTATTCGGGAAATCGGCGTCGAAACTGGTGGTTCTAATATTCAATTTGCTGTTAATCCGGTGAACGGAGAAGTCATCGTCATTGAAATGAACCCCCGCGTTTCTCGTTCTTCAGCGTTAGCTTCTAAAGCTACTGGTTTTCCAATCGCTAAATTTGCCGCTAAACTAGCTGTCGGTTACACTTTGGATGAAATTAGTAATGATATCACTAAGAAAACTCCCGCCTCATTTGAGCCAACCATCGATTATGTAGTAACTAAAATTCCTCGCTTTGCATTTGAAAAATTCCCCGGCACGCCAGCTACTTTAACTACTCAAATGAAATCGGTAGGAGAAGCAATGGCGATGGGTCGTACCTTCCAAGAATCGTTCCAAAAAGCATTAAGAAGTTTGGAAACTGGACGGGCTGGCTGGGGTTGCGATAAAACGGAAAAAGTGCCTTCTTTAGAACAAATTCGCGCTTCATTACGCACGCCCAATCCAGAGCGGATTTTTACTCTCCGTCATGCCATGCTGATGGGAATGACGGTAGAAGATATCTACGAACTAACGGGAATTGACCCTTGGTTTTTAGATAAAATGCAGGAATTGCTGGAAACCGAAAAATTCCTCAAACGCACTTCTCTCAACCAAATCGGCAAAGAGCAATTATTGGCAGTTAAGCAATTAGGATTTAGCGATCGCCAAATTGCTTTTGCAACCAAAACCACCGAAGATGAAGTGCGAATCTATCGCCAAAGTTTAGGAATCGTACCCGTTTACAAAACAGTCGATACCTGTGCGGCAGAATTTGAAGCGTTCACTCCTTACCACTATTCTGCATACGAATTAGGTCAATCAGTAGTGAATGCGGATCATGGTGAAAACGGCCATTCGATCGGTAATAGCGAATCAGAAGTCAGACCATCTGATAAACAAAAAGTAATGATTTTGGGCGGCGGCCCAAATCGGATCGGTCAGGGCATTGAGTTCGACTATTGTTGCTGCCATGCTTCCTATGCTTTGCGAGCAGCCGGATTTGAAACGATCATGGTAAACTCGAATCCGGAAACAGTTTCGACCGACTACGATACGAGCGATCGACTTTATTTTGAACCGCTAACTAAGGAAGACGTTCTCAATATTATCGAGACGGAAAAACCAATTGGTATTATCATTCAATTTGGCGGGCAAACTCCCTTAAAATTAGCAGTACCTCTCCAAGAATTCCTCACCGAACATCCAGAATTGGGTACGAAAATTTGGGGTACTTCTCCCGATTCGATCGACATTGCCGAAGACAGGGAACGGTTTGATGAAATCGTACATCAACTAAAACTTTTAACCGCACCAAATGGCATTGCACGTTCGGAAGAAGAAGCACTCACCATTGCACGGCGCATCGGTTATCCGGTAGTAGTTCGTCCTAGCTACGTTTTAGGCGGACGGGCGATGGAGATAGTATACTCCGATCGAGATTTGGAACGTTATATGACAATGGCGGTGCAGGTAGAACCTGACAAACCAGTGTTAATTGATAAGTTCTTGGAAAATGCGATCGAAGTTGACGTAGATGCGATCGCGGATGCCACTGGTAAAGTAGTAATCGGCGGCATTATGGAACACATCGAACAAGCAGGTATTCACTCCGGCGACTCCGCTTGTACTCTCCCCACCACTTCTTTATCCCCCGCCGTTTTAGATGTCATTCGCGATCAAACCATCCGTTTAGCAAAATCTCTCGACGTCATTGGTTTGATGAACGTGCAATACGCCATTTCCGGAGCCCACGGTTACTCACCCCAAGTTTACATCTTAGAAGCTAATCCCAGAGCATCCCGCACCGTGCCATTTGTTTCTAAAGCAATTGGCGTACCTTTGGCGAAAATGGCTTCTTTAATCATGTCGGGTAAAACTTTAGATGAATTGGGATTAACCCAAGAAATCCTCCCCCGTCATATCGCCGTCAAAGAAGCTGTATTGCCCTTTGATAAATTCCCCAATACCGATACTTTACTCGGCCCAGAAATGCGTTCTACTGGCGAAGTAATGGGCATCGATACTGATTTTGGTAAGGCATTTACTAAAGCAGAATTAGCTGCTAACGTGCGCTTACCGTTATCGGGAACCGTCTTTGTTTCGATGAACGATCGCGATAAAATAGCCGTCGTGCCAGTCGTCAAACAACTAATGAATTTAGGCTTCAATATTATGGCGACAGACGGCACTCGTCGCGTCTTGAAAGAAAACGGTTTAAATGTAGATTTGGTGCTGAAAGTTCATGAAGGGCGTCCTCACGTCGTTGACGCAATTAAAAATGAGAAAATTCAACTCATTCTTAACACCCCTTCCGGCGAAGAAGCCGCCACCGATGCCCGTTTGTTACGCCGTACCGCCCTCGCTTATAAAGTACCGGTGATCACCACCATTGCCGGCGCGCAAGCAACTGCTGCTGCCATTGGACGCTTGCAATCCTCACCAATGGACGTGAAAGCAATTCAAGATTACCATCAGAATTAATGTTGGTAATTGGTAATATCTGGTAGGACAATACTGCCCAGTTCAGTTCGCAATATTTGTGAAGCTAGAAACCCGGTTTCTTCAAGAAACCGGGTTTCTGTTCCTTCCCCACTAGCCAATTCACAAAAACTTTATTAGTAACTAAGTTTTATAAAGATTGTGTGACTTTTACAGATTTCTATTTCCATCCATCGCTAGGAAGTATTAGGATAGATTCACAGCAAACTAACCCCTAGATAGCAAGTATCGGAGATTAAAAGAGAACGAAAAAGCTTCTATCTCATTTTATTTGCTTTAAAGATTTATTTTTTGCTGCTACCGATCTACAGCTCATTATATATCCTGCCTGCTTAACTGGAAATTAGATTAAGCAGGCATTTTTCATGGCGATTAAATTTACAGCGCTTTCCAAGTAAATGAGGTACACATAACTGCTAACAGAAACCCGG
>CAZJJR010000350.1:0-5472 GCA_964546365.1 uncultured bacterium | reverse complement strand
GCAATAACCAACTTGATAGCAAAATGGTAACAGTCCACAAACTATACTCCCTTACTTCCTGGGCGTACAGTACGTGAAAAGGTGAAACTGCTACTATTGCCATTGCTATCCATCCCATGATGGGCGATGCAAATAATTCTAAACAGAGTAAATATAAAAAAGGAAATACAAATAAACTAATTAAGGCGGGTAAGCTTCTTCTAATTACTAAATCAGAACCCAAGAATTTTTCCCAATAATAGGCAATTATATAATACAATGGCGGATGTTGCGAATCTTCAATCGCTAAAGATTTAATAGTATCGGTAATATTTCTTTCATTATTAGGTTGTTGATAGTGCTGTAACTGTTTAAATGTTTTTGGTTGATTATCAAAAACATCTTGAATAACTTCTTGTATCGTATAGCCAGCAATCCGAAATGAAGTAAAAACTTCGTCTCCCCAATACACTTTTTTATCTAAATTGGCGAACCGAAAAAAGATACCTAATATTAAGACAATGATGACTAAAACTTTTATGCTATTCGCATAAATCAACTCAACATTTTTCGATTTTAATTTTGGCAATTTAATCATGGTTTGTAGTAAGGACTTTAGTCCTTTTTAATTTTTGAGGACTGAAGTCCTCACTACTAACTGAGTTAATCAAAGCTAATACCGAATGAATCTTGGAGTTTTTGATTATCAGGCTGGAAATAAGATGTTAGTTGATTGTATAAAGTTTCATCAACAGGCGGATAATCGTTACTATTATACTTTTCATATTGAACGATTGGACGAGGAGGTAATTTTAAGAATTCCCATACTCGATCCATAATCATATCTGGCTGGCTGTCAAGTTCTTCAGTTTTAATAATCAACATCTGTTCTTTCGGAAAAAATTTCAGCCAATTTGTTAATTGTTCTACATATTTACCTCTTGAGAGATAAGTGTAGTGCTGGTGATTAAAGCTATAATAATTTTCCTGAGTGAGAAGTTTCTCAGTTTCGTCTTGGAGGCGAGTTTCTTCTTGCGCGATCGCATCTTCCAAAGACAAACTTTCAAAGCCTAATTTTACTTCATGATAATAATGAGAAATTGCCCGATTTACAGGATTTCTCAACAAGAGAATTAGCTTTACTTGAGGAAATGTTTGATAAACTCGCTGGGGAACTAAGGGATGAAATACGTAATAAGGACTCGCTTCCCCAGTGATAAAACCACGGATATATTTATCCTCACTATAGCTTTCGTTTTCTGGGGAAATGGATTTAGCCATTCTCGCAAATTGCTGGCGATACCATTCAACGCCATTACTAAAATTTAAGTCAAAAAAATGAACTTCTTTTTTTTCGGCTGGAACAACTTGCGGATGCTGATTCAGATAAGCATACAGAGAAGTTGTTCCGCTTTTTTGAGCGCCAATAATTAGGTAATCAGGTTGTCTTTCTTTCCGCTCTATTTTGACCATAAAAATTTCACTCGTTACTTTAATAATACTTCTTTCGTCAGCCAAAGCTGTTTTTGCAAATGTGATTCTTCATCAAACATTCGGCAAACTTTACTATAAGCATTTCTAGCCATTTTTGCTGACTTTTCTGGATTCTCCAAACATTCCCGAAGGGCATTTGCCAAAGCTTGAGGATTTCCCGGATCTACTAAATATCCTTCATTGCCATCACAAATCATTTCCGGAATACCAAAGACATTGGTGCTGACAATTTTCATCTCGAATGCCATTGCTTCTAGTAGCACTCTGGGAAATGATTCTTCAAAGCTAGAACAAACAAAAATATCGCTCAATTGGAAAAAGTCGTAAACCTCTTTGGTTTTATCAAAAATGTAAACTTTTTCCAAACCTAATTTTTTGATTTGGTTTTGGATAAAATTAAGATAACTTACTACGTTACCCCCAACTAACAAACAAGATATATTGGCTTTCTTATCTGGTAGCTGTTGTTGTAATTCTTTAATTGCTTCGATGAAAATATGTTGTCCTTTCCGTTCGCAAATCGTTCCTACAATCGCGATGACTGTATCGTTTGCGTTGATGCCATGTTTAGTCCGTAGTTCAAATTTATCGTGAGTAGCCCGGAAGTAATCAATTTTATCAATGGGAACTGCACCGTGTATTGTTCGGAAGTTGTCTTTAATATTCAAGCCTTCAAAGACGTTGCGGGATGCTTGAGAACAAAAGACAACTCTGGTGGCATTTAAATAGCTTTCTTTCAACAAGTGGCGCATGGATTCTTCGGAAGCTTCGCCAAAGAAGTTTTTAATACTTCTTTCAATATTGGAACTTTCATGAATATACCAAATGCTGGGTAAGCCAAATAAATGAGCTAATTCAATGCCCCAAAAAGTAATTAAAGTGTTGGCAACTACTAAGTCGAAGGAATCCAACTCAAGGGAATTACCTAAAGATTTCAAGTGGTTATGAAATTCTGCGATCGGCTGTTCTGGAAGAGGTACTGGTTTAGGTACAATTTTGACGGGAATATTTAAATTTTCATAGGCGTCTCGTAAGATCCCATCTTCGCAAGATAGTACTTGCACTTGATAGCCGCCAACTGTGGCAAAGTATCGGGCATAGTTGTAAATAACTAAAGGTGCGCCTTCTAAATTTAAATTATGAGTAATTATTAATAATTTTGATTTAGTGGCTCTTTCCGGATGGCAAAATTGATAAGGATTGATGCTCATCCACATGGAATTAATATCGAGATTTTCGTTGAAAAAGGGATCGCGAAAATCGGGATATCTTCTAATAAAGTTCAAATGTTCGGTGTAATCGTACTCTTTGCCTCTAGATGCGCTGGTGAGATGTATTAAGGTTGATTGTGGAGTGAATACAACTCGTTTACCAGATTCCAAAACGCGCAAACAATAGTCAACATCGTTGTATTGAACGGCAAATTTTTCTTCGTTAAATCCGGCTAATTCTTGATATAAATTAGTGGAAGTTAACAGACAAGCGCCTGTAACTGCGGATACGTTGCGTGCTGCGTGAGGTAAACAATTGTAGCCGATTTCTTCGTGAGGTAATTGATGAAATAAATGATCGGCAAGCCCATCATATGGCCCAATGATGACGCCTGCGTGTTGAATTGTTCGATCGGGATATAATAGTTTGGCTCCCACTACGGCGACGCCATCGATCGACATCCATCCCACCATATCTTCTAACCAACCTGGTGCGATCGCTTCGATATCATTGTTGAGATGAAGCATATAAGGCGTCTCAACATATTTAGCGCCTAAGTTCATCAATCGGGCATAATTAAATGAGCCAGATGTCCGTCCCGATTTAACAACTCGACATTGAAAAATTTGATTTTGTTCTAATTCTTGGAAATAAGCAAGAGTTTTCGCTTCTTGAGAACCATCATCGACGATTATTAGTTTGACGTAACGGGGATTTACGGTTTTTTCTAAACTAGTTACGCATTTTTTTAATAGTTCTACTCTGTCTCTGGTGGGAATGACGATCGTCACGGGATTTTCTGCTAGCAAACTGTCATCCCACTTAATTTGATGCAAGCACAAACCGTGCTTTTGGGCGATCGCAGGTAAAAAAGGTTGAGCTTTTAGATTTCGGCGTTCGATCGCTTCTGCGATCGCGCGATAAGCACTATCAAATACATACCGTTTTTGAGTACCTTCGGAAGCGGTACTTTCCGCATGACATCGCCAATGATAACAAACTTTAGGAATATGCTTAATTTTGTCAGCCGTCGTGTGTTCGCTTACCCGTAAATATAAATCGATATCTTGTGCGCCTTCAAAACCTTTTCTCATCCGCCCTACTCGCTCGACCAAGCTTTTACGAATCACCGTAAAATGTTGAGTATAGTTGTGGGTGAGCAGCATCTCCGGACTCCAGTCACCCTTCATTTGCGGATCGTAGTGGCGTCCTGTTGAATCTATTTTATCCTCATCGGTATAAATCCAATCTACATCGGGATATTTATTGATATATTCGGCAACTTGTAATAAAGCATCTGGTGAAATTATATCGTCATGATCTAACAGGGCAATATATTCACCAGTAGCTAAATCTAAAGCCGAATTAGTGGCTTCTGCAATGTGACCGTTTTGCGACCTAAAAGTTACTTTAATTCGCGAATCAGCAGCGCTGGATCGTTCTAAAATTTCTCTAACATGAGGTTGAGTGGAAGCATCATCAGCCAAACAAAGTTCCCAATTTGGATAAATTTGGCTGGTGACAGAATCGATCGTCTCCTGCAAAAATTGAGCGGGAGTGTTGTAAGTAGGGACGATAATACTAATTTTTTTGCCGACGGTTTTTAATTTTTCCGCATCTTCTGCCATCCGCGATAACAATTTAGGAGTGAGGCGATTTGTTTCGAGCCATCTTTGGTAAGCATCTTGCATTTGCCAAGGATGGGTGACGCTGAGACTTTCGATCGCAATTGCCGGATTAGCTTTTAATTTTTGGTAATAAAGACGAAATTTGCGAATCCACTCAAGAGGAGACGCTGATAAACGTCCGTGTTGGTAGGCGGCTATCGCTTTTTTGATAGCACCGTAAACAACTATGTAGGCATTAATTTTTTTAGGGTGTTCTGGAATAGGAAGATTAATAGTAATGCGCCGGTAAAAACAACCAACTTTTTCCCCGTTCTCCAGTACTGCGGAAATTTTAATAATGATATTTCCAGAAAAGCTCTGGTCTAAAAATATATTCCATCTAAAACCAGATAAGCCAGCATTTGCCACGTCGGGAAATACTTGTGCTACATCTGGTCGAGGCAAACCGTAAGTGATGGGATCTTCTGGCAAGTCATCTCTCGATAATAAAAGAGATTGAATGCGAACATTTCTGCTGCAAAGCCAACCAACAACGGTTAAGTTACCGTTTACGTTAATTTCATTAATAGTCGGAGCATCCAAACAACCCAGTAAATCTCCCGTCGGCACTTCTTCGACAAACAAATCTTCTGGCTGAGGAATTTCAGTTTCAGTTTCTTTCAAACGGGTAATTTGTCCTTTTTTAACGATATTCTTGACCAGTTTTTTCATTGTTTTTCAATATTATTACTTAAACCAATTGCCTGCTTGAAATGAACCCATGCTGTTCTAATTTTCCAAAATTTACTGCTTTCCATGTGATTAATTATGGTGCGTGAATGTTGGAGTTCTGCATGAGTAACTTGTAGTTGATTTTGGATTTGTTCCCACTGAGTTAGTAAGTGTTGGTATTGAGATTGGGATTGCTGCCATTCAGTTTGCATTTGTGCTAGCTGAGATTGCGATCGCTCAGCTTGTTGGTGTGCTTGTTGTTGTGCTTGTTCCCACGACGTTTGGATGTGCTGCACTTGTTGCTGTGCTTGCTCCCACGCTAGGTGAAGGTGATGAACTTGTTGTTGTGCTTGTTCCCAAGCAACGTGAATTAAGTGCGCTTGCTGCTGAGCTTTTTCCCACTCGGTGTTGGTAAGCTGTAATTGCTGTTGCGCTTTTTCCCATTCTC
>CAZJJR010000349.1:429-5478 GCA_964546365.1 uncultured bacterium | reverse complement strand
AATAGTATTGGCAACGATAGAATCTAGACCAGATATGATGTTTGAGACTGTCCAGCCCGATCGGGGTGAAAATAACTGGCGTCGTCAGTTGAATGAATTCGTGAAAGAAAACCAGCAAGAGTTAGCTGCTTTAGCTTGGGGATTACTTCAAGAAAGAGGAGAAACCAACGAGACTCTGGGAATCGATTTGGAACCGCAACCTCATTTCGTATATTGCCCGAGACACGCTATCGAAGCGCTAAACAGCAAAGTTGATAATCAACTGCAAGAAATTTTGGGAATTTTGGATGCTCATAATCCCAAACAAGAAGTTCTCATTATCGGTATAGGAAACGGTCAAATTAAACTCGTTCAGTTTGAACCAGAACCCCCACCCCCTGATTGTTTCGATCGAGTTGGCAACGATATAGACAGTCTGTTAGATCGACTAGAGCAAAAGATGTGCGAAAAAATCAAATGTTAAGGATCGATCGGTAATTAGGAACTGCGATATCAAAGGTCGCTCAGTACTAGCAAATTCAATCAATTGAATGCAATCCTCAAACAGAAGAATGCCATTAATAAAATTTAAGCGGCGTTACTTATTTGCCATTTGGTGTTGGGCTTGGTTCTTGTTAGTCGTTCTGCTTTGTTACCCGATAAGTTACGGCATTTTTCGATTAGCAATAGTTTTCTTTGCTGTTTTCCTTTGGCTAGGTGCAATACTTTTATTTTGGCAACAGAAATTTGTTCGTTTTTTCTGTCTTTTTTTAGCTTTGATTATTAGTGCCATAATCATATTTCCAGGCTACTCAGTAAGCGGAAATACGTTGCGAGAAGCTTATGTAAAAGAACTCAATTACTATGAAGGTTCACCTTATGTTTGGGGTGGTGAAAACAAATTTGGGATTGACTGCTCCGGTTTAGTTCGGCGAGGTTTGATAAATGCTAATTTAAAACAAGGATTAGTATCTTTTAATCCTAAACTAATCAAGGGAAGCTTTTCTTTATGGTGGTACGATACTTCCGCTGAAGCTTTAGGAAAAGAATACAGAAATCTAACCAAATTTTTATTGAAAACTGAGAGTATCAACCAACTAAATCATTCCCAAATCCAAAAAGGTGATATCGCCGTAACATTGGATGGCGTTCACACCTTAGCTTACATAGGAAATAAAACATGGATCGAAGCCGACCCGAGTTATTTAAAAGTAATTAAAGTAAAAATACCAGAGCCAAATAATCCCTGGTTTAACGTGCCAGTCAACATATTAGAATGGCGACAGTTTGAGACAAATTAAATTTAATTAAATTCCCAGTCACGACAATGTTCTTGGTTAGGGCCAAAAGGATACAACGCACAATTTATACCATCTCTACCATGATAATATTTACATACTTGGCAAGCTTTAGTTTGAGCTAACTTTTCTAACAAAATAGCCCACTGCTTTTGTAAATTATTTCGATACTTAGCTGCTTGATAGTGATGAGGATCGACGATCAGCGCTTGTTCAAAAGCAGCTAAAGCATATTCATAAAATTTGGTAACTTGTAAACCATATTTCGTCCACACATCAGCACGGCATTCGTATAATTTAATTAAGTTGAGGTTTAAAATGCCGTACTCTGTCCAAGCATCGGAAGTAGATTGATGGGAAAAATTTTTGGCATTTTCTAACACTCTTTTGATAGTGGCAAGTAATTCTTTGGGATGCCAAGGCTTACCGATGTAAGCTTCTGCGTATTGGATACCCCATTCAAGTGCAAGATGCGGTGGTTTAGAAGTTAAAAATACTACTGGTATGTTTTTAGTATCCGGATTGGTTTTCAGCAAATGACAAACATAGTAACCATCGATTCTAGGCATCACGATGTCGAGTAATACTAAGTCAGGGCTATTACGCTGAATTTGTTCTAGTGCTTCGACTCCATCACTTGCTTGGATCGCATTTAGTCCACTCCATCTTAGTTGATGTGATATGCACTCCCGTTGGCTGTAAGAGTCTTCTACAACTAGAACAGTACTCATAATGGATACCTTTTCATTGGATGGGACGTTCAGGACTTAAGTACTTTCCGTGAAAAGACTCGCCCTTCTACGATCCAAATTACCCATTTTTGCTGATTTTATTATCACTTCTTCCGTAATTACTCGGAAGTAAATAGTTATTCTAAGCTGCTTTGATAAACACAAGTACCTCTTTTTTCTTTCGTCCACGCCAAAATTTTCTCCGCGTTTGTCTGATTATTTTTCTACTTCACCGCAAAAATCTAAAATGTGTTGGGCAGTGATTTGCGGTTTTTCTAGATGTGGAACATGACCGCAGTTTTCAATCCAAATTAGTTGAGAGTGAGGAATTGCTTTGGCAAATTTTTCTGCATCAACCGTACCCAATATTTTGTCTTTGTCTCCCCATAAAATTAAGGTTGGCTGCTTGATTTGGGAAAGTCGATCGCCAAATGCCTGATAACCACCACTTTTAGTAAAAGTAATTAATGCTTCGTTCCAACCAGGCATTTGTAAATGTAATGCAGCACATAGTTGAGCATCTAAAGAGGCAAATTTTTCATCGAAGTAAGCGTTAATGCTAATTTTTTGCCGGACTTTTGGATTTCGCAAAAATGAAGTAGCTAAATAACCTAAAGGCGGAAACAAATATTTACCAATGGCTGGCCCTTGGGTCATTCCCGCGCTGTCAATTAACACTAACTTTTTTACTGCCTGTGGGTAGGTGAGGGTAAAATCAATTGCTGCTGCGCCTCCCATCGAAGCGCCTACTAGGATTACGGGTTGCTCGATCGCGGTTTTCCAAAAATAGTACAGATGGGTGGCGATCGCATTTGGGCTGATTTTCAGGGCGGGTATTCTTTCGGTAAAGCCAAAACCCAACAGATCGATCGCCCAAGTTTCACTTTCATCTGCCAGCAGTGGCAACAACCGACGGAACTCGAATACCGAGCTATCAAAACCGTGCAATAATAAAATTGGTGTTTTGCCCTCGCCCTGACGAACGTAACTAGTAGAAATTGTCTGTTCGCTTAAAGGAGTGACAATCTCATGAAACTCAATTTTTTGAGCCAGTTCAATTGAAGTTTTTTCTGTTAATTGGGCAGCTAATTTAGGTAAAAAGTTAGCAACCATAAAATATTTTACCTCTGGGGTATTTTATTTCAATTTATTAGAATACCATAAATAATCGCTTAATTTTTCTTTGATTTTTTCGTAAAAATGTTTCGATCTTTCGCAAATTATTAACTATTCGCTCTGCTTAACGGAAAATATAGTAACGAAATTTTTCTGTAAATAAGCATATTTTAATATTATATATTTAGGTTGATTTTTGAGTAAAATGTACTAAAAATTTAAGGTTTAGATAGTATCAGTAATATTACTGATAAATCTAAGATAAAATTTTTCACTAATTAAAAGTATTGACTAACTTACTAGTAACTAAAAATTCATATGGTTGTCAGGAGTAACCTCAAACTGGAAATCCGATTAAAAGTATAATATAATACTGAAAGTCAAAAAATTAAATAAGTTAACTATGAAATCCGAAAAATGATAGCTTATTTCAGTAGTTGTACTTGATTGGTTAAATCATTATTACAGAATTACTCTCTGTTTTACCATCGTTACATCCCTAAATCAGCTGCCTGAGAAAGAATACATTCATCAATCGCTATGGGCGAAACAACTTACCACCGTTAATAGTCAATTGCTCAAGATGCAATTTTACGTACTATGGATTGGATTAAATTACCGTTTACCCTTACTACTCTGACCGCAACTCTCAGTTTAAGTATCCTTACTATCACGAACTTGCCAACAAAAGTACAAGCGGGAGATCGACAGGCAACCTTTGCCGAAAAATACCCCAACGGTTGGCAAATCAGTCAAACCTACGTACCCCCTAACCGGGACGCCCCTACTTCAACCTTGGGAGGTGCGTCGCGAGGTATCTGTTTAGACAATGCCGAACTTCTCAAGTCCTTGATGCCTGCCAATAACTTGGCATTCACTACCCAAGATTACCCAACGTTGTATTGGTATATACCTAAATCTACGGCAAAAGCGTTGGAATTGGAGGTGCGTTATGGCAAAGACGAGTCAACTTGGCAAAAAAGAACCTTTACTGTTCCGATGGCAACAGGTGTAGTTAGCGTCAACTTACAAAACAGCAACTTACCACCATTAAAAGTGGGGGAAACTTATCATTGGTTCTTCCGAATGGTTTGCCGCGATACAAATGCCAACGACTCTGGAGACAGAAGCGGGGATGCTATTGTAGAAGGATGGATCGAGCGAGTGGAAGCGAATGATTTAGCGCAAAAGCTAGAGAGCGTAGCACCAAACGATCGCCCAGCCGTATATGCAGAAGCTGGTATTTGGCACGACTCACTTTCCTCTTTAGCCGAGTTAATTCGTACAAATCCAAACGCTCGAACCTTAACAGTTAAGTGGGAAAAACTCTTGAAGTCGGCGGGATTAGATGAGTTAGTTGACAAACCCCTAGTTGACTGCTGCACGGTAAGCAAGTAATTAAGTAATTATTATTTGCGATCGAGCACTACCAATTACCAGCCTGATAAAGTTTTATGTGGTCAAAGCTGAAGCGGCAAATTTGGGAATGGCGGGGCGTATTAATTACAGCCCCCAGCGTGGCTGGAATAGTGATTGCTTTACGCTTTGCCGGAATTTTGCAATCACTAGAATGGTCAGCTTACGATCAATTATTTCGTTTCCGTCCCCAAGAGCCTGCTGACCCTCGAATCGTAATTGTGGGAATTAGCGAAGCAGACTTGCAAGCATTAAAACAGTGGCCGATTCAAGATGCAGTTCTGGCTAAATTACTGAATAAAATTAAACAACAAAAGCCCAGAGCGATCGGCTTAGATATTTATCGGGACTTACCTGTAGAACCAGGATATCAAGAATTACTTCAAGTGTATCGGTCTACACCTAATTTAGTTGGCATCAAAAAAGTTGTGGGAGGTGCTAGCGGGCCAGCAGTAAAACCACCACCAGAATTACAAGCAAAAGGTTTAGTCAGCGCCACCGATTTGCCA
>CAZJJR010000349.1:0-406 GCA_964546365.1 uncultured bacterium | reverse complement strand
AGCAAAATCCGACGGCATTTTCTGTATGTATTTACTGTAGAAAGTCTGGGGCTAAAATTAGCATTCATGTATCTGGAAAAAGAAGGTATTTTTCCTCAACCAGCTAAGAAAAATCCCGATAATTTGCAATTGGGAGAAGTAGAATTTGTTCCTTTTGGTTCAAATGATGGCGGTTATGTCAGGACAGATGCTAGAGGCTATCAAATATTATTAAATTTTCGGGGGCCAGCCGCTAGTTTTCAAAACGTATACGTCATGGATGTGTTGGAAAATCGGATACCATCCGATTTGATGCGCGATCGCACCGTGCTGATCGGTTCGGTTGCCGATAGCCGAAACGATCTTTTGCCCCCGCCTTACAGTAGCAGTATCATTGGCATTCCCAAGCGAACTTCCGGCGTAGAGG
>CAZJJR010000348.1:2931-5616 GCA_964546365.1 uncultured bacterium | reverse complement strand
TCTGAATTTGCTTGAGGCGTTCCAAATATAGCCCCACGTAAGGACAATGATTGCACATGAAAATCACCCCAATCGCCCGGTATTTTTCTAGATATTGAGCTAAATGATGAACTTCACCATCAACTCCCGGTAGTTCAAAATCCGGAGCATAGCTACCAATAGAAGTACCCATTTTTTTTCATCAAACTATCTATGTTTGCTTAGCTTGAATAGCAGCAATAAAAAAATCAGACCAATTGAGTCGCTGCTACAGGCTAAAGAACAATTTAAGCGATCCGATCGGCCTCAGGCAAAGCCCGTTCTCCCATCGGTTATCAAATCGTTAACCTATTTGGCGCACAAAAAGCTTTATCCCTCTCGATCCTGACATACTTAGTACCTATTCACCGCAAATCCGCTTCAATTACCTCTGTTATTTTCGGGTAAGGGGGGAAAGGGGTAGTAGACCCGAATTTAGTAAATAGGTAGGCGTGAAAGAACGAAGGTAGATTTGTAGAGGCGGGTTTAGTTAGATTGCTTGATATACACTGCTACGGGATGGTTTCCCAGATCTCTTTGAGAAGCAGATTTTCCTAAAGATTAGGAACAATGTAAGAAGCAACAGCATTTTTTAGCAATTCCATGACCATTTCTGCTTCCAACACCACAACCACCAGTACAGTTGAAGCCAAGTTACGCCCGTATACTTGGACTTGGCAAGGTTTTCCCATTTGCTATCAAAAGCAAGGTAACCAAGGGCCAGCAGTTATTTTAATACATGGCTTTGGTGCTTCTTGGGCGCATTGGCGCAAAAACATCCCTTTTTTAGCGAACAACTGCCAAGTGTACGCCCTTGATTTGATTGGTTTTGGCAATTCCGCCAAACCAGTACCCACAGTAGAAATCGAATATACTTTTGAAACTTGGGCAAAGCAAATCGGTGATTTTTGTCGGGAAGTAGTCGGTAGCCCCGCTTTTTTAGTGGGAAATTCCATTGGCTGTATTGTTGCTATGCAAACAGCTGTTGATTATCCAGACATGGCATTAGGAGTTGCGCTACTCAATTGTTCCCTGCGGATGCTGCACGATCGCAAACGCGCTACTCTTCCTTGGTACAGGCGTTCCGGCGCTCCCATCGTCCAAAAATTACTAGCACTAAAATCGATCGGTCAACTATTTTTTAATCAACTCGCCAAACCAAAAGTAGTACGTAAAATTCTCCTCCAAGCCTACAAAAATCCGGAGGCAGTTACGGACGAACTAGTAGACATTTTGATGGCACCTGCTTTCGATCCCGGTGCAGTCGATGTATTTTTAGCCTTTACCCGCTATTCCCAAGGGCCTTTACCTGAGGACTTACTACCTATTCTGCCCTGTCCTGCCATCATTTTATGGGGAACGGAAGACCCGTGGGAACCAATACATTTAGGGAGAGAATTAGCTAAATTCTCTCCCGTAGAAAAATTTATACCCCTCGAAGGGGTTGGTCATTGTCCCCAAGACGAAGCGCCTGAGTTAGTTAATCCCATTTTAGAAGAATGGATTGGCCAGCAATCGAGGTAAGGAAAGCGAGGGGGTGAGGGGGACAAGTAAAAAGTCAAAAGTCAGTTCTTTTAACTTTTTACTTGGTTTTTTTTACTTCACCCTTCAGACTTCATCCTTTATCCTTCACTTTTCATTCTTTTTCCTTTCCCTTTTAATTTGATTCTTTTCTTTGCAGCCAATCCTTACCCAATTTAATAGTGATATCAGATTTTAAATCACCAGTGCTTTCCACTAGCACATCTCCAAACTGGAGAGATTCGCGAACCGCATCAGCACTGCTAGGGTCTCCTTGCTGAGCAACAATGCGCGTTTGGGCCAAGGGTTCGGGCCAAGGTTGAGCAACGAATACATTGCGATAACCGGATTCTCTGAGTTTAGTAGCTAACTCTTGTGCCGCTTCCGGGTCACCAGTACTATCCTTAATAGCTATTCTCAATCTTTTGGAATTGAAACTAGTACTAACCTGCTCTTCCGATGGTTCGTTATCAAAATATTGAGTAACTAATTTTTCAATTCCACGGCGATTTGGAAGCCAATAACTGGCGTCGAATTGCCGTTCATTACTAAATTCACCTGGCACCATTAACATTTGCACGTCAGCACGATTAGTCTTGACGCCGAAACCTACTAAGGCTACCAACTCTTCTACTGTTAAGTTGGTATCGATGTGGGATTGGATCACTGAGAGAATTTGGGGTACTCTACCCAAGGTGGCCGGATTGAGAGCTTGTTCTGCCAAAGCTCGCATTGCCATTTGTTGCCGCTGTACGCGCCCGATATCTCCTAAACCGTCATAGCGGAAACGCAGGAAGTTCTGTAACTGAGCGCCGTTGAGATGTTGTTTTCCAGCTTTAAAGTCAATATAAAGGTGTTGGCTATCGTCTTTATATTTCATGTCTTGCGGCACGTAAATGGTGACTCCACCCAAGGCATCTACTAGTTTTTCTACACCTAGTACGTTAATGCGAACGTAGCGATCGATCCTGATCCCACCTAGCAGGTTACTGACAGCCCTCGCACTGAGCGCTGGCCCACCAAACCCATTTGCAGCATTAATCTTGGTAACGCCATGCCCTTCAATATAAGTGCGAGTATCGCGGGGAACTGAAAGTAAGACTAACTTGCGAGTCTGGGGATTAAACCGCACTCTTACCGAGTTGG
>CAZJJR010000348.1:290-2921 GCA_964546365.1 uncultured bacterium | reverse complement strand
ATCGGAAAGACCCTCAAAGGAGTTGAGTACTGGCTGATATCCTAAAGCGGGGTCTACGGGCTGTCCCAGATCGGAAGGGAGAGTTTTGATACCTAAAACTAAAATATTGACAGGTCGGGTTAGCTCTGGCAGGCGCAAATTAGAGTTAGAAATATCACCTTGAGAAAATACTGCTGCCTCTTCAGCACTAAGCTGACTTTGCATTAAAGGTTTTGTGGAAAGAGATACTGCTAGCAAAGCGCCTGCTGTTGCTGACAGCATGGCGATGCCAGTCAACCCAAAACCAAGCCAGAGCCAACGGAAGTGGTTTGCTTTAGCAGGCTGATTGACAAAAGACGGGGTGTTTTTTCGCCCCATTGAAAATAGAGCCGGGATATTTCGAGTTGGCACTGGCTTCCTCACACACTAACAATTTCAAGTGTCTAAAGATACTTGTTTATTTTCCAACCAGAATACTCATACCAGTATTTACTACCCTTTGGTACAAAATCAGGGTAATTATCTTTGGGGAGTATGAGGTTGTGCTTTATATACTGAAAGCTTGAATAGCTTGTCAATCCTGGTTAGATAGGTTAAAGCAACTAACATCGATAAAAATAATTTTCTTTTTACTATCTCTCGAATCGGGTGGTAGTAGAAGCAAATTAAGATAGGTATTTGCGAAATACTCGGTCAGCTAAGTGACTGAGTACTGGTAATCGGAGTGGCTGATGTTGCCCCAGGCGAATCATCAACCAAACGCTTACCACAAAGTAACCAGAAGTAAACAGGCTATTCACTAATAACAGAGGTAGCCTGAAAGATTCCGAACTATCTGCTCCCGCACTCAACGAAATATAACCTAGTAGCCAGCTAAATGCTAAGGTCACTGCCAATCTACTGACTGCCAGTTGTTCTCGACTACCTCGACGGCTGTACAACCTCCAGAGGGCAGGGAAAAAGCCAACTACTGGCGTCAAGTATAAAAATAGCTCTAAACGTTTGATTTCTGAATTTTCTAAGGTGTCATCTTTGTCATTGGTCATTGGTTATCGGTTATTAGTCATTGGGTAGGGGGCAGACGATCGATCTGAATGTCTTCTTTTGCTGCTTGACACTCACCGCACTTTTAGGGCGGGGTTTGTATCCCATTATTTCTGGTCAGGAGCATTTTTTCATTTCTTATTTTTCTGGCACCGTCCACCAAGCTAAGGCATAGGGTTGAGTTGCTTCGTTAGCTTGCTGGCTATATTGAACGCGAATTTTATAGCGACCTGTTTTGGGAACGGGACAGAAGATATGTTCGACGCTATCGACTTGGCTGAGCGAGGCACATACTTTGGCGGTGGTGTCGCTGCTGTCAGCCGGAACGAGATAAAGGTCGAGGTTGTTTAAGCCGCGATCGCGAAAAGTTTCCCCTAGATCGTACTGCTCGTTTTTGTTACTATCGTTTAGCTCTACCAGTCTATTCCAAGCTAGGGTAATCGAGGCGAAGCTTCCCTGCTGCAAGGGTTTATCTATTACGTAATCGACTGAAGAGTTAGCTTGTATTTGGTGATAATCCCAACCGATGGGCGGGGCGGCGGCAGCAGAAGGTTTCCATTGCCCGCCTTTGAATTGCTCGACGGCGCGGTAAGCGTTTAGCTGACCGGTTCCCATTTGCATATCGAGGGGAATTTTTTCATCTTTGTAGGCATCGGAATCCAACCAACTACGATTACTTTTATCGGTAATCGTTTTGCTCATGCCCAATTTGTAACCGTCGCCACTATCTTTTATTTTGTCGGCTGAGTTGAGTAAAATTACTTTGGTGACTTGGTGGCGACGGGAATCTACGCTCCAATTCGGTTGTTTGGTGCGAAGTTGTCGATCGCCAAATTCTTGAATTAAAGCGACTGCCCCCGTGACGTGGGGTGTGGCTAAACTGGTGCCGCTGACTCGGCTGACCGTACCATCTAAGTTAAGCACGCTTACATCGTGACCGGGAGCAACTATACCGATGGCGCGACGAGCGCCAACATTGATTTCTCTACCTGTTAAACGATTAACTATTCCTTCTGCAATGTCGCCGATATTGGCAAAGTCTACTTTAGAAAAAACTCCGTTGAGGCGCTTGGTAAATGCTACGGTAATGCCATTGAAGTTATCGGTAGGGATGGGAATGCCTCCTTTGCCTTGATTGCCTGCTACTAAATGCAAAACGTCGTAGACGCGAGCAGACCAATCTAAACATTGAGTTAGTAAGGCATTGCCATCTAAAACTGCTTCCGGACGGGGGTCGCGGTCTAAGGATTCGCCAAAGCTATAGTTAATTGCTCGTAAGTCACCACCGTTTTGTTGGGATAAGTACTGGGCGGCGAGACATTCTTCCGGTTGTCCGCTTTTTTCCATCGAGCCGACGGCAGAAGAGTAAAGTCTGGCTTCTGGTGCTACTCCCGGTACGGCTTTGCTGTTGCTGATCATGGTGCTGGCAACGCTAAAGGCGTGGGGGTCAACGTCGGTGTCGGTTTTGGCGGGCGTGTCGCGCCAAAATACTCTGGTGACGGATACTTCCGGATGATTTCGGTTACCTGCTTTGTCTACGCCGAATTGTCCGGGACGACCGATTTCTACTTGACCGATCGCAATTTTTTTTCCTGTCAAATTATAAGG
>CAZJJR010000348.1:0-264 GCA_964546365.1 uncultured bacterium | reverse complement strand
AGCCGTAAGGCATTGATGCCAGCTTCTCCTACGGAAGAGTCATTAGTGTTAGTGATGGCAACTACTGGCGTACTAATGCACGTAGCAGTCAAACCGAAAATAATCCAAGCTTTATTTTTTTTCACCATTTGCCGCGCTCACCAATAGTTTGTACCCGCGAAATGCTATAGCTTCCCTGGCTAAAGCGTTATTAATGTCACATTTTGTTAAAATGCTTACAACTCAGGAAGCAGGAGAGACCTTAGGCCATGACCCAAACCCAAT
>CAZJJR010000347.1:0-5662 GCA_964546365.1 uncultured bacterium | reverse complement strand
AAACTATTTTAATTAATTAAAATTTTTCTAATATATATTGTGCTAGTAAATCATACTGTTTATCCATCCTTGCCATTAGCTCTTTTTGATAATCAGACCAAGCGCTAAATATACTTGGCTTATTAGAAGATAAGTACCTTCACCAGACTCTTCATCTGTAGCCAAAGAAAAAATAATTCGACAATCGTATTCAACCCAACAAGCCCAAAGTCCCTCCAAATTTCCTCGCAGTTTATGAGATTTCAGTGAAGGAGCAAAAGGATCGGTTTCCAAAATTTCTAAAACTTCAAAAATTTTGTCCTGCAATTGAGGATGTTTGCGAATCAGGCGCTTGAACGCTCGACGAAAGCTATTATCCCAAACTAATGTCATTCTTCGCTCAACAAATCTGCTTTCAAATCTGCTAATGTTCCGCGTTTAGCTGTTTTTGATTTCATTGCTGCTAAAGTTTGGGCTGCATTTTCAGCTATTTCTGCCCTTCTCTTTTCGATGCGGCGCTTTTGAATGATTTCAATTAATAAATCTTGGTCTTCTGGGGAAAGTGCTTCAACGTATTCGATCGCAGTTTGAAATGTGACAAAGTTGCCCATTTATTAAATCTCCAAATTCCGAACAACTTTACGAGTAGCAAGGTGGGCATTACCACCCACCCTACTATTATAATCTACGCCCCTACAGCTTCCTTCGCAGCATACATCACTTCAACGGTAATTTGCCCGATATTCCTTTCTCGCGCAAACTTTTCGGTATTTCGCTTCACTTTGCCACGTACAAAACCGGGAATTTTATTCAATTCTGCTTGTGCTTCTCTCGTCCAACCAAGATCGGAATCAGCAGAAATTCCCTTAGTAATTACTTCTTTGGTATCGTGTCCGCCGAAGATTTCTAGCAGGT
The DNA here is from genome assembly GCA_964546365.1 of uncultured bacterium. GTDB lineage: Bacteria > Cyanobacteriota > Cyanobacteriia > Cyanobacteriales > Aerosakkonemataceae > DATNQN01. The sequence goes on along the minus strand of CAZJJR010000347.1, from coordinate 4,768 downwards.
GATCTTCCATCCCCAAAGTAAAGGAATTATAGATTAAATCAACTATTTGATTTGTACCTTCATAACCCATAAAAGGTTTGTAACCTATGGGGAAGTTTTGAATGTGAATTGGTGCTGCAATAACGCCGCAGGGAATATCTAAACGCTTACCGACATGGCGTTCCATTTGAGTTCCGAAAATAGCGGAAGGTTCTACTCTGGCTATAGCATCTCCAATTTGACCATGATCTTCAGTGATAATCACTTCATCGCAGTACTCGCTAACTTGTTCGCGGAACCATTCAGCATCGTATTTGCAATAAGTACCAGCCCAAACTACGTGAATTCCCATTTCTCGTGCCAAAATTTTGGTAATGGCGGCGGCGTGGGTGCTATCGCCAAACACGACGGCTTTTTTACCAGTTAAGTTTTGGCAGTCAATGGAACGAGAAAACCAAGCTGCTTGGGAAACGTGCAATGTTTGTTCGTTGATGTAATCTTCGTAATCAACATCTGCACCTTGGGCGTTAATTACTTCTTGAATTTTGCGAATACAACGGGCAGTTTCTACCACACCCATTGGCGTGATATCTATATAAGGCGTGCCGAATTCTTCTTGCAGATATTTGGCTGCCATTAACCCGACTTCTCGATAAGGAACTAGGTTAAACCAAGCTTTCGGCAAGTTTTTCAAATTGTTAACGGAAGCACCTTCTGGTATTACTTGATTTACTTCGATTCCCAAATCTGCCATTAACCGTTTTAGTTCGGTGCAGTCGTGTTGGTTGTGGAAACCGAGAGTAGTAATACCGATGATATTAACGGAAGGTTTTTCAGTTTTTCCTGCTGGTAAGTTGCCTTGTTTGCGTGCTTTTTCGATATAATATTGGACGATTTGATGCAAAGTACGATCGGCTGCTTGCAATTCGTTAACGCGATAGTGATTCACATCTGCCAACATCACGTCGCCTTTGGCATCTAGCTGAGCGCGATCGACAAAGTTTTGTAAATCTTCTTGTAGAATACTTGACGTGCAGGTAGGAGTTAGCACGATCAAATCTGGGTTCTCTTCCTTATCCTTGCGAGTAATATTATCTACCACTCTTTCTTGAGAACCGCGTGCGAGAACGTGACGATCGACGATACTGGCTGTTACAGGGGTAAAATTTCTCTCCCGTTCTAACATCGATCGCATAACGTTGAAATAATCATCGCCCAACGGCGCGTGCATGATCGCGTGGACGTTTTTAAATGAACTGGCAATGCGAAGCGTACCAATGTGGGCGGGTCCTGCATACATCCAGTAAGCCAATTTCATAAACCGTTCTCCCTTGCGCTGATACAAATGAATGATGTTCGATCGATCTGAACAATGATTGTTTGATTATCTGACCGTTTCTGATTTTCTCTCAAGATGAAGGTCTAGTGAGTAGAAACTAAGAAAGACTTTCGATCTTTCTTCGATCGCTGAAACGATGATAGTTGATAGGGATTTAGCTTAAAACTAAAACAACTTCTCGATTGTTTAATGGCAACAATTCTTAACCTTTTGCGACTTTTCTTATCGTTTTACCATTAGTTAATAGTAAATAATAACTAGGTATTAATTCCTGTAACCCGCGCCTCTGGCAGAGCAATGATATTTAATTTGGCTGGCAAATCTGCTAGATTATCAATCGGAATCAGCTTTCTTAAAAAAGGTTGATAAGAAAATAGTTGATAGCCCTTTTCTAGTAAAAATTCTGCTACGGGTAAGTTACTATTTTGTACGCCACTAATCACATTTTCGTATATAATTACTGGCGCAAATCGTGTTAAAATCATTTCACTGCCCAGTAAAACTGACATTTCATGACCTTCAGCATCAATTTTTAGCAAATCTACTCGATTTAGATTTTCTTTCTCTACTAGACTATCGAGAGTAAAACAAGCCACTTTTTGTAACTTTTCCGGTGGGATTTTTGCCGCATCTTCATCAGATATAATGGCGTTATATTCGTTAGAAACTTCTAATTGTAAGTTAATAAAGCCATTGCGATCGCTAGCAGCACCAGCACAAACTTTTACCCAATTTATCTCATTTATTCTACAAGTTTCTAACAAACAGCTAACACAACCAGAAAATGGTTCAACTGCTAACACGCAACCGGAATTACCTACTTTTTGTGCAGCGCTAAAAGTATAAACTCCTACATTAGCGCCCACATCAATCACTGTCATACCCGGTTCGATCCAATGACGCCAAAATTCAATTTCCTTTTCAAACCAATCACCTTCTGCTAGTAATACGCTGGTGACGATACTGCAAAGGCTTGCTTCTACTGCCAAGATTAAATTGTTTTCAAACGTTACATAAGTAAAATCACTATTTGATTCTAATTCAGCCCATTGCAAATCTCTCCGATCGGGATGTTTCTCGCGCAAAATCCGACCTTTTTGTAAAAATGATTTGGCAATTTCTGGTTTTTTCAAATCTCGATAAATTAAATGCAAAGCTTGCCAAATTTTTGCATTTTCCGGCGCAATTTGACTGGCACGATGTAAATATAACAATCCTTCCATTTGATTGTTGAGAATGCTGGCAATTCCCAACTTTAAGTTGATAATAGATGAATCAGGTAACAGGTGAGTGGCTAAATGCAGTGCGCGAAGCCCGAAATCATAAAATACGCTTGTAGAGTAAAAAAGAACTTGACTGATTAATAAAATAGATTGTTGATAGCTGTTTTCGGCGGTGAGGATTTGAGAAATTTTTGAATCGGCAAATTTAGTTGTGTTTGCAGGGAAATAAATTAGTCCTAGCGGTAAATTTTTGTTTTTTTCATAGGCGAGATGGATAATTTTGAGAAAAGTTGTAAGTGCTAAGTCGATCGCAGATTGAGTTTGACCGATCGCAGCCAAAACCAAAGCCAAGTGCGCCGCGCAAAGAGGATATTCATCTAAAGCTTCTTCTCTATTTAATGCTTCTATGGCAATTTCTAAATAAAATTCCCGTTGAGATAAATCTTCGCTATTTTCGGCTTCAATTAATGCTAAAACCGCAAAGTTGTTAAAATCTCTGCCAGAAGTCGGCTCATCTAAAGATGTATTGGCAAGCAAAATATTAATTTGCTCTAACATTTTTGGAGTTAAAGAAGTAGAGAGATTTTGTAGATATTGCCAATAATCAGAAACAGGATTTTGCATAACTTGGGGAATGGAAAATCGGGAATTGGGTGTAAAAGAATGGTTTGTAGTGAGGACTTTAGTCCTCTCAAAGTGAGGATTTAAGGACTAAAGTCCTTACTACAAACCTCAAGTTTTTTACTGCAAAGCTTCCCGTTGCGCTTCTAGTAATTCCTTAATACCTTTTTCTGCTAAATCTAAAATTCCGTTAAGCTGAGTACGGCTGAAAAATTCATGTTCGGCGGTTCCCTGGATTTCAATAATGGCAAGTTCTTCGTTCATCACCACGTTGAAATCAACATCGGCGGCGACATCTTCGGGATAGTTTAAATCTAAATACGGTTCGCCTTGCAAAAGTCCCACAGAAACAGCAGCGATTTGGTGAACGATCGGCGATCGCACTAGCTTACCTTCTTTTACCAATTTTGCGATCGCATCCGCAAGAGCCACAAACGCGCCAGTAATCGCCGTAGTGCGAGTACCCGCATCCGCCTGCAATACATCCGCATCTACAATAACCGTCCTCTCTCCCAACGCTTGCAAATCCAAAGCAGCCCTCAAACTGCGTCCGATCAAGCGTTGAATCTCCTGCGTTCTTCCCGATAACTTCAAAAATTCTCGTTCTTGGCGTTGCAAAGTCGCGCTGGGAAGCATCCGATACTCAGCAGTTAACCAACCCTTACCAGAACCTACTAAAAATTTGGGGACGCTCTCTTGAATACTAACATTGCACAGCACTTGCGTATCGCCGCAATGAGCAAGCACCGAACCTGCTGCAAAGCGAGTGAAATTGCGTTCAAAACGAATCGGACGCAATTGGTAAGGTTGTCTGCCATCGGGACGCTGCCAGGACATCGCACTTTGCCTCGAAACACCTAACCAGGATACAGCAATAAATATTAGATCGAGCCTCTACATAATTTTTTGTAAAATGTCTTGCTGCACTTTTTCAGCAGATTGGTTACCGTCGATCGTTAAAAGCTTTTGGCGGCGTTCGTAATAATCAAGGATTAAGGCAGTTCGTTCTTGAAATAATTGAATGCGGCGCTGGATGATTTCCGGTACATCGTCGTCGCGCGATCGATCCAACGATCTGCTCATCAATATCGATTCTGGCACATCCAACCAAATCGCCCAATCCAAATGCTGCTTCAAATCATCCAACAAAAAATCTAATTCCTCAGCTTGGAAAGCAGTGCGAGGATAACCATCGAGTACCCAACCATCTACCACATCGAACAACAGCAGCCGCAAACGCATAAACTCGATCATCGTAGGATCGGGTACTAACTCACCCTTGTCTACATAAGGCTGCGCTTGCAAACCCAAATCCGTACTAGTAGCGATCGCACTTCGTAGTATATCGCCTGTAGAGATGGCAGGAACATTCAGATGAGTTGATAGTAATCGTGGTTGGGTTCCCTTTCCCGCACCTGCACCTCCCAAAATCACCAGTCTCACTTTAAGCAACTCCCACGGAATTTGGTTTTGAGAAACGACTCAAGCTTATCATCAAACTCCAAACGAGGAGATGGGGAAAACTCTTGTAGGGGCGGGTTTAGCAGATAACCATTTCTTCTGATGAACCACCTTTCAACAAAACCCACCCTTACCACCCTCATCC
>CAZJJR010000346.1:2204-5702 GCA_964546365.1 uncultured bacterium | reverse complement strand
GGTGATAGTAGCTACGAATTCTCCCGCTTCATCGTCAACTGTAATTTGACCCCCAGGCAAACGGGAAACAATATCGTTGAGTAGCTTAGCGGGTAGGGTGATCTCGCCACTACTTTCTACTTGTGCGGGAAAGCTAGTTCGGATACCCAAGCTCAGATCGAACGCTGTTAAGCTGACCCGTTGTGTTTCTGGATCTGCTGTTAATAATACGTTAGCCAATACAGGGTGTGTTGGCCGAGAAGGAACCGCACGACTCACCAATGAGAGATTGGTACTCAGGTCGTTCTGCTCACAAATGAATTTCATGAAGTTCTGTTGCTTGCTGGCAGTTGTTTAACTGACGTAACTACTCTGGCAAGCATAACTTAGAACCACCTTGTAGTACATCAGTATTATATAAGTTTTTGGATTTTTGATTTGCGATCGACGCCAAATCGACTCGTAATACCCCTGCTTAGCTCTGTAGTATGTATTTTCTCCTACCCTCAGTAAAAAAATCGGCTGTGGAAAATGTGGAAAAAGTTGACAAATCTTTTTTCCATAAGCTTTTCATTCATCTTTACCTGTGGAAAACTTGGGGAAAAAATAGTTACTTTTTCCACAAAGTATTTATACTTCCGTATTTTTCCACTACCAGCACCAGCTTTTCCACAAATTTTCCACAGGGTTTTCCACAAGTAATTAGATGGTTTTCCCGCCATTAGAAAGGGAAAGGCAAAAGGATGAAGTCAGAAGTCAGAAGTAAAAAATTTCCCTCTATTTCCTCATTTCTTCCTCACCCGCTCACCCACTCACGAGTTGCTCTGAGAACGACTTGCCAAGTTAATGCGATCGCTCAATTGTCGTAAATTTTGTGCCATATTCGGATCGCTATCTCGCAGTTGGGCAACTTTTTCACAACTATATAAAACAGTAGTGTGATCCTTGCCGCCAAACTCCTCGCCAATTCTAGGCAAACTCAATTCCGTGTGATACCGCATCAGGTACATCCCGATTTGTCTTGCTTGACTGATTTCCCGCCGTCGAGAGTTACCCTTGAGATCGTCGATCGAAACATTAAAAGCATCAGCAATTACCATCAGTACCATATCCGGCGTTGCTGCTACTTTTTCCGTCGGTGGATTTAAAACAGGCGCGATATTTTCCACCGTCATCGGTAATCCGGAAATCGAAATATAAGCAACCGCGCGAATCAAAGCGCCTTCGAGTTCTCGGATATTAGAAGTATAATTAGTTGCGATATATTCAATTACGTTGCGAGGCAGGCGCATATTTTCGTATTCTGCCTTTTTTTGCAGAATTGCCATCCGAGTTTCTAAATCTGGCGGTTGGATATCGGCAATTAACCCCATCGAGAAACGAGAACACAGGCGTTCTTGCAAACGAGGAATTTGTTTGGGTGGGCGATCGGAAGCCAACACCACTTGCTTACCTGCCTCATGTAAAGTATTAAAAGTGTGGAAAAATTCCTCTTGAGTGTATTCCTTACCTTCAATAAATTGGATATCATCCACCAACAGCACGTCTGCGGCGCGGTAATGTTCCCGAAAACTCTGGATGCTATCTTTGCGAATTGCCGCAATCAAATCGTTGGTAAATTGCTCGGTGGAAACATAAAATATTTTGGAATCAGGCGCAATTTCCAAGCGATAGTGACCGATTGCCTGCATTAAATGCGTTTTTCCCAATCCAACGCCGCCGCATAAAAACAGGGGATTAAATTCTCGTCCGGGAGATTCCGCCACTGCAAGGGACGCTGCATGAGCCATCCGATTATTTGAGCCAACTACAAATCGGGAGAAAACGTGCTTGGGATTCAGTGTAGTTGGTCTGGGTGGATGGCGATCGCTAGTTTCTGGTATATTCGTTTCCACTGGCATGGGCCAAGATGCCTCCCCATCCCGATGGGTGCTAGCTCCATCACCTTGAGCTACCGTGATGTAAATTTCTACTGGATGGCCCAAAATATCTTCGACTACATCTGCGATCGTCTTTATATAGTATTTCTGAAGCCAATTACGAGCAAACGGGTTGGGAGTGCGAATTACCAAACAATTATTTTCCAGTTGCTCGGCAGTAGCGGTTTTAATCCAAGTCTCAAAAGTGGGGCGGCTTAATTGTAGCTGTAACCGTTCCAGTACCTGACTCCAGAGACTCTCAAGGGCAAGTTCCACCAGCTTTCCTCTACCGCTAAAGGCCAATCAACAAAGTATGCAACCCAGACCAGAGTTCGGGCAGTTATCTGCTATTCTACAGAGATTTTATCAATGAATACAGGAGTTAGGGGGCCGGAGGCAAGAGGGAACTGACCCCTACTCCTGCTGTGATTTCCTACCAGATAACTGGGAACACTACCTTAGAATGATTGCAAAACCTATATCAACTATTAGACAATTGGCAAGATAATTTCAAGATTTATAGAAAATTAGTCAATTAACGATTTTTAGGAATATCATTCTGAATTATCCTAATCTGCAATGAACAATATTGATTTTTCCAAAGCCTTCCTAGAAGAGCAAATAGTTAAAACTCGATTTGGTTTAATGATTTTGAAACCCTTCAAATTATTGATGACTCAATTTATGCAGATACAGAAGAAGAAATCCTAGTTTACCAATTGCTCGAAAAGCTAGAAATAAACAAAAGTTGTACGTGGTGTTGGGCTGATATGCGTGTAGATGAAGAAAGCCAAGCAAATGTCATCGCATTTTCGTCAGGTTGGGGTGACGGCATTTATCCCACATACTTTGGGTACGATGAACAAGGCAACGTTGTTTGTGCTGTCACTGATTTTCAACTATAAAATCCAGAATATAAAAGTTATAAGAGCATTTATAATTACAGCGCTTTCCAAGTAAATGAGGTACACATAACTGCTAACAGAAACCCGGTTTCTTCAAGAACCCGGGTTTCTATCCTGTACTTCACTTAACTGGAATCTGCTGTAATATTCGATCGATGATTCACCCCTACGCTTGGAGCGACTCTTTACGTGAAAGTTGCGGGTGCAAAATTTAGGCTTTAACTAGAAGCACTAGTATAAAAACGCAATGCAAACCGCCAAAATCCCACGGAAACAAATAACAGGATAACTGACAACAATCCCGCACCCATTACCCAGCCAATTTCACCTCGACCTAACATAGCTTCGGCTGGTACAGTAGTTAAAAAAGCTACTGGAATGACGAAAGTAAAAAAGAACCGATAAGTAGCAGGATAAGCCACCATTGGGTATCTTCCTGCCTCTAGCAGACCTCTGAGTACTTCGGTAACATTGTATATTTTGACGAACCAGATGCTAGTTGCTCCCAACATAAACCACAAGCTGTACAAAATCAGGAAGCCAAAGCATAAAGGTACAATACTAACTAAGTAATCGTTAATACTCAAACCCAGCCTTGTACCTGCGTATCCAATCAGCAGTAAACCAAATAACAAATCCGGCATTTCCCAAGGTGATATACTGCGTGCGGAAAGCCAAAACTGGCTGCTGATGGG
>CAZJJR010000346.1:0-2194 GCA_964546365.1 uncultured bacterium | reverse complement strand
TTGAGCAACACAAAATCGAGAGTACCTTCTTGAACGTGCCGCACGATCCGATTTAGATTGGGAGCGAGGAAAGAGCTGGAAAAGCCTTGTAATAAAGTAAATATTCCCAGTACTACTAAAGCTTCTTCCCAAGACCAACCCTGGAAAGTGTAGCCAGTACGGTAGAACAAGAATAAGCTGAACACACTGCCGATTAAGTTTCCTACACTGCTTAGCGCTGATAAGACAAAGTTAACGCGGTACTCCATCTCAGCTGCGATCGCAGTACTCCAAAATAATGATAAAACTTTTAAATATCGCTTCATTACCGAAATTTTTTTTTTTTTTTTGCTATGCGCCCATTCCCGAATACTTTTTAAGTCCCCGACGCCACAACCATCTATTACAAATAAAAAATAACAAACTCCAAACGAACATTACTAAAAATCCTTTTACCACATTCACTTCTTGCCCGACTAACAAAGCGGCTGGAAAATAAATCAGGTAGGGAAACGGAGTCCAAAGTACAATTTCTTGCACTAGCGGTGGGAAAACTTCCAATGGTGCAATTACGCCAGATAAAAATAGGTATATCAAAAACCACAATTCATCGATCGCAGCAGCCCTTTCAATCCAAAAAGCGAACATCGCAAAAGTATATTGGATCAAAAACCGCATCACAAATGCGATCGTCAACGCTAGCACGCACAGCAACAGCCCTTGCAGGCTCGGTATCCATATAGCTTGGGGATATAGGATAAAAAATAACACAAACAGCAATATGGCAAATGGCAAGCGAGCAAAGCGTTCGGAAATATGAGATGCGACGTGATGCCACACTGGATCTAAGGGTTGTAATAATTTAGAAGAAAGTTTACCTTCTACTACTTCTTTTTCAAATTCCCAAATTACCCAAACAATAGAAAACTGTCGCACAAAGAAAACTGCCAAAAAGTAGCGTGCAAATTCCACTGGTGTAAAGCCGAACTGACCGCCTTGCGCTGCCTGCATCCAAATTCCCATTAATATTATTGGCAAAGAGCCAGCTAAAACCCAAAGCACCAGTTCTGCTCGATACTCCACCATATGAGCATAATAAACTGCAAGTAGCACCCTCGCTTTCCTCAAAATTCTTTTCATGATGCTACTCCTGCACTAAATACTCGGCCTATCACCTCTTCTACTGGTGGGTCAGTAACAGTCAAATCTAGCACTTCTAATTCAGCAAGTATACGAGCAACAGTACGAGTAAGTGCTTCTCGTTGCACTAAAAAACGCACTTCCCGCCCCTCTATGGATTCCAACTCTCCATATTGCAACAGCGCGTTTTCAGGCAAAGGTTGGGCTAGCTCAACCTTCACCTCTCGATAAGGTGCAAACCGTTCCAATAGTCCATCCAAACTACCATCGTAGATTAGTTGTCCCTGGTGAATTAGCAGAACTCGCTGACAAAGAGCGGTAATATCTGCCATATAGTGACTGGTTAAAAGCACTGTAGCTTGGTATCGCTGGTTGTACTCCCGCAAAAAGTCCCGCACTGCCACTTGCGCGTTCACATCAAGTCCCAGTGTAGGTTCATCTAAAAAAAGTACTTGGGGATGATGCAAAAGTGCCGCCAGCAACTCTGCTTTCATTCGCTCCCCTAAAGAAAGCTTACGTACAGGTTGAGTAAGCTTTCCCTCAAGTCCCAATAACTCAGTTAATTCACCTACTCGCCATCGGAATTCTTTATCGGTAATATTATATACAGCAGCATTTACTTTCAGAGAATCTAACGCTGGTAAGTCCCATAGCAGTTGTTGCTTTTGCCCCATTACCAAGGTAATTTTTTGTAAAAAGCCTTCTTCTCGGCGGAAAGGTACATAACCAGCTACTTTCACCTTACCGGAGGAAGGATGAATTAACCCCGTGAGCATTTTTAGTGTAGTAGTTTTGCCTGCTCCGTTTGGGCCTAAAAATCCTACCACTTCACCAGGATCGATTTGAATGGAAACATCTTGGACAGCCTTCACTGAGCGATAAGTGCGACGCAGAAAATGGAGCAAAGTCCCCTTTAACCCAGATTCTTTGACAGCGACTGGATAGACCTTGCTCAAGTTTTCAGTAACAACAATAGCCATAGGCTGTCCGTTATCTTTTCTTTTGGAGTTTATAAAACATAAAAGCCCCCTTGTCAGTGAAACAAGAGGGCTTTTGGTTGAAGAATAAACCTGGC
>CAZJJR010000345.1:0-5801 GCA_964546365.1 uncultured bacterium | reverse complement strand
ACCTCCCTTTCACGGAGGCGACGGGGATTCGAATTCCCCTGGGGGTACTAAAAAAAGGAAGGGTTTCAAGTTTGTAAATTTGAAACCCTTCCTTTTTTGTATCTGTTTTTTATCCTAGCCCCTCTCTTCCCCTAGCCCCTAGACCCTCCTTCTCGAAAGAACCGTTTATACCCGTGCAAAGTATAGTTCACTTTTCTGCGATGCTATCTAATTTTTCCCGCATAGCTAAGCTAACCAAAGAGCGCACCAAAAATAACAATGCTAAAGCTGATAGGGTAAAAGCAGCCACAGCCACCCCTTTAAATCCCTCTACAAAGAGAATCGCCCCAGCTAATAAGGTAAAACCAGTTAAGCAGGCATACACTAAGCTCTTAATCGCTAAATAAATGCGTTTGAAGATCCGATCGCTCTCGATCGATCGCACTCGCAGCTGTAATTCGCCATCTTCTATTCGTCGTTCTAAATCCCTAATCAAAACTTCCGTTTTACTAGGCTGCTGCAATTTATAGGTAATAAAATTCTTAGTTTGTCTTGCCAGTTCCCCGATCGCGCTTCCTCGCCCTTTAGAAACCGTAATACTTTTAATAAAAGGTTGAGCCGCTGCCACCAAATTATATTGAGGGTCGAGCGCCCTAGCAACTCCATCCAGCGTAGTCAAAGACTTCAAAATAAAAGTCATTTGTGCGGGTAAACGGAAAGGTTGCTGCTCGAACATAACGTAAAGTTCGCTTTTTATTTCCGCAAAAGCCTGAAAATCTACGGGTTTTTCCGTAAATTTTTCCAGTAAAAACGAGATCAGCCTTCGGACTGGTGTCATATCCGGGACTGGCTCGATTAATCCCATTTTAATTAAAGTATCCAGTACCTCTTCCGTATCTTTTCTGAGAACGGCAAAAAACGTCCTGATCATCTGATCTTTAGCCAGAGATTTTACCTCGGCCATCATGCCGAAATCATAGAAAATCAGGCTACCATTCTCTGGATTGACCGCCATATTTCCGGGATGGGGATCGGCCTGGAAAAATCCATCGAGTAACAGTTGTTTTAAATAACAACAAATACCGATTTGATTAATTCTTTTCACATCCAAGCCACAAGCTTCTATGGTTTGACGATCGTCAACTTTAATTCCCGGTAAATATTCCACGGTCAAAACTTTCTGGGTAGTATATTCCCAATAAACTTTCGGTACGCTAATACCGGGATAATTCATAAAATTATAGCGAAAACGTTCGGCATTTTTCGCTTCTTGAATGTAATCTATTTCTTGATAAAGAATCGTAAAAAATTCGTGATAAATAGCTTCTAGGTCGTACTTTTTGACCCCCGGTAAATAGCGCTTACAAAACCGAACGATTTTATAAACAGCTTTCACGTCCAGATCGAATAACTGTTGCAGTCGAGGCCGCTGCACTTTGACAACTACTTCTTCTCCGGTATGCAGCCATGCTTTGTGTACCTGTCCCAAACTCGCAGCAGCGATCGGTATTTCATTAAAATCCCGATACAAAGCATAAATAGGTTTGCCCAATTCAGATTCAACTAAAGCGATCGCTTCCGAACTACTAAATGCCGGAACGTTATCCTGTAACTGAGCTAAAGCACTGACATACTCTGGTGGTAACAGATCGGCGCGAGTAGATAAAGACTGACCGATTTTAATAAAAGTTGGCCCTAAATTCAGCAAAGTACGAACTAACCACTTAGCCCGACGCCTTTTTTGTGATGGGGAATTACGAGAAAATAGCTTATCCCACCCTAAAAAGAATAAAAATTTTCCAGCCGCCGTAAATACATCCATCTGACGTGATAGCGGCGAATATTTGGCCCTTTGCCAGCGTAGTGGCTTAGGCGCAACAGTTATAGCCATAGAGATTGTTTTTTGCTTATGCACCACCACCATTCCAAATGGTACATGACTTATTTGGTTTGCTGTTGTTTTCAGCCCCTCAACCTTGCATTTGGGGGAGGATAACAGTGAAACAAGTTAACCAAGATTCGGAATCGTTGATAGGATTACTAGAAACCGCGATCGTACCATTCAAGTGCTGCACTAAGCATTTAACCAAAGCCAGTCCCAGTCCGGTACCTTGAATTAATTGTTCGCTCACTCCTTGACCTCGACGGAACTTTTCAAAAATATAATTTTGTTCTGCTGGGGAAATACCGGGGCCAGTATTAGAAAATGTCAATACGATTTGTGGAATTGTTCCTTCGACGTGGTAATTAGCTGCTAGGTGAACGGTAGTATCGGGATCGGAATACTTGCCAGCATTAGTGAGCAGTTCTTCCAGAATGCGATCGAGACTGTCGGGATCGCTTTGGATCATCAGCGATCGCTTGGGTAGATCCATTGCTAAATTTACACCCTTAACTCCCCATTTATGGGAAAAAGAGGCAGCTAATGCCTCGATTACCTGTTTTAAGTCGATTTTTTGAAGGTGCAGGGTCGATTTTTTAGACTCTAATTGTTGAAGAGCAAGTATATCGTTAATTAAATTGATTTCCTGAGTACACTGCTGTTCTAAAATATCCAAATATTTTGTTTGCCGCTCAGCGGAAATACCTGGTTGGCGTAACATCCGAATTGCCATTCTCATACTAGCCAAAGGATTTCGCAGCCGATCGCTCATGGTGTCGATAAACTCATCCTTGACTTGATTTAAATGGCGCAGTTGTTCTACGTGTTGGCGAGTAGTTTCGTATAACTTCGCCTGAACTCGCAAAATAGACTGGAGTTGGGCTGTCCGTTCTTCCACTAAAGCGGAAGTTTGTCGAACTGTCTGAAATTGGAGAATGGCAATACTTAATTGGGCGCTGACCAGTTCCACCAGTTCGAGTTCCTCTCTTACCCAGGAACGAGGTTGACGCTGTTGTAGTGCTAAAAATCCCAATACGGTACCTTGGCTTTCTAGAGGAACTAGTACTATGGCAGACATTGTAGTTAAATCGAAAACCGAGGCGATCCCATCATTGATATTGTTACTGGTAAAACAGCTTTTGTCAGCGATGACGATTTGATTGGGAGCGTTGGTGAAGCCTTCTTGACATAAATGGCATTCCGACAACCAGAATGACTTATTTAACCAACTTTTCTGGTTTTCGTTTTCAGGGGAGGCAGCAACGGAAAGCCATTCAGAAACTACTGTCGCTTTGGCTTCCGGAATTACTTTTTGGTAAGTACCTTTTTTCTGGAGAGGGTCTGTGTATTTTAGTAACAGGATGAAACCCCGATCTACCTGAAGATTACGGGCTGTACCATCTAATGCTAGTTTGAGGACTTGTTCGAGTTCCGTAGAACTGCGGATGGCCATCGTTAATTGGTTGAGGAAAGCTTGGTAGCCTGAGGAAGCTTTCACCTGTCTCTGAAGTTGAACTTGTGAGATTGCCATTGCGATTGAATCTGACAGGGCTTGCAGTTGTCGTTTTTCGGATGCAGTCCAATGGTGGACTGCCGAACGCATCAGGGCGACTATCCCGTTAACGCGACCTTGAAACCTAGTCTCGATCGCCAAAATAGCCCTGACTGGAAACTCAGTAGACCCGCTCAACTCAGATAGAGGAGATTCAACAGCAGTGACATCCGCGATCGCTAATGGGTCAGATATACTCAATAATGCTGCTTGATGCAAATGCCCGAGCAGATGACTGGGGTTTCCGGGCGAAGATGATTGGCCTCGATCTGGATACCAATAAGCGTTTTGGACGAGCGTCCCATCATTGACCATCGCGCCAATCAGACAGTATTCGACCTGGAAAGTTTCTTGCAAAGCTTTGGTAATTTCAGGCAGCACTATTTCCGCATCGGGGGTATCGAGGACAATATGGGCGATTTCATGGCCCAAATCGGGAGAATAAACCTCGCATTGCCAAAATTCATTTAATTTTTCCGGATACAGAGCCATTTCCGGCTCGTTTGACGATAAAGCAGCGATCGACTTTTCAGATGTTGTGCTGACAATCGTGCGGCGCTTCCGGTAAGTGCCTAATCTTTTTTTGTCCTGCGAATCTCTCATCAACTTCAAAGCCCCAATCTGTGTTTGAGATCTCCTGCCCTCAACAGACCTTGGCCAGAAACCTAGTGACTAGCCAATTAGCGCAATAACTTCGGATTTTTAGCAGGATGGCCGCTCAAATAGGTCAGTTTTACCCGATCGCTTCATCAGTACCCATTAAACTGATGTGAACTGGCTCTAGATTATCTTTATCTCTGAGTATCTTGCATCCGTGTTTTCTCTACAATGTTTGCGATCGCTCGATTGCCGATCGATTAAATGTATAGGTACTACTTAACCAGGACGCGATGAAAGCGCTAATTCCTGAGTTTTTCTAGCAATTGCACTTTAAAGTTGCCACAAATTTGGCTTTTATCCCCCATTATCTTTCTTGCAGTATAATTATTGGAAGAAAATTTCTCCTAACGTCTTTTTTCTAATTGTCGCAAAGCAGATTCGCTATTCTTTCGATAAAGTGTTTTGCGGTTTTGTGCAGTTTTGTAACGACTATCTTGTTCCGATACTTGAGCCATCAGATCGGAAGCTTGTTGCCAACGGTTTGCGATTTCTAACCATTGAGTACGAGTGTTAGCTGTTTTACCGGCTAGAGAAGCTTGTTCGGCAATTCGCACCGCCACTGCAAAGGGATCGTCCGTTCGATCGGGCGTACTTTGGTTGGTTAGATTATTCGATAAATTACCATTTTGTTGGTTGCCAGTTAGCTGTACCGAAGTTTTTGGCTTGATCGCTTGCAATGGCTCTATCTGCTTTGCCACTAATATTTTATAAGCACCCCAGCCCATTAATAGGAGTACTACGGTTAGCAGTACCCCCCCGATCATGCCTCGCTGCCATTGTCTGCGATCGCGTACAAAAGGGGAAGATGAAGGTTTGGCAAGGGATTGCTTGATTGCTTTCTCTTTACGCTCTCGATCGTCTGAACCTAGATATTGGAAGGGATTTTTCCTTGCTAAAGTGATTTCTTCAAACCACAACAAATGGGTTTGTGGGTCTCGGCTAATTTCTTCTAGCCAGAGAGATTGTTGCTCTCGCACGATCCGAGAGTTAATTTTTACTCGACGAATATTTTTAGGGCTTATTGTCTCTAAAATTTCCTTAATTTGCGGTACTAAAGTCGATCGATCGAGTTCTTCAGCTGTTTCTGCTTCGCACAGCAGTTGCAAGACTCCATTGTCTCGCACTGCTCTAGTTCTCACGCCCCAGGAAGCTAGGTTTTCATTTAGTAATTGGATAATCGCTGCCACGCTTCCTTGGCGAGCTTGTTTTGCGATTTCATCTCTCAGATATACCATGTTTGGTTGACAATTTGCTTGATGTCGGAGCCTGACGTTTTGCCTAACTCTTTAATTTAAACTATCGATTGACTATTCAGGATATTTTATGCCCAGATCTAGTAAAATATCCGTCTTAAAATTGTTTGCCAGATCGCTACTCTATATTTCCCCAGATTCGATCGGTGAATTCAGGGAGTTTTCCGGCGAGATGCTCTTACCCCTTAGCTACTTCCTATCTTATATATGCTTTACTGTGAAACTAGAAAAGCTATTAGGTGCAAAAAGTAATGGCCAAAAAGATTGAAGTACTACCTTCTCAGGCGGCCTTAATCGAGCGATCGCGACAACTAGTACTAGATAAAATTAATACAGCAATCCTCGCCAGAGGTAAGTGTACTATCGCCCTGTCCGGTGGCAGTACTCCGAAAGCACTGTATGAAGAAATCGCCAAAGAAAACTTAGCATGGCAAAAAATTCACGTATTTCGGGGTGACGAACGCTACGTACCCCC
>CAZJJR010000344.1:3629-5832 GCA_964546365.1 uncultured bacterium | reverse complement strand
TAAGGGGAGGGTTGGGAGGGGTTTAGTTGTTCGCAATTCATTTACGATCGCTATATAACTTTTGCCATAACTATATCGTAAAATTATGTAAACCAGAACTTCAAAATCACTCATGAAGCTTCATCGTCATCTTCCCAACATATTATTCTCCCTCTGTTTAGCCACCCTAATTTGGTTCAACTTCGCCCCATCTGCTTTAGCACTGGGCGGAAAACTGCCACCTTTAAATCAACCAGCACCAGAGTTTACCCTGCCAACAAACACCGGAAAAGGCCAAATTTCCCTAGCAGATTATCGCGGTAAATGGGTAGTCCTCTACTTTTATCCCAAAGACTTTACCTCTGGGTGCACTTTAGAAGCACGTCGCTTTCAGCAAGATTTGCCACAATATATCCAGAAAAATACTCAAATTATTGGCGTCAGTGCTGACTCCGTAGACTCTCACGCTGAATTTTGTCAATCCGAAGGTTTGAAATTTCCACTCCTAGCTGATATCAAAGGAGAAGTTAGTAAAACCTACGGTTCTTGGTTAGGTTATCTTTCCCTGCGTCATACTTTTATTATTGACCCGCAAGGTATAATTCGCGAAGAATTTACCGGAGTAAATCCCGTCACTCACAGTAAAGAAGTTTTAGCGCGTCTCGAACAATTGCAACAAACTGTTTCTTAATTAATAAGGTGGGCAAAAGCCCACCTTATAACAAATTTTAAAGCTATCATTCTAACTCCTGAATACTGAATTCTGACTCCTGAATCCTGAATTCTGACTCCTGAATTCTGAATTCTGACTCCTGAATCCTGAATTCTAATTCCTTACATTTGTTGAGAACGATTTCTAGAAGATCGCATCTTCCACCACATCAAAATTCCCGTAATAGCCAAAGTGAGTAAACCCAAGGCATTCAAGAAAGGGTAAATTATCTCCAAATTTAAAAGACCAAACTCACCCTTATGTACATCCAGCAACCAATGGAATTCCGCTTGCTTATCTGCCATTTCTGCCATCTGATACAGCGATCCCGTAATCAGGGTGAGTAAAATGGGTAAAAGCATAATGGGGGCTAAGATCCGGTGTAATTGGCGCAAACGGGTTTGATAAATTTTCATGGCAATAAATTAATAAACTATAAACAAGAGCGATCGCAAAGATCGCTCTTTCTACAACTCAACGGTATCGCTACCGTCTGCTACCTATCACTTTTGGTTGACCACACTGACACTTTAGCCAAATCTTTTGTCAATTATGTTACAGCGACATCAACCTATGGTGACAGGTTGACGACACATCCTCCACAAAGCGCAAATATGGCAGCATTTTAGTGAAAGAGTATTATTATTGCCGATTTTACTTTGCACGATTGACACCAGATGAATATCTTAATAGTTGAAGATGAACCGGAAATTGCCAAACTAATCCAACTAGCCTTAGAAGCAGAAGGATTTTCCTGCTACCATTGCCGAGATGGGCTGACAGCCTTGCAAGTATTCCAAGAACAGCAACCGGACGTGATCCTCCTTGACTTGATGATCCCCGGTTTAGATGGCTTGGAAGTATGCGCCCGCATCCGCCAAAAACCTGGCCCCAAAGACCCCTATATTCTAATGCTGACAGCTAAGGGGGAAGAAATCGATCGCGTCATCGGCTTATCTACTGGTGCGGATGACTACATGGTTAAACCTTTTAGTCCTAGAGAATTAGTTGCTAGAGTAAGAGCATTACTGCGGCGCAGTCTTCGTCATGGCGGACAAAACTTAGTTTACCGCACCCAGCATTTTACCTTAGATGTAGACCAGCGCACTGCCTGCCGTCATCTACATCCCGATCGAACAGAAACCCTCGACTTAACTACTTTGGAATTTAATCTTTTAGCTACTTTTATCAGCCATCCCAATCGCGCCTGCAAGCGTTCTCAATTGATTGATAAACTGTGGGGCGATGACTTTTTTGGAGATGAACGGGTAGTAGATACTCACGTAGCTAGATTGCGAAAAAAAGTAGAACCAGACCCAGCTAATCCTACTTTTATTAAAACCGTAATAGGGATTGGCTATAAATTTGAAGACCCTGTTTAAAGAGAGGGTAGAGGGAAAGGGAAAGGGAAAAAAGAAAAGAGAAAAAAGAAAAGAGAAAAAGTTAATAATGATACTTAGAAAACTTTAAAGAAAACAATATAATTTTAAATATGAAAGTTAATCTCGGAAC
>CAZJJR010000344.1:0-3540 GCA_964546365.1 uncultured bacterium | reverse complement strand
CTCCTCGCTTGTTCGTTCTTCACCTACAACAAATAGAAACTAGAAACAGAATCTACAATTTACGCTACGCCCGTACTCAATTAGTGCAAGGTTTTGAGAATACTTGGAGTCGCACTACTTTATGGTCTTTTGTGGCAGGTGCGACGGCGGCTGGCGGATTGAGTTATTGGGTATCTCGACGTATCATGCAGCCTTTAAAACAAATGGAACACATTACCCAAAAGTTTGCATCTGGCAGATTAACCGAACGAATGCCGGAATTAGAAATACCCGAATTACATCAGTTAGGAATTAGTTTTAACCGCATGGCTTCCAGTTTAGAAGATGTGGAACAACGACGCCGAGAACTGATAGGCGACTTGACGCACGAACTGCGAACGCCACTTACCGTAATTCGCGGTTACTTGGAAGAACTGGCAGACAGCAGAATTGTACCATCGTCAGAAATTTATCAGCAATTAGCCAAAGAAACTAAGCGTTTGGAAAGATTAGTCAACGATCTACAAGAACTTTCTAAAGCAGAAGCCGGATATTTGCCGATTAATTTACAATCGGTTAATTTACACCCTTTGTTAGAATCTTTGGTACAGAAATTTGCCGATCAACTATTAGAAGAAGGGCCAGTTTTGCAATTAGATTGTCCTTCTCAATTACCCCCTGTTTTAGCTGATATCGATCGCACGGAACAAATTTTAGTTAATTTATTGGGAAATGCAATTCGTTATACTTCTCAAGGATATATTACAATTCGCGCTTGTATTGAAAATGGTAAAAACGGAACGATACCTCCCCTACTTTGGATATCGGTAATTGATACGGGAAATGGAATTGCGCCAGAAGATTTGCCCCATGTATTTGAACGTTTTTTTCGGGCCGATCGTTCCCGTGCCAGAAATTCTGGGGGAACTGGGATCGGTTTAGCAATTTCTCGCCGCTTAGTTGAGTTGCAAGGGGGTAAAATTGAAGTAGAAAGCGAATTAGGCAAAGGAAGTACTTTCCGATTCTCTCTTCCTCTAGCTTAAAACGATCCTTCCTCAATGATGTGTTCTAGTCTATTTTTTCCTTCATTTTTGATACAGTATATTAAATAATCAGTTTTTTCAATAATCTCATCGACTGAATCAGGTGGATTAAGAAAAGTAATCGCACCAATACTAAAAGTAGCTGGCCATTTGTTTTCGTCCATCTTTTCCAGTAGTTGTTTATGCACTCTGCCTACTACTGTTTGAGCCGTTTCGTAAGAAATGCCCGGTAAAACAACTGCAAATTCATCTCCACAGATTCTAGCAACTATGTCAGTTTCTCTGAGAGAATTTTTGATACTTTGAGCTACCGCTTGTAAGACAGCATTACCAATTTGATGACCTCCGTAGTGGTTAATATTTTTGAAATCATCTATATCTATGTAAGCAACTGTAAAAGGATGTCCGTATCGACGCGACTTTTTAATCTCCATCGCAGCTAGTTCGTTAAAAACTTGCCTGTTGGCAACTCCAGTAAGGGCATCCGTTCTGACTAACTTCCTTTCTCTTTCTAAAGCATTTTTTAATTCTGACAAAAGATACGTAACGGTTAAAAAGAAACCTAAAATTACAGAAGCATTCCAATAATTAATGCTAGGGGAAGAAGAGGCTAGATGGTTTTCTCTCGAAATCACCCATGCCAAAGCGCTCATAAAACACATGAAAACACCAAATTTATCTCCTCCGTACCAAGTACTAATCAGTATGGGAATTAAGTAAAAAATAGAGGTATAAATATCAGTAGGCAGCACAAAATAATTAATTAAACTAATTAATATTAGTAGCAATGAAGCTAATATTAACAGAAAAGCTTTGGGTTGATTGTCAAGATATTGTATTATCTTCACTGGTAAAAGTCCCTGAAAATAAACAGCTTGGTTTAAAGGGTTAGTTTAATATTATAAGATCCTTATAAACTTAAGACCTGTCTAAAAGGAAAGCGAACAAATACGGAAAAAGGGACAGGCGATCGGCCTATCCCAGAAAATATAGCCATCCTATTTGAGTAATGAACCCCACCGTAGCCCTCCCCTTAATAAGGGGAGGGCTACGGTGGGGTCTATTTGTTCGCAATTCATTTAGAATTGCTATATACCATTTAGCTATCGGATTCCCCCAATCAATTACCACTTCACTCAAGCGCTGTCACGTTTATTATTTTGGCAACACGCCAGAAAGTAAATTGGTAAGCAAAAGAAGCAAACAGCGAAAAGCTTGATAGGACTCAAGATATCCCTATTTTCTCCTCTCGTTCGATCGTTCCTGACTATTCCCGTGCTGTTTCCATCTCGGCTGGAACAGTCCCCGGACGCACGGCTAAAGAAAGATTCTGTCCGTTGCGGCTGACTTCCACTTTTAGGTTACCGCCAACACCACTCTGTTCTACCATCTGTTGTACGGTTCTGCCATCTTTCGCCGATCGATCGTTAACTTTTTGGATGACATCGCCAGCCCGCAATCCAGCTTTGGCGGCGGGAGAATTAGGCATTACTCTCACGATCAACACCCCTTGGTCTTCATTTACGCTTAGACCGCTGTTAGGGTCGCTGTTGATATTTTGTTTGACTTCTGGAGTAAGGTCTACCATTTGGATACCCAAGAATGGATGTTCTACTTTCCCGTTCGCTACTAATCGATCGGCAATGTTTTGGGCGGTATTGATGGGGATGGCAAAACCAATACCTTGGGCACCTTGGATAATGGCGGTATTCATCCCGATTACTTCTCCAGCCGCATTCAGTAGTGGCCCACCAGAGTTACCGGGGTTGATGGCGGCATCTGTTTGAATGAAGCTGACGCGCTTATCGGGAACGCCGACTTGAGAACTGGTACGTCCTGTAGCGCTGATAATGCCAGTGGTAACGGTGTTATCTAAACCAAGGGGGTTACCGATTGCGATCGCCCACTCTCCAGGTTTCAAATTATCCGAATTCCCGATTTTGACAGTCGGCAAATTATTCGCTTGAATCTTCACCACCGCTACATCCGTTACCGGATCTCTACCCATAACTTTACCTTGGAAAGTGCGACCATCTCTCAAGGTTACCGTCACCCTATCCGCACCATCTACCACATGGGCGTTAGTGAGTATATCGCCGTTCGAGTTAATGATAAAACCAGAACCAGTACCCCGTTCAACCCTTTCTCTGGGCATTCTGGATATCCCACCTCCGAAAAATTGGCCGAAGAAAGGATCGTTGAAAACTTCCGGTACGCGATTTGTTACGGTTCGGGAAGCATTAATCCGCACTACCGCTGGCCCCACTTGTTCTACCACATTGCTCACAAAGTTGCTATCGGCTGATATTGGTAGACTTGCTTGTACGGTTTGACTAACTGGTTTAACCGAAGCTTGGGCTACGGCGCTTAGAGAAGATGTTCTATTTTGGGCTGCTAAATAGCTACCCGTAAAGCTGAGGCTAGCCCCCAACAGTACTAGGGATAAGTAAGTAAGTGGTTTTGCAAAAGAAAAGCGATCGCGTTGATGAGTTGGCGAATTTAAATTAGTCAATTGTAT
>CAZJJR010000343.1:0-5862 GCA_964546365.1 uncultured bacterium | reverse complement strand
TGTCTTTTACATTTATGTTGGCATTATTCCGAATTGCAGTTTGGACGAATACCAAATCATTTAACTCAGCCCTATTTAGTTTATTTATCCACAAAAATAGTGGGAAATAAATACACCCTTAAACATATATTCCCCACTCAGCACTTTTTAACTTTTTAAAAGGGGTTATACTGCACCGAAAAATAAAAACCCTGTTCTTGCAAAGTTTTTTTCTCGCCACCGATATCAATCAGCGGAATACCATAATCTAAACGAACCCGCAAAGTATCTTCCATCTGCCACTGCACCCCTAATCCCAATGATGCTAAGGTACTGGGGTCTGGGTTTTGTCTGCCAGAACTATTCCATGCTTTACCTACATCTACGAAGGGGATTACTTGTAAAACTCCTCTTCGATTTGAAAGGCGATAGATGGGAAAACGAACTTCCGCAGAAGCAAAAACGCCATTATCCGTTAACAAAGCATCTTGGCGATATCCCCTGACGCTTTCAAAACCACCTAAACCGAATTGTTCTAGGGGTAAAAGCGATCGATCGGCTAATTGTAAGTCTGCCCTCAGCAATAATAAAGGAGAATTAGTAGTATCGCTTCTTTCTCCTCCCAACAAGCGCAACCATTGAGCTTGTCCCCGCCAACCGACAAACCGACTATCGGGAAATTGTTCGTTAATAGAAGCATCAAATGCACCGATGCCAAAATTGAATTGGGATCTCGCAGCAAAAACAGAACGACTCCCTCTTTGCGTCCATTCTTGGAAAAACCTAATCGCGGAAATGCGAGTACGTCCTTCATCATCTGCGCCGGGGGAAAGTTGGAAAGGTTCGTTTAAAAGAGTAGTCTTACTTTCTCGACGAGAAGCAGTTAAACCAAGGGCGAATTCTTGGGTAGGAGTTTGAATAATCGGTTGCCGAAATGTTAGCTCGTAATCGCGCGATATTGCTTCGATATCTACTTGATCGAATGGTTCTTCAATAATGTTGCTTTTGGTATAACCAACTGCAAACCGGACTGTTCCGTTACGAGCATTTATCGGATAAGTGTAGCTGGCATCTACTTCATGAGAGCCTAACGTATTGGCATAGGAAATGCTGAGAATATCTCCTTGTCCGAATAAGTTAGATTCTGTAAATTGTCCTCCCCGGCGCAGGGTACCGACGCTAGGAGAACGCCCGTTATCGACGAAAAGCTGCAAGTCTTCGGTTCTCGCTGGTTTTACGGTGACTTCCAGCACGCTTAATCCAGGGCGCGAACCAGCGGAGAGTTCGGCGGAGATATTGCGGATTAAGGGGTTGAGTTGCAGGAGTTGTAAAGATTCCAACAAACGATTGACATTTAGTGGTTTATCTGCACCAAGGGCTACTCGCGATCGCACGTAGTTAGGATTTAACCGCCCAGTACCGTTAACTTTTATTTCTTCTAAACTACCTTCCACCACCTGAATTGTTACTACGCCACCCGTCAGGGTTTGCGGCGGAATAAATGCTCCAGAGGTGATATAACCACTATCAACGTACTTTTTGGTGACCGCCGAACGAGCTTGCAGCAATTGAGCAAAGGAAACTTCGCCAATAAAATCTTTCGTAACTCGCGCTAGTTCTTCATCGCTAAAAGCCGTATTACCCTCAAACTCGAATCTTTCAATTTTAATCGTGCCAGGAACGTTACTGGGTAATGCTTCTTGGCTACCGGGGGAGGGAGTTGATGGTTCGAGTAATTGCTCTGGTGGCGGTAATGGAGCAGGAGTAGGTAAATCTGGAAGCGGTGGCGGTGTGGGCGGTGTCGGGAGAACCGGATTAGGTATTTGACTGGGGTTAGGAGTAATCGTTTGAGCTTGGAGCGTTCCCGCACTCAGGTTGTAGCTCAACACTACAAAATTTAACAGCAGATAAAAAGAGCCAGTTGTAAAAATTTTAGGGTGCATAGCTAAAAAGTTAGGTTTAGTCCCCCATTCCGAGAATTCACCGTAATCGGCTGACTAGCTAGTAGAATTCCTTCTTTGGAGTTTATCATTTAGCTTCTGAATTATACTAATTCACCCTTTGGGAGGATTTGTAGAGGTAAAGTATTATGTATTGGCGGGTAACTATCGGAAAAGCTGAAAAGCGATCGCAGATTAGCAAAGAGTACCTTCGATTAACAGGTAGCGCACGCCTTTAATAAATTTTGCTAACTAATAAGTATAAAAATGAAATATGAAGAACTAGTGAATTAATCTTGCTTCCATTCTGGTTTTCACAAGAATATTGCCAATTTAACACTTCATACTTCCCCATGCTCTGTTTCCTTAATTAATTTTTTTGTTGTGGGAAAGGTATTTAGCCCTGCCTTCAAAGAAGTTCTTGTAAGCTGTCACCAGGTTCGGTGTAGTAGCCTGCAAGACCTGAGAGTAGCACTCAGACAACCATTGTGTTTCTTGTTGTCTCTTAAGTTTTGGCAGAAATAAATGTATTCAATGCAGACTGACTCAAGCCTTTACCCGTTGTCTTGTAGGTTTCAATACACAAATTGAGTGCATGATTCCACCACCAACGAGCGCTGGGGGGTGGCTGTATCCCACCGCTAAAATATCGGGCGCAACAACTGCGTTGTTTTTCGCCCTTATCTATAGCGGGGGATTTATCCACCCCCAAACCCCCATCGGTTAAGTTAAATTGGCGCTCATCTGATCGGACTTGATGGCAGCAGCGTGTCTGGTACTGGGATCGCCTCTGGTAGTACGTTGCCGGGGCGTACAGGTACGATCGTGCGGGGATACAAATCCCGTGGGCGATCGCTAGCATCAATACAAGTAGCCATCACCTGCCCTGCGGAAAAATCTACTTCCTTATTTAAACCCACCACGCATTCAGAAAAGCGCACTGGTAGCAAGCTGAGCCGACAGTTATCTAAAATATCGCGAACTACCGCATTTTGAGTACCATTGCTGATATTGACTACGCATTTGGCTAAATCTTTTGGGCGTCGCACCTGCCGGCAGGTCTCTAGAGCATCGGCTGCCGCGATATTGGTTTCCCGATCGATCCTGACCACGCAGATGGTTAAATCTCTGGGATAAAGTGCCGCCGCACAAGCATCTGCGGCTACTGGGGCAGCTATACCAGCCTCCAACAACTCTGAAGCACAAAGCCGAAAGTTATTATCGTAATTTCTCGCTTGGGCTGATGGAGCGGGAATGCCAACTGCCAATAACCACAAGGCTGTGAGGGGCGTGGCCGAAAAACGCATAAAACGAGAAAATTTATTCCTGATTTCCATAATTGCTCTGTTTGCGATCGATCTTTACCAGTCCAAATATTAAAGTACTTAATCCCAAGTTGCAGTAAGATCCGTAATTGTGAACTACCTACACTGACCTAACGGTACAGTCTAGGCTTCCTGTCCAACAGAAAGCGTAGTAGTGGATTTCTTGCGTCCTCCCTTACTCCGACTTACATCTGGGCGACAGGCTTTATCCCCCGTTCCAGAGGTCAAAATCCGTAGTCCCTCATCTCTGAGGTTAATACTTGCATTGATATCCCTGTCGTGCTTTGTTTGGCAATTTTCGCAAGTCCAGAATCTTACATCTAGCGGTAAACTACCAACTTGATTCAAGCACGCATGACAGGTTTTTGAACTGGGGAAAAATCTATCAACTTCAAGATAAATCTTTCCTGACATTTCTGCCTTGTATTTCAACATAGTGCAGAACATTCCCCATCCAACTTGATGTATGGATTTGGCTAGTTTATGATTCTGCATCATGCCTTTGACGTTGAGATTTTCAACAACAATAACTTGGTTTTCGTTAACTAACCTACGCCATAGCTTGTGTAGAAAATCTGCTCGGCAGTTAGTTATTTTTCTATGAACCCCGGCCAGCGCCTAACATGAAATTGCTAGTTTTCTCCATATCTTCCTCCCTCGCGATCGCACCGATCGAAAGATTGTGGTCAACTAGCCTGCCATTCGTCTCATCACTTACTGCGATCGCGGTAAGTGATGAGATGAATGGCAGTTCAAGTTAATGCCCGATGCCCCATTCCCATCATCCATATCTCTAGCAGATGCAGGCACTTGACCGGATTGAGAAGAACTAGTTGATATTTACCACAAAAATTTGCGATAATTGTAATTCTGGCTAATATTTTGATAGAGGTTTTAGAGAGGAAGCTAGATGTCCCGATATAGAGGCCCACGCCTCAGAATAGTTCGTCGCCTGGGAGATTTACCCGGTTTAACTCGTAAGTCACCAAGACGAGCTTACCCCCCCGGACAACACGGGCAAAACCGCAAAAAGCGGTCTGAGTACGCGATTCGTCTGGAAGAAAAACAAAAACTCCGGATGAATTACGGTTTAACGGAAAAGCAACTGCTTCGCTATGTACGGAGAGCCCGTCGGGTGACTGGTTCCACCGGACAAGTATTGCTGCAATTGCTAGAAATGCGCCTGGATAATACAGTGTTCCGCTTGGGGATGGCTCCCACTATCCCGGCTGCTCGTCAACTGGTAAATCACGGTCATATATTAGTTAACGATCGTCGCGTAGACATCGCCAGCTACAGTTGCAGACCGGGCGACGTAATTACAGTTAGAGGTAACGAACGCTCCCGCAAGCTGGTGGAAGCTAACCTGCAATATCCCGGTTTGGCCAACCTACCCAGCCACTTGGAGTTTGATAAAACCAAATTGGTTGGTAAGGTTAATGGTTTGGTCGAGCGCGAGTGGGTGGCACTCCAAGTCAACGAACTGCTGGTGGTTGAGTACTACTCACGACAAGCGTAAGGTATCGGTCATTAGTCATCGGTCATTAGTCATTAGTTAACAAGATATGACAAATGACAAATGACTAACCACCGATTTGAGACATGGTGCGGGTGTAAACTCCAGTGGTTGTTCCCGAATCACGCTGTTTAAAGTTAATCTCTGGTTTGATCGCCAGCAGCTTTTGCACCCGCTGCCGTAATTCTTTTGGTTCGATGCCAGTCCTTAAAAGCGTTTTCAGGTCTAGTTGACCTGTTTCGTTTAACAGACAAGGGCGCAACCAGCCATCTGCGGAAAGTCGCATCCGGTTACATCGATCGCAAAAACATTCCGACATTTGACTGATAAATCCTAAAGTCCCCTTCGCACCGGGAATTTGAAATACATCGGCGGGGCCATTACCACAAACTTGCGATTCTGTCAATCCCCAGCGATCGCGAATGCGTTGGCGCAACTCTTCGGAAGATATCCAACCGCGATCGCCAAACAGATAATTATTACCGATCGGCATAAACTCGATAAACCGAACGTGCCATTCCTTCTCAACCGTGAGAGACGCTAACTCCAAAACTTCATGGTCGTTCACCCCCGGAATAATCACCACATTCAGCTTCAGGGGATTGAATCCTACATGATAAGCTGCTTGAATCCCATTCCAAACCTGCTGCCAGCGAGAGCGACCGCGATTGCCGATAATCTTATCAAAAGTATCGGGATCGAGAGAATCCAAGCTGATATTAATGCGCCGCAAACCCGCATCATGTAAATCTTGCGCCATCTCAGCCAGAAAAAACCCATTGGTGGTCATCGAGAGGTCTTGAGTTTCCGGAAAAGATGCGATCGCCCTTACCAAATCTACAACACCCGGACGCAACAAAGGCTCACCCCCAGTCAGGCGAAAACGAGTAAAACCAACAGGGATAAAAACTTCCTTCAGCAGCAAGAGCAATTCATCATGGGTAAGCAGATGTTGCTGCAAAACATAATCAAGCTCTGCCCCTTCCGGCATACAATACTGACACCGAAAATTACAGCGGTCAACTAAGCTGATGCGAAGGTAATCGACTTGGTTCATGTTTTGATTCTGCTCGAGTTGCGGTAGGCTATCTCTCTATAAATA
>CAZJJR010000342.1:0-5865 GCA_964546365.1 uncultured bacterium | reverse complement strand
CATAGGTTTACCTCCTATTGAATCGAGAGCGATCTAAAAATAAGTTGAAACACTCGTTAGCCATGTCGATCGATATAGCAACGGCGACCGAGAATTGAAGTTAACTATACATTAACAAATTTACTCGGCTTTCACCTAATTAAAATAATTCCTATTGTCGAAATAAAATGTTTTTTCTTTTTTTCGTCCTTTTTTCAAATAATCTTGACAAAATTTTCTTTTTATAAAACTATCCGCTCTCATTAATAGTGACCGAATATAAATTTTGTCACTATTAATGAGAGCGGTCTAGCGGGTCTTCAGATTGAAACTTGACTGCCGGGAGGAACTCTAACCCTGCCCAGCAGGTAACAGTTATTTTCGGTTCCCTTAGGAACTGAAGAGTAACTGTTAGAGAACAGCCCCGGCACGCAGCCAGTTTAATTCAACCTGATGACCCATACGTTTACTACTATCTTGCATGGGCATCACCTCCTTGTTGCCTGAGCGGACTTTTTCTCAAACAAGGAGAGTAGTTAACTCTCGCTGGTTTTTACTCTTCCCAAGATATCACACCAATTAAAAAGTTGGCAGCTTTTATGGAAAAAATCCCTGCCTATTACTAAGCAGGGGTTTTTAATAACTTCTGACACGTCTGTTATAGTCAGGGCAACCTAACTATTATTTAGAGATTACAGAGCGTTACCGCGAGGTAATACTTCTTCAGGGAATACAAAGTGTTCGTGGGGTTGATCGGCTGGAGACATCCAAGCACGGATGCCCTCGTTGAGCAGAATGTTCTTAGTATAGAAGGTTTCAAATTCCGGATCTTCAGCCGCCCGTAACTCTTGGGATACGAAGTCGTAAGCCCGCAAGTTGAGTGCCAAACCAACGATACCTACTGCGCTCATCCACAAGCCAGTGACAGGCACAAATAGCATGAAGAAGTGCAACCAACGTTTGTTAGAGAACGCAATTCCGAAGATTTGCGACCAGAAACGGTTAGCGGTCACCATAGAGTAGGTTTCTTCCGCTTGGGTGGGGTTGAAAGCGCGGAAGGTGTTAGCTTTGTCGCCATCTTCAAACAAGGTGTTTTCTACCGTCGCACCGTGAATGGCACACAGTAATGCGCCACCGAGTACTCCGGCGACTCCCATCATGTGGAAGGGGTTGAGAGTCCAGTTGTGGAATCCTTGCAGAAATAGGATGAAACGGAAGATGCCAGCGACTCCGAAGCTGGGGGCAAAGAACCAGCTGGATTGTCCCAAGGGGTACATCAGGAACACGCTGACGAAGACGGCGATGGGGGCGGAAAATGCGATCGCGTTGTAAGGACGGATGCCTACTAAGCGAGCGATTTCAAATTGCCGCAGCATGAAGCCGATTAAGCCAAAGGCTCCGTGCAGGGCGACAAATGGCCACAAGCCGCCGATTTGACACCAACGGGTGAAGTTCCATTGGGCTTCGGGACCCCACAGGAACAGTAGGGAGTGTCCCATGCTGTCTGCGGGGGAGGAGACTGCTACGGTGAGGAAGTTGCAGCCTTCGAGATAAGATGATGCCAGTCCGTGGGTATACCAGGAGGTGACGAAGGTGGTGCCGGTTAACCAGCCACCGAGCGCTAGATAGGCACAGGGGAATAGCAGGATTCCCGACCAACCTACGAATACGAACCGATCGCGCTTTAGCCAGTCATCGAGAACGTCAAACCATCCTCTGTCTGCTGAAGCTCTTCCGACAGCTATAGTCATGCTTCAGAATCTCCGAATAGATATGATTACAGGGTGTTTGGTTTATGTGAGCAGCCAAGTGCTAAGCAGTTATGACTACGCATAAAACCTGTTACAACGTAATTTTAGTTTACGTTTCTTTACCATGTCTCTCATTATATGCAACTCTTTAGATTTTTCACCCCCTGGATCGATTAAATTTTGATGGGGGGCAGGGGGCAGGGAGAAAAGAAGGAAATATAGTTGAATTTTTACACTTCATCCTTCAGGCTTTATCCTTCAGACTTTTGCGATACTAGGAAATGGTGATGTAATTAACGGAAAACTTTTAACCCACTGATGTTCACTATTGATTTGACGCTCAAAAACAGTCCTTTTCCAGTTTCAGTGCAACGCAAGTCAGAGGAAGACGCTCATGCACTCTACAACCAAGTTCTAGAAGCGATGCGTTCTGGTAATCCGCAAATTTTGGAACTGACTTGTGAGAAACAGACGGAGAAAAAAATTGCGCTCCGGGCGAGTGAAGTATTAGCATTGCAGGTTTCTCAGAAATCGGGCGCTGCTGCTGCTGGTAAACCTCCGGGCTTCTTTTCGATGATGGCAGAATCATAAGTTCCTAACTAATGGTGATGACATGGCCCAATCAGCCATTGCAGTGCAGGATCTTTGCTTTAGTTGGCCTAAAGGTGACGCGGTTTTAAAGTCCTGCTCTTTAAGTGTTCCTAAAGGGGAATTTTGGATGCTTTTAGGGACAAATGGCAGTGGAAAATCCACTTTGTTGAGATTGCTGGCTGGGCTATTGCGTCCCCAGTCGGGGGAAATACAGATCGCCCAGCCAGTAGGTTTTGTGTTCCAAAATCCCGACCATCAGTTAGTAATGCCGACGGTGGGAGCGGATGTCGCGTTTGGATTAGTTGAGGAAAAGCTTTCTGTAGTGGAGGTGCGTCAGCGGGTAGAAGAAGCGCTGAGAATAGTTAACTTGTGGAGTTTGCAGCGACGACCAATTTATGCTTTGAGTGGTGGACAGAAGCAACGGGTGGCTATAGCAGGTGCTATAGCTCGTCGCTGTGAAGTATTACTACTAGATGAACCTACTGCTCTACTCGATCCAGACAGTCAGTTAGATTTGGTAGCACAAGTGCGGCGATTGGTGAACAGCCAGGGTATTACTGCCTTATGGGTAACCCATCGCTTGGATGAATTAAATTATTGCGACGGGGCATTTTTGTTGGAAGGAGGGCAATTGGTTGACCAAGGCGATCCGCAACGGTTGACGCAACGCTTGATGCAAGTTGAGGAAATCGTTTAGCTTTTTTAACAACCTGCTTCCTACAAAAAAGCGTTTTTCAGAAGCCACAAGCAAGAATTAAGCAAAGAAAAACATTCTGAATTCTGAATTGGAGGCTCCTGAATCCTCCACCAACGCAAATATTTCGGTTGATATAGCTTATTTTAAGCAAAATGTCAACCGAATTTATACTTTGATTACTAGTCAAACATGAATTACTATCTTAAATATTAAGTTTAGCAAAATTTAACTTTGAAAAATGACACCTCCATCGCCGTCAGCTATATTGATCGTGGACGGCTATAACGTAATTGGAGCTTGGCCGAGTCTTTTGCGTATACGCGATCGCAATGGATTAGAGGCTGCTCGTTGGCAATTGATCGAATCCTTAGTTGGATATAGTGCGTTTGAGGGCTTTAACACTCAGATCGTGTTTGATGCTCATTATCGAGACAGCCCCGGCAACACGGAAATTATTACAGATAACTTATTGGTTTGCTTTACTGATTTCGGACAGACAGCAGACACCTTTATCGAAAAAGCTTGTGCCGAGATTCGGCAAGAGTTGCGTAATTTTCAAAAGCGGCTAATTGTCGCCACATCAGATAGGGCACAACAGCAAACAGTAGTCGGATTCGGTGCTGAATGGATGTCAGCCCAAAAGCTAGCTTACGAGGTAGAAGCAACCGTACAACGGGTAAAGCGAAAAGCCAAACCTAACCATAAACCATCCAGCCGTTTTTTAGCTAGTTCTCTCGATCCAAAGGCGCGACAGCGGTTAGCTGAGTTGCGGATGGGGATCAAGTAGCTCGATTTTCGATTTTCGATTTTAGATTGGACTCACCTAATGAAGGGATGAGAGGGATTGATTTGAGATAGACCTAGCCCACAGGGGTTCATCTACGGAAAAAGGTCGAGCTATTTTAGATTTTAGATTTTCGATTGCACTCACCTATGAAGGGATGAGGAGTTCATCGACGGAAAAAGTCATCGCCAAGCGTTAGTCAAGTAAGTTTGAAAGGCTAAAAACTATATCCAGTATAATTTTCAGCCGTTTTAGAAAAAAAATATAAAAAAAGTTTGTCAAAGTACTTGCCAAACCAGTGGAGTTGTCGCTAATATTATTAATCGTTGCCCAGGCAACAAAAAACAAACACATTCCTCGGTAGCTCAGTGGTAGAGCGGTCGGCTGTCAGGAAACAGTAAGTTAACAATCGATGTTACTTGCCCAACCTAGCAGCGCTACTCGGTAACGAGTAGTGGAAAATCGGGTGAATTCAAGGAAGCCGCAGCACTTTGGGTGGCGGTAATCTTGAGCCAAGTCTGGCAAAAGGCTGTGATTTTCACAAGTAGCCAGAAAGGTGCAGAGACTAAGGATGAGGAGCCTAACCAATAAGTCCTAACAGCGCCCGACATCCGACACGGATGATGAGATAGTCCACCCCTTACGGAAACGTTGGGATAAGTGTAACCGATTGGTCGTAGGTTCGAATCCTACCCGGGGAGTTTAAAAAAAGGATAAAGGATGAAGTATGAAGGGTGAAATGTTAGACTTCAGGCTTCATTCTTATGAATATCAAAAGTTCTGGTTACTTGACCCAGAGATCGTATTTTTGAATCACGGTGCTTTTGGCGCTTGTCCGATTCCGGTTTTGGAAGTGCAGAAGCAGTGGCGAGAACGTTTGGAAAGGGAGCCGTTGCGGTTTTTCGGGAGGGAGTGGGAAGGGGCGATCGATCGCGCGAGAAGAGAGTTAAGTGAGTTTGTTGGTGCGGATGCAGATGATTTGGTGTTTGTACCGAATGCAACAACTGGGGTAAATGCGGTATTGCGATCGCTAAAATTCACATCTGAAGATGAACTACTCACTACTGACCACGAGTATAACGCCTGCCGTAACGTGCTGAATTTCGTGGCGGAAAGAACAGGGGCGCAGATAGTGGTGGCAAAAGTGCCGTTTCCGATCGAATCGCCACAGCAGGTAGTGGAAACGGTGATGGAAAAAGTATCGCCCCGAACGAGATTAGCACTGTTAGATCACGTTACCAGCCAAACCGGGCTGATTTTTCCGATTCGGGAATTAGTTAGAGAGTTAGCTAATTCGGGTGTAGATACCCTGATTGATGGTGCTCATGCACCTGGGATGATTTCGCTGAATATATCGGAAATTGGGGCAACTTATTATACGGGTAATTGCCACAAGTGGTTGTGTGGGCCAAAAGGGGCAGCATTTTTGTATGTAAAACGAGATAATCAATCAGAAATTCGTCCGAGTACCATCAGTCATGGTGCTAATTCACCACGTACTGATAAGTCTAGATTTCTGTTGGAGTTTGACTGGATGGGAACGGGCGATCCCAGTGCTTATTTGTGCGTACCAGAGGCAATTCGATTTATGGGATCGCTGTTACCTGGTGGGTGGAATGAGTTAATGACGCGAAACAGGACAATGGCGTTAGCGGCGAGGCAAATACTTTGTGAAGCGCTGGGTGTAGCGCCATCTTGTCCGGATGAGATGATTGGGGCGTTGGCAGTGGTGTCTTTGCCAGATACTGCGCCTTATCCAGATCGGACACAATTAATACCGCCTTTACAAGATGCGCTGTTTAAGGATTTTGGGATCGAAGTTCCTGTGATTCCTTGGCCTGCTGCACCGAAACAGTTAATTCGCATTTCGGCGCAAATTTATAATACATCAGACCAGTACGAGTATTTGGCTGGTGCGATCGCGCAGTTCGTTTGAGTATAACAAGGGCGGATTTTGTTACGGGGTTGTCTGTTGCGATCGAGGATTTTCTTCTAAACCCGCCCCTACAAATCATACCAAATCCGGGTTAGCTACCCCTTTCTATACTCGGCGGTTGAAACCG
>CAZJJR010000341.1:0-5876 GCA_964546365.1 uncultured bacterium | reverse complement strand
GTACAAATTCAGCTAAACGAACATATCCAAAAGTTGAATGAAAAAATCCGTGAAGTGGAAAAACTGCAACAAGAGTTGCAACAATACCAAAAGGCGTTTCAAGCACTCCCCCAACTGATCGTGCAAACTCTAGAGGGGAAGGTAGGAGGAAAAGACGTTCTCACCGTCGATCCGGAAACTGGGGATGTGAGTATTCGCGATCGCATTCTGTTTGATGAAGCTAGTGCAGAACTAAAACCAGAAGGAAAAAAGTTTTTGCAAGCTTTTATCCCACTATATAGTAAAGTGATATTTTCCAATCCGGAATTCGATAAACAGATTGCTCGTGTAATTATTGAAGGTCACACTAGTTCTAAAGGTTCCGATCTTAGCAATCTAGATTTAAGTTTGCAACGGGCTAACTCTGTGGCTGATTATATCTTATCAGATGAGATGAAATTTTCAGCTAAATCTAGATTTAAACAAAAACTGCTGGCGGCTGGCAGAGGTGAAATTGATGCTAAACAGAATGTGGATGAACCGCGCGATCGCAAAGTTGTTTTCCGTTTCCAATTCCGTCGAGAAAACTTAGTCGAATTATATAATAAATTCTCCAAAAAATAAACTGGTTCTAAGTTCAGTCCTCAAAACTAAGGACTTCAGTCCTTACTACAAACCTTTTGAGTAAAGAATCATGAATTTTCAATTCCGTCAACTGCAATTGCCGCCCAATCCTCCACAGTGGGAACCAACTAAACTAAAACTAGCTAGTGAAAGAACCAGTAATAATTTAGTAAGTAACCTAAATATTGGCAAAACAAAGATAACTTTACCCCGCTCAGTTGACGAAATTATTACAGATATTCAAAATGGACAAGACGATTGCATAACTCAATTAGAATGGGTTTATTGTCTTTATGCTAAAAACGAGTGGGATCGCAAACATCCCGACCTCGGCAAGCAAACATCTCAGCTAATTTGGCAAGTAGCAACTCATGATTATTGGCTGAAATCTCGTTTGTTTTGGCATTTAGCTCTTCATTACAGTAAATTTACTCCTATAGCAAAATTTAAACAATTAAGCTTAATACCTTCATCCTTAGTTGAAACTTTCCCTGAGTTTGCAATGCGCGTCACTGGAAATGATGGTCTACCAGTTCAATTAATCAGAACTCTTTCCCAAAAAGACGCTGCTCAAAATTTAGCTAAAATTAGCTGGCAATATCTTCGCACTCCCCAAGAAATTTTAGAAACTGCCAACTTGCCTAATTCAATTTTTCAAGCTACTATAGCACTTGATTACATTGCCGGAATTTTTGCTAAAAATCAACTTTCTAATCGACAAGAAGTAGAATGGTTATTGCGGTGTTTTCAACAGATGTCATCTCAACAGCAAATAGCATCTGTGGAAGAGTTACTCGCCCAAGTTTCGAGCCAAATAGTTAACCGTCTGAGCAAAATTGTTGAATGGCTACAACAGCAATATTCTCCGATTCATAATGAATCAAAATGGCATCAACTTTCAGATTCTGCTAAGACTATTCTTAGTCAATGGATCGGTACGATTAATTATAGTTACTTTCAAACTTTAATCGATTTATTAATTAGAATGCTCGAATTGCCAGAAGAGGAAAGGCAGCAATTGGAAGAAAGGCGAGATTTTTGGGCAAATTATAGCGATCGCATTCAAAAAATTCGCCTTATTTTACCCCAATCTTCTCTCGACAATCTGGGCTATCAACTCCAAATGGCTGTCGATCCTCTCGCTGAAGATCATAGTGAACCTACCGAAATTTGTATCTTTGATTTAGGTAATTATTTTGTTGTAGAATTTTTGAGGGGAACGGGTAAGGAAGCTAGGCTGTTACCCCGCCATCCTAATATCGAATTAATGTTATTTGGCCCTTCTCAATTGTCCGTGAAACGCCTCCGACAACTAGGGGGTGAAATTTGCGATCGCGTTTCCTACTGGCAACCAAATTGTGAAAAGTTACTAAGAGAAAATAAAATTTATCCCAATTCTGGTGTTAATTACTTTTTTGGTTTACCCAAGCAACAGGGTAAATACGATTCAAACAATGGGTTGTCTCTCCCTTCCCCAAAAGAGCAAAAGGAAAGAGACGCTAAATTAAAACAATGGCACAGAGAAATGGAAAAACTGGAAAAATAAACCAAAACTCTGATTAAATAAATTTTTTACGCCCCTGCCTCTTGCTATTAAAACCATTTTATGCAACATTTTGCTTACTTTACAATGGAACTACAAAAGTAGCGCAATTTTTGGCCAAACAGGTCATAATTTGACAAACACAGTGGCAGACAAGA
Source organism: uncultured bacterium (assembly GCA_964546365.1). GTDB lineage: Bacteria > Cyanobacteriota > Cyanobacteriia > Cyanobacteriales > Aerosakkonemataceae > DATNQN01. The sequence goes on along the minus strand of CAZJJR010000341.1, from coordinate 3,572 downwards.
GGTTGTGAAGTATTTTTTCCTTTCTGATGGATGGATAGTTGGCAGAGTGTGGGCGTCCGATGGTCTGTGGAACGAGACCGCTTGGCGACGCCGACCTGACATTGAGCGAATGAATATTTGCTTAGTGGAACAAAACGAAAAGTTATGGCTCTATCGCGTCGAAGATGCCATATTAACAGTGGAAGTGAAACCTAGCCCCCAAGCTCAAGTCGATCCTGGAGCGAAAACTATCGGTCAAGTGGTGCTAAAACGCTTGATGAGTGCTGAACAAGTGCTAGAGCGACTAGCGGCAGCCCAAACAATGTGTCAGTTAAGTAATATTCATTCTGTAGTTTTGTAGCGCTAGTCTACAATTAAAAATTGCTCGCTAAGCAATAGGAGAATAACCATACTGCCTTGAATCAGGCCGATAAATCTGCTTGCAATAGGCACCTACACGGTTTACACTTCTTTAAATACTCTCATTTTCCAAAAGGCATTGTTAAACTGCTCAGAGTGTCTTGAATAAAGACATTAGGAGATAGCCTCAGGATCTAGAACCTTAACAAACTGCATAAAAGTTCGCGCCAAACAACACTTATCGAGGAGGAGCGTAGTCAATGGGACTACCCTGGTACCGAGTACATACAGTTGTTCTGAACGACCCAGGCCGACTGATTTCTGTACACCTAATGCACACTGCCCTGGTGGCAGGGTGGGCCGGTTCTATGGCCTTGTACGAACTAGCAATTTATGACCCCAGCGATCCAGTCCTAAACCCCATGTGGCGTCAAGGGATGTTCGTGATGCCATTCATGGCCCGCTTGGGGGTAACAGATTCTTGGGGTGGTTGGAGCATCATTCCTGACAAGGCAGTTATCGATCCTGGCTACTGGAGCTTTGAAGGCGTTGCTGCCGCTCACATCGTTCTTTCCGGTCTGCTGTTCCTAGCTGCCGTTTGGCACTGGGTTTACTGGGATCTGGAACTCTTCAGAGATCCCCGCACTGGGGAACCTGCCCTTGACTTGCCAAAAATGTTTGGCATTCACTTGTTCCTGTCTGGTCTACTTTGCTTTGGTTTCGGTGCTTTCCACCTGTCAGGACTATTTGGCCCTGGAATGTGGGTGTCCGACCCCTACGGTTTGACGGGAAGCGTCCAACCCGTAGCGCCATCATGGGGGCCGGAGGGCTTTAACCCGTACAATCCTGGTGGCATCGTAGCTCACCATATTGCGGCGGGTGTGGTCGGGATTATTGCTGGGTTGTTCCACTTAACGGTTCGTCCGCCAGAGCGCTTGTATAAAGCACTTCGGATGGGGAACATCGAAACCGTACTTTCCAGCAGTATCGCCGCAGTATTCTTTGCTGCTTTCGTAGTGGCAGGTACGATGTGGTACGGCAGCGCCGCTACACCGATCGAACTATTTGGCCCAACCCGCTATCAGTGGGATCAAGGTTATTTCCAACAAGAAATTAACCGTCGCGTACAAGCTAGCGTGGCAGAAGGTGCAAGTCTTTCGGAAGCTTACGCCGCTATTCCAGAAAAATTGGCTTTCTATGACTATGTTGGTAACAGCCCTGCCAAAGGCGGTCTGTTCCGCGTCGGCCCGATGAACAAGGGTGATGGAATTGCCCAAGGATGGCTGGGCCACCCCGTATTCAAAGATGCTGAAGGCCGCGAGTTGACCGTTCGCCGGATGCCCAACTTCTTTGAAACTTTCCCCGTGGTTCTAACCGACAAAGATGGAGTTATCCGTGCAGATATTCCATTCCGTCGTGCTGAATCCAGATATAGCTTCGAGCAAGCAGGCGTTACTGTTAGTTTCTACGGTGGCGCACTAGATGGGCAAACCTTTAGCGACCCAACAGATGTGAAGCAATTTGCTCGTAAGGCTCAATTGGGTGAACCAATTGAGTTCGATCGCGCCACCCTCAATTCTGACGGTGTATTCCGTACCAGCACTCGCGGTTGGTTTACCTTCGGACACGCCGTATTTGCACTGTTGTTCTTCTTCGGTCACATCTGGCACGGATCTCGGACTCTGTTCCGCGATGTGTTCGCTGGCGTAGACCCAGAATTGTCGGAAGAGCAAGTAGAATGGGGCTTCTATCAAAAAGTGGGTGACAAAACTACCCGCAAAGAGGCTGTTTAATCTTCTCGGTGTTGGTGGTTAGGGAGCGATCGAAACAGGAAACGAGCAAAATAAATAAAAGAATATTTTCTTTACTCCTCGATCTTCGCTCCCCGATCGCCAATCCCTTGATAAACTAATAATTGACCGAACGGTCAAACAACATTTTTAATTGTTCACAGGAAGCGGTAAACCCCGCCCCGTTTTCCTCTCAATGCCTACAAAAATGATGGCTTGAGCAATCAGCGGTAATAAAAGATGGAAAGCATTGCTTACATTTTGATTTTCACCTTGGCTTTGGGCGTTCTCTTCTTTGCGATCGCTTTCCGCGAACCTCCTCGCATTGAAAAGAAATAACAACTAGACTAGATCTGCCCGGTTGTAAAACCAAAAATTCAACAAACAAGCCGCTGCTACCGATCTGGCGATTTCATCGCCAACCAGATTGAAAGGTAACAGCTGGCTTTGGCTTTTTTAGCCAGTTGGCATCTTGGTTGCCAGCATTACTATCAATATAGTTAAGCTACAGGACAAAAAAATGCGCTGTCCTTTCTGCAATTACCCAGATAATCGCGTCCTGGAATCTCGATCGGCAGAAGCAGGGCAAAGTATCCGGCGAAGGCGAGAATGTCTGAGGTGTAAACGTCGTTTCACGACTTACGAACAAATTGAATTTGTTCCGGTTACGGTGATCAAACGAGATGGTAGGAGAGAATCTTTCGATCGTTCTAAACTCTTGCGGGGAATAGTTCGCGCCTGCGAAAAAACCGGTATTCCCCAACTTCAAATCGAATCTCTCGTCGATGAAGTGGAATCGGAACTCCAACAACGAGAAGTACGAGAAGTCACCAGCAGCGAAATTGGCGAACTGGTTCTCCAAAAACTGCGATCGATTAGCGAAGTTGCTTACGTTCGGTTTGCCTCTGTTTACCGTCAATTCCAAAGCATCAGAGATTTTGTAGATACCTTAAACCATCTCAGTACAAGCAGTTCAACTCCTGCACTAAATAACCCAGCAGAAATGTGTGGTGAAATGTACTTAGAAGATACCTCCGAATCAAAAACTCCTGCTTCTTTTGTCACTCATTCTTAATTATCAAAAAACTTTTGACGGGTTTAAAACGTAAAAAATTAAGTTAAAAAATAAAAATACTATTTGGCTAAAATATGCCCCTACTTCGTTGGCGGGTAAAATTTTTGCATTCTTGTAATTTGGTAAAATCTTTCCCTTCAGTCTAGCAGACAAGCTCATATGCTCCCGCAGCTTAACAGCTATGGCAGCCAAACCGCAAATAAAAATTATATATTAGGACGGGAGATCGTTTAAAATAGTTTATTGGTGTAAAATTAAGTCCTTGCCTGTCAGGACGAAGAGAAAATTAAACTACCGTGGGACACGCGGAAAGTTACGCTTGGGGAGTAGTCCATCAGAGTGCTTGCTGTAAAAGGTGTAGTCGGACT
>CAZJJR010000340.1:269-5889 GCA_964546365.1 uncultured bacterium | reverse complement strand
TACTTACACTTCCACCGATGGTAATTCTGGAGAAAGTTTAGATTTGGCGACAGTAATTAAATCTTCTCAAGCTATATCTGGTGAAATTTTGCTAGATAAGCTATTAGAAAATTTGATGAAAATTTTGATTGAAAATGCGGGAGCAGAATTTGGCCATCTAATTTTACCCAATAAAGATAAGCTTTTCATAGAAGCCTCTGGATCGGTAAATTCCGATTGCATCCCGGTTTTACAATCAATTCCCATTGAAAATAATTTACCCGTATCAATTGTTAACTACGTAGTCCGCACCAAAGAAAACATAGTTTTAAATGAGGCTGTTCGTAAGGGAAAATTCACCAGCGATCCTTATATTCAAAACCATCGTTCCAAGTCAATTTTGTGCGTACCTTTACTCAACCAAGGTAAACTGATTGCCATTGTTTATTTAGAAAATAATTTAACAGCTAAAGCTTTTACTGCTGACAGGTTAGAAACTCTCAAACTTTTATCTACTCAAGCAGCAATCTCTATTAACAATGCAAAACTTTATGCAGAAGTCAGAGAAAATGAGAATAGACTGACTCAATTAATAGAAGCAGTACCAGTTGGGTTATTTGTGACAGATAGTAATGGAAAACCTTATTATGTAAACTCTCGCGCTCAACAGTTACTTGGTAAAGGAATAGTAAATAATATATCTGTCGAGCAATTGAGAGAAGTTTATCAAATTTACCAAGCCGGAAGCGAACAATTTTATCCTCCCGAACGAGAACCTTTATTACTTGCTTTAAAAGGTGAAACTATCAACGTTGATGATGTAGAAATAAAACAACCAGAGCGAGCTATTCCGATCGAAGTTTGGGCTAAACCAATTTATAATGAAATCGGCAATATTGCTTATGCGATCGTAGCTTTTGCAGATATCACGGAACGCAAACAAGCACAGCAATTATTAGATGAATATAACCGCACTTTAGAACAGCAAGTGCAACAACGCACTCAAGAACTTTCGCTCGCACTCGAACACCTGAAAGCTACCCAACAAGAATTGATTCAATCAGAAAAAATGGTGGCGTTAGGACAATTAATAGCCGGGATTGCCCATGAAATTAATACGCCTTTGGGTGCGATTCGCGCCTCGGCAGATAATAGTGCTAAAGCATTAGCAGAATCTCTTAATCAACTACCTCAAATCTATCAGCAAATACCAGCAGAACAACAAGCAGAATTCTTTAAGTTAATTCACGCTGCCCTAGATAGTAAAAGTCAAATTACTACCCGTGAAAGACGCCAATTTAAGCGCACGTTAACCAATCAGTTGGAACATCATGGTATCGAGAATGCAAGAAGAATAGCCGACACTCTCACTGATATGGGTATTTATGAAGAGATTGAACCATTTTTACCATTAATTAAATCTCCAGAAGCAGATATACTTTTGCAATTAGCTTATAACTTGGTGCAACTGCAAAGTAATAGTAAAAACATATTGATGGCAGTTGAACGAGCCGCTAAAATTGTGTTTGCTCTTAAAAGTTATGCCAGGTATGACCATAGCGGTAATAAGCAACTAACTAATATTACAGATGGTATAGAGACAGTGTTGGAATTGTATCGCAATCAATTAAAACGGGGGGTAGAAGTAGTACGAAAATACGAACAAATATCACCGATTTTGTGCTATCCAGATGAATTGATGCAGGTGTGGACGAATTTGATTCATAATGCCATTCAAGCGATGAATTATCAAGGCGTGTTAAAAATTGAAATGTTCCAACAATCTGAAAAAATGGTGGTAAAAATCACCGATTCGGGGTGTGGGATTCCCTCAGAAATTAAAGAGCGAATTTTTGAACCTTTCTTTACGACAAAACCACCAGGAGAGGGGAGCGGTTTAGGGTTGGATATTGTGAAGAAGATAATTGACAAACATGGGGGAGAAATCCAAGTAAATTCGGTTATTGGTAAAACTACTTTTAGTGTTTTTCTGCCAATTTATTAAATAATTGATTGCTTATAATGAGAAAAAGTCTTAATTTCAGTCAATGGTTTGTTAAATTTGCTTGGAGGAATGCCAAACAGCAGATTTCATTCATATTTTCATTACTCTTTTTGCTGAGTTTGTGCTTTAGTTTAGTTTTAGGTTGCTGGTCATCAGAGCGAGTAAATAACTCTAATAATCACCTGAAAATTGCAGACCTAACCACTATAAAAGTGGTGCGAATTGGTCATCAACCTCACGGCACAATGCTATATTTAAAAGTTAGAGGTAATTTAGAAAAGCGCCTTTCTCCATTAGGTATTTCCGTGGAATGGACGCAGTTTCCCGCAGGCCCACCGATATTGGCTGCGATGGGAGAAGGAAAAATAGACATAGGTTATGGGGGAGTAGTGCCGCCGATTTTTGCACAAGCTAATGGCGTGCCTTTTGTTTATGTTGCGAATGATTCGCCTTCTCCGGAAAGCATGGGTATTTTAGTTCGTGAAGATTCTCCGATTCGTACACTTGCTGACTTAAAAGGTAAAAAAATAACGGCTACTAAATCATCTGTAGCTCACTATATGTTAATTCAGGCTTTAATTAAAGCAGGTCTTACTCTCAAAGATGTGAGTTTTATAGATTTACCTCCACCAGAAGGACAGGTAGCATTTAAGCAGGGAAAAGTAGATGCTTGGATTGGTTGGCATCCTTTTTTAGCAGAATTACAGGAAAGTATGCCAGTTCGTGTATTGGCTGATGGTGAAGGTTTAACGAGCAATAGAAATTTTTATTTTGCTACGCGCGATTTTGCTAATAACCATGCCAATATTATCAAAATAATTATAGAAGAATCGCAGAATGTCGGTACTTGGGTGACCGAGCATCCGCAAGAAAGTGCAAAAATTTTAACTAATAGTATGAAGCTGAATTTAACAACGGCTTTTACTTTAACAAAAAACCGCCTTTATGAAGCACAGCCAATTCAAGATCGAGCGGTGGAAGAACAACAGCGCGTTGCCGAAACTTTTTACCGATTGGGATTGTTGCCAAAGCGAATTTGGGTAGAAGATATCATTTGGAAACGGGCGTTAGGTAAATGGGGTTCATTCCAATGAAACAAACTAAGATAGGGAGTGGTAGACCGAGAAATTGGTCAATTGCGAATCAACTTAGTTACGGTTTAGTTTTGATGGTTGTTGTCAGCGTAATGTTGACAGGCAGTGCTTTAACTTATCTGAGTTTTCAAGAACAAATAAAGCAAACAAGGGAACTTCAGAAACAGCGATCGCAAGTAGCGGCTAACAGAATTAGTGCTTATCTTGATAATTTACAACGCCAACTAAATTATTTGTCTGAATTAAATGGATTAACGGATTTTCCTTCGTCAACTCAACGCAGGATTTTAGAAGGATTGGTAAATAGTAATAGTGCTTATGAAATTGTGGGAATAGTTAACGATAAAAGCCAAATCACTCAAGTTATGTCTCCCTACGAACCCGTATCTCCTTCTAACTTTTCTTTAGGAGAAATATCCACGGGGATAATCCAGTTTTTACAGACATTTAGAAACGGACAAAATTATGTAAGTAGTGTAGAATTTGATGGTAAAAATAATTTAATGTTTGCGGCTTTGGCCGTGCCAATCCGCAATCAAAAAAATCAGATCGATGGCGTTCTGTTTGCCAAAATCAATCTGGATTTTCTAGCTCATATTATTAACAGTACCGAAGTTGGTAAAACTGGTTATAGTTATGTTATAGACGATCGCTTAGTGCTAATCGGTAAAAAAGATATTAGTTCTAATAATTTTGGTTTAGCGGAACTCAAAAATCGTTCTTATATTAAAGATTTAGTTAAGTCAGCGCTCTCTCCAGAAAGCCAAGCGGTAATTACTTATCAAGGATTGAATGGGAAAGAAGTTATAGGAACTGCTACTTTAGTACGTCGGGTGCAGTGGATGGTAGTAGTAGAACTTCCTACATCGGAAGTTTACGCACCCGTCCGATCGATGATGGTGGTAATGGGTGGGGCGACTTTAATTAGCACTGCGATCGCAATTATTTTAGGGATTATTTTTTCCAAAAGAATTACTTCTCCCCTCCAATCGCTTACAGAAGCGGCATTTAGAATAAGTCGCAAAGAATTACCCAGTCGGGTTAATATTACTTCTACCAATGAATTAGGGGAATTAGCTAACTCTTTTAACCTGATGGCAGAGCAATTACAAGCTTCGTTTCAAGAATTAAAAAATAGGCAGCAACAACTCGCCCAATTTTTGGAAGCTATCCCGATCGGTGTGTTTATTACCGATTCCCAAGGTAAACCATTTTATATAAATTCTCGAACTCAAGAGTTACTTGGTAAAGGAATAGTTGAAGAAGTTAAAGTCGAACAATTAAGAGATATTTATCAAGCCTATTTAGCAGGAAGCGATCGGCTATATCCCAGCGAACGCAATCCAGTAATTCTGGCTTTGCAAGGAAAAAGCGTTAATATTGACGATATGGAAATTCGCCAATCAAATAAAGTCATTCCCATTGAAGTGTGGGGAACGCCAATTTATGACGCACAGGGCAATATTGCTTATGCGATCGCAGCCTTTGCAGATATTACCGAACGCAAACAAGCACAGCGTTTATTAGCCGAATATAACCGCACTTTAGAAAGACAAGTCCAACAGAGAACTCAAGAACTTTCCCAAGCATTAGAACATCTGAAAACTACTCAAGAAGAGTTAATTCAATCGGAAAAAATGGCGGCGTTAGGACAATTAATTGCCGGAATTGCTCACGAAGTTAATACTCCATTAGGTGCAATTCGCGCTTCGGCAGATAATAGCGCCAAAGCATTAACAGAATCTCTGCGCCAATTACCGCAAATCTATCAACAATTATCTCCAGAAGAATTAGCTAGTTTTTTTCAATTAATTAAAATAGGGACTGATAACAAAGATGAATTAAGTACTCGCGATAAAAGGCAACTTAAGAGAAGTTTAACCAAACAATTAGAAGAGAATGACATTGAAAACGCTAGAAGAATAGCTGACACATTAACGGACATCGGTGTTGGCGAAAAAATCGAATATTTTTTACCATTAATGCAATCGAAACAAGCAGATTTAGTTTTGCAATTAGCGTATAATCTCGTGCAACTGCAAAATAATAGTAAAAACATTTTAACTTCTGTCGAACGAGCCGCCAAAATTGTATTTGCTCTCAAAAATTATGCCCGCTATGACAATACGGGAGTTAAGCAGCTTGCCGATATTACTAACAGTATCGAAACCGTATTAGAACTGTATCGAAATCAGTTAAAACGAGGAGTAGAAGTAGAGCGAAAATATCAACAAATAGCACCGATTCTATGTTATCCAGATGAATTGATGCAAGTGTGGACGAATTTGATTTATAATGCCATTCAAGCGATGAATTACAAAGGAACATTAATAGTTAGTGCTTTTGCTAACTCTGATGGGATTGCAGTGCAATTTACAGACTCAGGATGTGGTATTCCACCAGAAAATAAAGACAGAATTTTTGAACCTTTCTTTACCACTAAGCCACCGGGAGAGGGCAGCGGTTTAGGATTGGATATTGTCAAGAAAATAGTTAACAAACATGAAGGGCGAATTGAGGTAGACAGCGTACCGGGGCGTAC
>CAZJJR010000340.1:0-218 GCA_964546365.1 uncultured bacterium | reverse complement strand
AGTTGTTGCACAAAACTAGAAGTAGTATAGGCAAATCGCCTAACAATTTCCTTGACTAAATAAAAATTCATAATTGTCCATTACGCAAAACAGGTTAATCATGTCAAATACAGCTATTTTATGTGTCGATGATGAAAAAGTGATTTTAGAAAGTCTTAAAGAGCAGTTAAAAAGGAAATTTGGCAATCAATACTTATATGAGACTGCTGAAAGTGCTG
>CAZJJR010000339.1:0-5913 GCA_964546365.1 uncultured bacterium | reverse complement strand
AGGCACGTTAGCTTACCTCTCTCCCGATCAAACTGGCAGAATGAATCGAGGAATTGATTATCGAAGTGATTTTTATTCATTAGGTGTAACTTTTTATGAATTACTGACTGGGGTATTACCTTTCGTTTCAGAAGATGCGATGGAATTAGTGCATTGCCATCTTGCTAAGCAACCGATAACTATCGATCGAATCAACCCGGAAATTCCTCTGGTTTTATCAAAAATTGTCAGCAAATTGATGGCGAAAAATGCCGAAGAACGTTATCAAAGTGCTTGGGGAATCAAGCATGACTTAGAGATATGTTCAACTCAGCTTCGAGAAACTGGAAAGATAGAGAATTTTGAAATAGCACGGCGAGATATTTGCGATCGCTTTATAATTCCCGAAAAACTCTATGGTCGAAAAAGCGAAATAAATCAACTCTTAGATGCCTTTGAAAGAATCAGCACGGGTAACGCGGAAATGATGCTGGTTGCTGGATATTCTGGCATTGGAAAAACCGCCGTCGTCAATGAAGTTCACAAACCTATTGCACGACAACGCGGCTATTTTATTAAAGGCAAATACGACCAATTTAATCGCCATATTCCCTTAAGTGCATTTGTACAAGCTTTCCGAGATTTAATGGGACAATTGTTATCAGAATCAGAAGCCCAAATCCAAGCTTGGAAAACCAAAATACTCGAAGCACTAGGCGAAAATGGGCAAGTTTTAATTGATGTAATTCCCGAATTAGAAAACATTATCGGTCAACAGCCAGCAGCCATAAAATTATCAGGCAATGCTGCCCAAAATCGCTTTAATATACTATTTCAAAAATTCGTGCAAGTTTTCACCAGTAAAGAACATCCGTTAGTGATGTTTTTAGATGACTTGCAATGGGCAGATTCCGCTTCTTTAAATTTGCTTAAATTATTAATGGAAGAATCCGGCTATTTATTAATCTTAGGTGCTTATCGAGACAATGAAGTTTCTGCGGTTCATCCTTTTATTTTAACAGTAGATGAACTGGTTAAAACCGGAGTAAATGTACATACAATAACATTACCGCCATTAAAAGAATCTGACATGAATTCTTTAGTGGCAGATACCCTTAATTGTGAATTGTTTTTGGCTGAACCTCTAACTAAGTTAGTTTATCAAAAAACTAAAGGAAATCCTTTTTTTGCCACTCAGTTTATCAAAGCTTTACATGATGACAAATTGATCGTATTTAACTACCCAGATTTTCATTTCGATCGAGGTAAACATCAGGGTGGATGGCAGTGCGATATCGCTCAAATCAAATCTTTATCACTCACTGATGATGTCGTCGAGTTTATGGCATTGCAATTACAAAAATTGCCATTAGAAACTCAGGAAATTATTAAATTAGCGGCTTGCGTTGGGGCAACATTTGATTTGAATACGTTAGCAATTGTGAGCGAGAAATCGCCAGAAAGTACGGCTGCTGCTTTATGGAAGGTATTGCAGGAAGGATTGGTGATTCCGACGACGAAAATTTATAAATTTTTTACCCAATCCGATCGCGATCGCATTTTTGAGGCTTCGGTTAATTCCACTTATCGATTTTTACACGATCGCATTCAACAAGCCAGTTATTCTCTCATCCCCGAAAACCAAAAACAACAGACGCATTACCGAATTGGTCAACTACTCCAACAAAATTTATCAGAAATAGAAAAGCAAGAAAAGTTATTCGATATTGTCGGGCATTTGAATTTAGCAATTGAGTTAATTAACCAACCGGATGAACGGGAAGATTTAGCCAGACTTAACTTAGCAGCCGGACAAAAGGCTAAAAATTCAACAGCTTATTCATCTGCCAGAAATTTCGTACAAACCGGACTTAGTTTACTGAGTGCAAACTGTTGGCAAAGCCAGTACGAATTAACCCTAAATCTTTATGTAGCTGCGGCGGAAACTGCCTACTTAAATGCTGATTTTGCAGAGATGGAACAAAAAGCAAGTGATGTTTTGCAATCCGCCCAAACCGTATTAGATAAAGTGAAAATTTATCAGATTCAAATCAGCGCATTGGCTGCTCAAAGCAGGCTGTTAGACGCGATCGCAGTTGGCAGAATCGCCCTAGCACAACTGGGAATCGAACTCCCCGTCGAACCCGATCGAGCCTCGGTCGATCGAGCCCTAGAAGCGCTTACCGAGCGAATTCCCGATCGCCAAATTGCCGAACTGACTACCCTACCGGAAATGAGCGATCGTCAAACAATTGCGGCGATGCAGCTATTAGCCATGTTATTTTTACCCATTTTCATCGGAAATTTCGCTTTATTGCCCGTATTAACTTCTAGCATGGTCAATTTGTCCCTCGAATTCGGCAATGCACCCGCATCGATCATCGGATATGCCAGTTACGGGATGTTGCTGTGCGCTTCTTTTGGCGAAGTAGAAAGGGGCTATGGGTTTAGCCGCTTGGCGCTGAGTTTACTCGATCGTCTTGATGGACGAGAATTTAAATCTCTAACTTTACTCTTGTGTAGCTTCTTGATCCACCATCGTCAAGAAGCTCTCAGAAGCACGATTCCCATGATGAAAGATGGTTATTTGGCAGGAATGGAAACAGGTGATTTTTTCAGCGCCGGACACAATGCCGATAACTATTTAGATAGTAGTTTATTTGCGGGCGTATGCTTAGATGATTGGGAGCTAGAAGTCGAAAATTACTGCACGATTTTATCTCAAATCAAACAAGATTCTTCCTTGGTTTTCGTGAAAATGAAACAGCAAATGGTGCAGAATTTACGTTCTGTAAATCAGGAACCGGATGTTTTGAAAGGAACTGCTTACGATGAAACGGTGATGATTCCTCAACACCATCAAAATAGCGAATTGAGTGCATTGGCTGCTCTTTATATAGGCAAACTGATGCTGGCTTATTTTTTCGATAATTACAATAATGCTTTAGATTATATCACCCAAGCTAAACTTTTTTTGGCAACTATTGCAGGAGCGACTTATGCGGCAATTTTTCATTTTTATGCGGGATTAACCGATTTAGCACTCTGTTCTACTCAGTCAGAAATCGAACAAGCGAATACCTTCGAGCGAGTAAAGATTCATCAAGATATTCTGAGTGAATGGGCACGTTATGCCCCGATGAATCACCAACATAGAGTTGACTTACTTGCCGCCGAAAAATGCCGAATTTTAGGACAAAAAGCCGAAGCGATCGAGTTATACGAACAAGCTATTATCGGTGCTAAAGAAAATCAATATACCCACGAAGAAGGGTTGGCAAATGAACTGGCGGCTAAATTTTATCTGAGTTGGGGAAAAGAAAAAGTAGCCGTCGGGTATATGCAGGAAGCGTACTACTGCTACACCCGGTGGGGTGCTAAAACAAAAATCGCCTATTTAGAAGAAAAATATCCCCAATTACTGGGGACGATTCTCCAACCGACTAATCTAGCAATTGCACCTGGGGGAACGATTTCTCCCAGCATTGGCAGAAGCATAAGCAATACCAGTCAAACTTCAAACACTAACTTATGGTTAGACTTTCCGGCAGTGACGAAAGCTGCACAAGCGATTTCAGAGGAAATTGCTTTAGAAAAATTATTAGCTACTTTGATGCAAATTGCGATCGCTAATGGGGGAGCGCAAACTGGTATTTTAGTAATTCATCAAGAAGCAGAATTGGTAGTCGCCGCTAAAGGAAATCGAACTGATACGGAAATGTTGCTAATTCCTTTAACTGAATACCAGGAATTACCTCAGAGTTTGATTTATTCTGTAGCCAGAAATCAAACTACGGCAGTTTTTGATGATTTGAGCAATTCAACGCAATTTATCAGCGATCCCTACATCATCGCTCACCAACCTAAATCAGCTTTATGCACGCCGATTAGCAAGCAGGGGAACTTAATTGCTATTTTGTATTTGGAAAATAACCTAACCGTGGGAGCATTTACGGGCGATCGCGTCGAAAATTTACAAATTATCGCTTCCCAAGCTGCCATATCGATCGAGAATGCTCGGTTGTATCAAAAAATAGAAAAATACTCTCAAAATTTGGAAGCTGAAGTCGAGCGACAAACGCAAGATTTAAGCCAAAAAGCATTTGATTTAGAGCAAACATTGAAAAATTTGCAACAAACTCAATCTCAATTAATTCAGAGCGAAAAAATGTCAGCGCTCGGTCAACTCGTGGCAGGAATCGCCCACGAAATTAACAACCCAGTTACCTTTATTCATGGCAATCTCGAACATACAGAAAATTATGTTAAAGATTTACTAAGCTTGTTAGAAGTTTATCAGCAAGAATATCCTGAAGCCAATCCAGCGATTCAAGCTAAAATCGAGCAAATCGATTTAGGATTTATCTGGAAAGATTTAACTAATGTTTTGCAATCTATGAAATCGGGCAGCGAACGAATTAAGCAAATTATCCTGAGTTTGCGTAATTTTTCTCGCTTAGATGAAGCCGATATGAAAGCTGTGAATATTCACGCCGGAATTGACAGCACTTTGCTAATTTTACAAAATCGCCTTCAAGAAAATAACGATCGACCGAAAATAGAGATTATTAAGGAATACGGAAATCTACCTCCCGTTACCTGTTATGCCAGCCAACTCAATCAGGTATTTTTAAGCATTATTAGTAATGCGATTGACGCTTTTCAAAGCATGAATGAAATTGGTAGAAATCCCCAAATTCAGATTCGGACGCAGATCCTAGAAAAAGAGCGAATTAGAATTACAATTTCAGATAATGGTAGCGGAATTACTGCTGAAATTAAACAACGTATTTTCGAGCCGTTTTTTACCACCAAACCAGTAGGAAGCGGCACGGGGTTGGGTTTATCTGTTAGTTATGCTATTATCAAAAAACATGGGGGACAGTTGATTTGTAACTCTACAGTTAAAGAAGGAACCGCAATGGTAATCGAAATTCCTATCGCCCCTTCAGAAAAACTTATTCCAACTAGTCAGTTTGATGGCAAAAAAGATTAAGGAAATTTACAGCAGATTCCAGCTACCTGAAGTACAGGATAGAAACCGGGTTTCTATGTACCGCATTTACCTGGAAAGCGCTGTAAATCATGTCTGATTGCATTGGTAGTGTAAGAGCGATCGCAAACTCCATCTATAGGAATCCGGGGTTAAATTTTCACCGCAGATGAAAACAGATCTACGTGATAGCCTTCCCTTAGGGTACGTAGATAAGAAAGCAATTTTTTAGACAACTGCTTCTAACGCCTGGAATCTGTAGCTCTCTAAACCATGCTGACAGACATCAACTCATCTGCCATATCGAAGTTCGCCGTAACATTTTGTACGTCATCCAAATCTTCTAAAGCGTCCATTAACTTCATCAAAGATCGCGCTTGCATCGGATCGGTCACTTCTATAGTATTGCTGGGAATCCAACGCAACTCCGATTCAGCCACGTTAAAGCCTTTTTCTTTGAGAGTGTTGCTCAAATTTTCCAAATTGGGAACGTCGGTAAAGACTTCAGCGCCTTGGGAGTCTTCATCTTCCTCATCCTCCACCATTTCGTAGGACTCTGCCCCACCTTCTAAAGATGCTTCTAACAGCGCATCTTCATCTATTTCTCCCTTCACGATACAAACACCTTTCCGATCGAACATCCAACTAACGCAACCAGTTTCACCCAAGTTGCCACCGTATTTGCTCAAAGCGGCTCGCAAATCGGCAGCGGTGCGGTTACGATTATCTGTCAGTGCTTCGATGATAATGGCCACTCCACCTGGGCCATAACCTTCGTAGCGGATATCTTCCCAGTTGTCATCGGGGCCAAGTTTACCCGCACCTTTTGCGATCGCTCTTTCGATATTCTCATTAGGTATTCCAGCTGCCTTTGCTTTTTCGATCGCCGTCCGCAGTTGGAAATTGCCATCAGGATCTGGTATTCCCATCCGTGCAGCCAC
>CAZJJR010000338.1:0-5920 GCA_964546365.1 uncultured bacterium | reverse complement strand
GCCGACGGAAGCGCGGCGCTCCCCACTTAGGGGGAGGGAGGAGGGGGGGGGGGGGGGGGGGGGGGGGGGGGGGGAGAGAAGGAAGTATTCTCTATCCCATCCCACTACCCACTACCCACTACCCACTACCCTCTTTCATTCGCCCAACAAAGATTGTGGTTTTTATATCAACTGGCACCAGATAACCCTTTTTACAACGTACCTGCTGCCATTCGGTTAAAAGGAAAACTCGATCGAACTGCATTAGAGCGATCGTTTCAAGAAATCGTGCGTCGTCATAATGCCCTTCGCACTACATTTAAAATCCTTGATGGACAACCGATTCAAATTGTCGAACCTAATGCCAAAGTTGAATTATCGGTTGTCAATTTGCCAAATGTTACTGTTAGCGATCGCGAACGCATCAGCCAACAATTAGCCACTGCTGAAGCACAACGTCCGTTTAATTTAACAACCGATTCGTTGTTGCGATTAACCTTGTTGCAATTCGATGCAAATGAGGCAGTTCTATTATTAACAATGCACCATATTGTTGCTGATGGTTGGTCATTGGGCGTACTAATCCGAGAATTAGCTTGTTGCTACACCGCATTTGTGGAAGGAAAAACGCCTCTATTGCCATCATTACCGATTCAATATACTGATTTTGCGAACTGGCAACGCAACTGGTTACAGGGAAAAATTTTAGAAGAACAATTAGCTTATTGGCGCAGACAACTGCAAGATTTACCAATGTTGGATCTGCCCAGCAATCGCCCACGCCCTGCCGTTCAAAGCTACCGGGGCGCAACTTATCCGTTACAAATTTCTCCCGATCTTACTCAAGCGTTAGAAGCTTTGAGCCAGCAATCGGGAGTGTCGCTGTTTATGACATTATTGGCAGCATTTCAAACATTGCTTTATCGATATACCGGGCAGGAAGATATCGCGATCGGCTCTCCAATTGCCAATCGTCATCGCAGTGAATTGGAAGGATTGATTGGCTTTTTTGTCAATAGTTTGGTGATGCGATCGGATTTATCTGGTAATCCGACTTTTCGCGAATTGTTGGAGCGCGTGCGAAATGTTGCTTTGGAAGCATACACCTATCAAGACTTACCATTTGAAAAGTTGGTAGAAGAATTAGATCCCGATCGGGATTTAAGTCGCAATCCTTTATTTCAGGTTGCCTTTGCGCTACAAAATGCTCCGATGCAGCCATTAGAATTGCCGGGATTAAGGCTAGAACCTGCTCGTTATGAGTCAGGTAGCACCCGATTCGATCTAGAAGTTCACCTGTGGGAACCTGCTCATGGATTGCGAAGTTTATGGCAATCGCAGGAAGGTTTGAGCGGTTTTATTTCCTATAGTACGGATTTGTTCGATCGCGATCGGATCGGTCGCCTGATCGGACATTTTCAAACTTTATTAGCAGGAATTGTTGCTAATCCCGATGCTCGTTTGTCAGAGTTGTCTTTGCTGACAACCGGAGAATATCAGCAGATTTTTGTTGAATGGAATCAGACTGAGACGAAGTACACAAACAATAGTTGTTTCCATCAAATATTTGAGGATTGGGTGCAAGTCGATCCAAATGCGATCGCAATTATTTCGGAACAGAAATCCCTCACCTATGGAGAACTAAACCAGCAAGCCGATCTTTTGGCGCAAACATTACAACAAATGGGAGTTGAAACAGATTCTCTAGTTGGGTTGTGTGTCGATCGATCTGCTGACATGATAATCGGTATTCTGGGAATTCTCAAAGCTGGAGCAGCTTACGTACCACTCGATCCCAATCATCCCAGCGATCGACTTGAATTCATGTTAATAGATACCCAAGTTTCGATTCTGCTAACGCAATCTTGGTTAGTTGAAAAGTTACCGCGATCGCAAGCAAAGATATTTTGTCTAGATCGAAAAGATTCTCCTGCCTTGGATACCTCCCTTATTAAGCAGGGCAGGGGGGATCGAACAGTAACTCCTGACAATCTTGCTTACGTTATTTATACCTCCGGTTCTACAGGTACGCCGAAAGGAGTTCTGCTATCTCATCGAGGTTTGTGCAATGTTGTGAAAGCACAGCAGCAAGTTTTTCATACCTCTCGCAATAGTCGAATTTTACAATTTAGTTCTTTGAGTTTTGATGCTTCTATTTTTGAGATTGCCTTGGCATTTGGCTGTGGCGGTACTTTATATATTCCTCCCAAATCTGCTCAATTACCGGGAATGGAATTGGTGCAATTTCTAGAAGATAATCAGATTACTCATGCTTTACTAACTCCGGCAGTTTTAGCAGTTCTCCCATTTGCGGAACTTCCCGCACTTCAAGTATTAATTACAGGGGGAGAAGCTTGCTCTCCTCAAGTAGTCGATCGCTGGGCAGCAAATCGTCACTTTTTCAACGCTTATGGCCCAACAGAAACTACGATTTGGTCAACTTTTGTCGAACTTCATCCCGGCGATAATCCAGTCGCGATCGGTCGTCCCATTCTCAATACCCAAGTATATATTCTGGATGCTAATTTAAATCCCGTTCCTGTAGGTATTCCAGGCGAATTATACATCGCTGGCGCAGGAATTGCCCGTGGCTATCTCAATCGTCCAGAATTAACAGCAGAACGGTTT
Source organism: uncultured bacterium (assembly GCA_964546365.1). GTDB lineage: Bacteria > Cyanobacteriota > Cyanobacteriia > Cyanobacteriales > Aerosakkonemataceae > DATNQN01. The sequence goes on along the minus strand of CAZJJR010000338.1, from coordinate 3,313 downwards.
ATTACTATTGATTCATCAGTTTTGAGTGATGAGTTGAAAATAACCTCACATTCAAAACTCCCTAACAACTCAAAACTCAAAATTCAAAACTCAAAACTTTACAAAACTGGCGATCGCGTCCGTTACCGCAGCGACGGTACGATCGAATTTCTCGGTCGAGTCGATAATCAAATTAAAATCCGAGGTTTTCGAGTAGAATTAGGCGAAATCGAAGCAACTTTACAACGCCATCCAGCAATTAGAGATGCGGTTGTTATAACTTCTGATGAACTATCCGATCGGAAGCGTTTGATTGCTTACTTTAGTATTAATCATCAACACTTTCAACAAACTATTATCCAACCACTTCAAACCCAACAAATCGAATATTGGCAAACTCTCTATAACCAAACTTATCATTCCGGCGCTGACCCCTCCCCGACCCCTCCCCTAACAGGAGAGGGGCTTAAAGACTCCCCCTTCCCTCGCAGGGAAGGGGGCTGGGGGGTTAGGTTTCCCTTCAACATCACTGGTTGGAATAGCAGCTACACGGGAGAACCCATTCCTCTAGAACAAATGCAAGAATGGGCAAGCGATCGCGTTGAGCAAATTCTCGCCCTTAAACCAAAAAAGGTACTAGAAATTGGCTGCGGTACTGGCTTATTACTATTTCACATTGCGCCTCATTGTGAAAAATATGTGGGAACGGACTTTTCGGCAGTTTCTTTGCAGTTTATTCAGGATCGATTAGATACTCTCACTCTCCCGCAAGTTGAATTACTGCAACGCATGGCAACTGATTTTGATGGTATCGATGCAACATCTTTTGATGTGGTGATTTTGAATTCGATCGTGCAGTATTTCCCCAATCAGGATTATTTGATGCAGGTGTTGGAAAAAGCGATCGAGAGAATAACTCCGGGTGGGGTTTTATTTGTTGGTGACGTGCGAAGTTTACCTTTACTGACGGCTTTTCATACCTGGGTACAATTTAGTCGGGCAGATGCGGGAATGGAACGAAACAAACTTCAGCAAAAAGTAGAGCGATCGCAATTTGAAGAATCAGAACTGGCGATCGATCCCGCATTTTTCCACGCACTGCGCGATAAATTTCCCCAAATTCGACAAGTGCAAATTCGTCTCTCGCGGGGTCGCAGTCATAATGAGATGACGCAGTTTCGCTATAACGTTTTGCTGCATATAAATCATTATGGTGATGTTGGGTTTCGTACCTCAACCCAACCTACACAACATGACTGGAAACATAATCCGATCGCAGTTGAAGAAATTAAAAAGAATTTAATTGAAACTAACCCAGAGATATTCACAATCGCAAATGTTACGAACAGTCGGGTAAACGCTGCTGTCAAAACTGCACGATGGCTACGTAATAAAGAATCTCCCAAAACAGTTGGACGAATGCAGGAAATATTGCGGGATGCTGCTAAAATGGCTATCGACCCTCAAGATTGGTGGGATTTGGAAACAGCGATCCCTTACAAAGTAGAAATTACTTGGTCAAATCAAACTAATACTGGTGATTATGATGTGTTGTTAATTCGGCGTGACGTTGATGTAATAGTTGATTTTCCTCAAAAGGTCTGCCAATCTTGCGATCGCTATACCAACAATCCGCTTCAATCTCAATTTGCCCGTCAACTCATTCCCGAACTTCGTCAATATCTAAAACAAACCTTACCAGATTACATGATTCCTGCTGCTTTCGTGCCGTTGGAAATGCTTCCTATAAATAGTAATGGTAAGGTCGATCGCCGTTCCCTCCCAACTCTAGATGAAGATTCTATCAATTCATCAAGCACGACAAACTTACCATCAACGCAAACAGAAGCAACTTTAATAGAGATTTGGAAAGAACTTCTGCGGCTGAAGTCAGTGAATGTTCGCGATAACTTTTTTGAGTTGGGCGGACATTCTCTCTTGGCAACGCAAATGACTTCCCGCGTGCGCGATAAATTCGGGCTGGAACTACCTTTAAAAAGTGTATTTGAAGCGCCGACGATCGCACAATTAGCGATCGTCCTCGATACCTTGCGGGACAACACCTCATCCCCAAAAATTCCCCCATTAGTTCGGCTGGATCGTTCTGCTTATCGTCGCAAACGATCGACTTTACCCAACGTTGATTCTCAAATTTCGCCACAATTGCCTTCAGTAGTCAAAAATAGCGATAAATCCATTGTAGAATCTTGGTCGCCTTTAGTTCCCTTAACTCTAGGTGGAAATAAGCCACCTTTCTTTTGCGTGCATCCGATGTTTGGAGTGGTGTTTCCTTACTTGGAATTGGCGAATTATTTGAAGAGCGATCGTAGTTTTTACGGACTTCAACCATTAGGATTAGATGGGAAAACCCCACCTTTGAACCGCATTGAAGACATTGCTGCTTACTACATTCAAGCAATACAAACTCTCCAGCCGCAAGGCCCTTATTTCCTGGGAGGATGGTCTTTTGGCGGACTAGTTGCCTTTGAGATGGCGCAACAACTGACCCAAGCAGGACAAGAAATCGGTCTTTTGGCAATTCTAGATACTCTAGCACCTTGTAAAAAACCATCTTTTTCTCAAAGCTTAAAATTTCTACTGGGAACTGCCGTTTGGTCTACGCTGCCATTTCTGCTCGACTATGGCACACTTGCTACAAATCGACTGCCATTTTGGAAACGCTGGTTTTCTCGGTGGCAATGGTCTGCAATTATCGGTTTAATTCCAGAAAAATCGCGATTAAAGTTATTAGATGAATCGGCAATTTCTCCCATGTTAAAAATTGTCTATGCTAACGCTCAAGCCGCCTATCGTTACGTGCCGCAACATTACCCCAACCGCATCACTTTGTTTAGCGCTACTGAATCATCTAATTTAATCGAACAAGACCCAACATTAGGCTGGAATGTGCTTTCTAATCATATTCAACTACATCAAGTTCCGGGTAATCATCTATCTCTATTGAAGCAGCCCCATGTTCAATTTCTAGCTAAACAAATTGGGGAGTATCTGCTATAGCGACAATACAGAAAAATTTTTCTAGGTAAGTTGTTGCGCTTCAGGGAAGACAGCGCAACAACTTATTTAGTCAAATATCTCAAACCAAAGCACCACCACAACTAGAACCACACCCCGACGTACAACCGTAGCAATAAGGGGCAGTTTGTACTTCATCAATTAAGTCCAAACTACCCGCTTCTAACAACTTACTAACTGTTAGTTTTTCTCCATTGCGAGTTCTAGCTGGTAAATTTTCCATTTGATTAAAGTCACAATCATAGATATTACCCAGATAATCGATCGAAAGTTCATCCCGACACATTAAATTTTCTAT
>CAZJJR010000337.1:0-5955 GCA_964546365.1 uncultured bacterium | reverse complement strand
GAAGCCAGTCCAGCACTTGACTTCCAGAATGAAACCTACAAAGATGCCTACAGTCGCATCAACGCGATCGTGATTGAAGGCGAACAAGAAGCCCACGAAAATTACATCCAACTGGCTGAACTGCTGCCCGAACACAAGGACGAGTTAATCAAACTCTCCAAAATGGAGAGCCGCCATAAAAAAGGCTTTGAAGCTTGTGGGCGCAACTTAGAAGTGACTCCTGATATGAAATTCGCCCAGGAGTTCTTCGCCCAACTACATCGAAATTTCCAAGAAGCACTCCCGCAAGGCAAAGTAGTCACTTGTTTGCTCATTCAAGCATTGATTATCGAATGTTTTGCGATCGCAGCTTACAACATTTACATTCCGGTAGCCGACCCCTTCGCCCGTAAAATCACTGAAGGAGTAGTGAAAGACGAATACTCTCACCTAAACTTTGGCGAAGTTTGGCTGAAAGAACATTTTGAACAATCCAAAGCCGAGTTGGAAGAAGCCAACCGCCAGAACCTACCGATAGTTTGGCAAATGCTTAACCAGGTGGAAAATGATGCCCGCATTCTGGGCATGGAAAAAGAAGCCTTAGTTGAGGACTTCATGATTCAATATGGCGAAGCACTTGGTAATATAGGTTTCTCCAATCGCGACATCATGAAGATGTCCGCCCAAGGGTTAGCAGCTGCTTAATCTACCAAGTCTTGGCTAACTCGAAAAAAACCAATTTGAGATGCTTTAGCATAAACTACCACGCCGATTAGTCGATCGCTGTACTAATCGGCCATTTTGTGTAGTATTGTAAAGTCTCAGTAAACGTTTTTTATCCCACTCACTTTCGTCAAACCTGGTTGACAGGTCTGCTTAAAGCAATTCATGTTTGGTCTAATCGGTCACCTTACCAGTTTAGAACACGCCCAAGCAGTCGCCAGAGACTTGGGCTACCCAGAATATGCCGATCGAGATTTGGATTTTTGGTGTTCTGCCCCACCCCAAATCGTCGATAGCATTAAAGTTAAAAGTATTACGGGTCAAGAAATTGAAGGTCGGTATGTAGAATCGTGCTTTTTGCCAGAAATGCTGGCAACTCGTCGCATCAAAGCCGCTACCCGTAAAGTGATTAATGCAATGGCGCACGCCCAAAAGCACGGCATTAATATCACGGCTTTAGGAGGCTTCTCCTCGATCGTTTTTGAGAACTTTAATTTAAACCAAATTACTCAAGTTCGGAATATCAAGCTAGAGTTCGAGCGCTTTACCACTGGTAATACCCACACTGCTTATATTATTTGTCGCCAAGTAGAACAAGCATCGAAAAAGCTGGGAATCGAACTATCTAAAGCGACAGTAGCAGTTTGTGGTGCTACTGGCGACATTGGTAGCGCCGTTTGCCGTTGGCTGAACGCCCGTACTGATGTGGCAGAATTGTTGTTGATCGCGCGCGATCGCGATCGATTGCAAAATTTACAAGAAGAACTCGGTAGGGGAAAAATTTTGGGTTTAGAGGAAGCCCTCCCCCTAGCTGACATTATAGTTTGGGTAGCTAGTATGCCCAAAGGCGTAGAAATCGATCCCACCACACTCAAGCAACCGTGTCTGTTAATTGACGGCGGCTACCCTAAAAATTTAGGCAGCAAAATACAGCATCCAGACGTATTCGTCCTCAATGGCGGCATTGTCGAACATTCCCTCGACATCGAGTGGAAAATTATGCAAATCGTCAACATGGACGTACCGGCACGCCAATTATTCGCCTGTTTTGCCGAATCAATGCTACTGGAATTTGAAAATTGGTACACCAACTTTTCTTGGGGACGCAATCAAATCACTGTCGAAAAGATGGAGCAAATCGGTCAAGTTTCCGTTAAGCACGGATTTCAACCGTTGTTACAATTGGCTTAATTTAGGGGTGGGGTAATCCCGCCCCTCACTATATCGTATCGGTTGTATTTTGATTATTTAGGTGGCAGGGGGCGGGGAGCAGGGAAAAAGGTTTGTGCCAGCGTTAAAATGAATTAGCAATATATTTCTTTGGTGCTTTCCAATTTGGCAAATTACAAATTAGAAAATGCGATCGTACTTACCATCAAAGTATCTAATTCCACCCGCCGGATCGCATGATTATTAGTATCTGCAATAAAAAGATGAGTACTTAAAGCACTTAATCCAGAAGGTTCAAAAAAGCTACTCGCTAAACCTTGACCATCCTTTAATTCAGGTTTTCCATCTCCCAACATAGTTATACAATTACCAGTGTGAGGATCGACGCGCTTAATTTTATGGTTGTAAGTATCCGCCACCCAAAGATAATCAGGTGCATATTCCACACCTAAACAATGTTGCAGCCTTACTTTTGCACCAATACCATTCTCATCCCCAAAACTAAATAGTTCACCACTGCCGCAGACAGTTCGCACTTTTAAAACATCGACAATCCCAACTGCCCGAATAGAACTAACTTCGCTATCAGCAATATACAATTCTCGACCATCAGTAGTAATACCGCTAGGTTGGGCAAACGCCGACTCAGTTAAGCTACCATCAACGCAAGCTTCCGCACCCGTACCAGCATAAGTTCCTACTATACCTGTTTCTAGCTCCATCTCCCAGATTTGGTGAGGGCCAGCCATTGCAATAAATAGTTTATTTCCCACTTTAACTAAATCCCAAGGAGAATTTAGCGCTGTTTCTAAAGCTGCGCCACTGTGAGGACGAATATGATGACTTTGTTCTCCTTTACCAGCAATTGTTATAACCTGTTGAGTTTGTAAATTAACTTGACGGATAGCGTGATTTTCTGTATCGGCAACATAAAGAATTTGATTATCTTCATCAAAAGCCATTCCTTGAGGAGCAAAAAATTGGGCTTCCTTAAAGGAACCATCAGTTAACCCAGGTGCACCATTACCGATAACGTGCAGCACTTCCCCATTAAAACTACTAACAATAATGCGATGATGACCGGAATCAGCGATGAACAAGTACTCTTTTCCATCAGCATTTTGAGATGCCAATACTTTGCCGGGAAAAGCTAAAGGAGTATTTAAAGGTTGCTGTTGTTTTTCCAAAGTAAAATCGATCTCCCGTAAATCAATCGTGCCTTTTTCTCGATGCGCTTCAATTAATTCGGAAATTTTATTGTCGAGAATTTGCCGATTCCCTTCCCCCGATACATGACCTACATAGTAACCTTCCGGATCGATGATTACTAATGTAGGCCACGCCTTCACTGCATACTCTTGCCAAACTCGGAAGTCCCTATCAACTAAGACCGGATGTTCTATGTCATAGCGGAGAATAGCTTGTCGGATATTTTCCACTTCTTTTTCGTTGTCGAATTTAGCTGAGTGAATCCCGATCACAGTAAGGCTATCTTTGTATTTTTGCTCCAAAAACTTTAAGTCAGGCAGAACGTGCAAGCAGTTAATACAACAGTATGTCCAAAAGTCCAAGAGTATAACTCGCCCTTTTAACTCTTGGAGGGATAAGGGACGCTCTGTATTGAGCCAGGGGTAATTTTGGGGTAATTGGGGGGCTCTTACGCGGGGTTCCATAGTGTTTTTTTGAAATAAGGGCGATCTGCGATCGCTTTACTTTACGTCGTCTCGTTGAGCCAGTGATATCAAATGAAGGCTTTGGGAGAATCTCCCGCCAAGCTATGCCGTGACGGGAGAGTATGTCAAGCCTCTTTTCTCACTCCTGGTGCTTCTGAAGGTGCTACTTCTGGGGTTGGGGTATCGGTATCTCCTGCTGAGTTTTCAGCTTCTGCATCTAAATTAGGAACTTTCGATTCAGGGGTTGATTCGCCGATCGCAGGGCTAGGACTAGCAGTGCTTGTTTCCGACTGTGCTGGCTCGGAAGCCTTTATTTCGAGGTTTACAGCCGATTCAGGAGTTGCGGTTTCTGGATTAAAAACTGGCTTAGAAGTGGTTTGTTCGGGAGCAGGAGAATTAATAATTTCTGGCAGAGTAGGGGGTAAGCTGGTTGGAGGTGTTAATGGCGGGGCTGGTGAACGTCGGAAGCGATCGAAAAACTTAGAAAATACATTATTAGGCTGAGGGTTCACCAATGCAGGTGCAGTTTTGTTCGGATCGATTTTAGCTTCCGCTTGAGTATTATTTATTTGAGAAGTCTCTGTTTCATCTGTTGAATCATCATTTGCCAAATTAGAAGAAGATGTTTCTCGCACAACATCTGAATTTGTAACTTGAGAATCAGTTGCAGTTGATTCATCAAGTTTTGCGCTGCTATTTTCTATAGATTCGACATTTTCTGTCGGCGTTATTTCTGGTGCGGTTTCTACTTCAGCATTACCAGCTTTTTCAACTTTGTCTTCTTGCAGGATCTTTTCTACGGTAGCGCTCGGCTCAGATGGGGATTTTCCTTCTAAATCAGTCGAATTAAATTCGACTGATTTTGTAACTTCTTCTCCTAAGTTTTGAGATTCTTCAGTTGGATTTTGAATTAATCCAGATGTTGGTTCGGAAATAATTTCTGTTTGAGGAATTGATTCTGGAGAAGCAACTGGGGCTGATGTCGGTGAGTTAGTCGGTGCTACTAATATAGGTAATTTCGTTTCTTCAGAACGACGAGAGCGATTAAAGAATCCGCCAAATTTACGTTTTTCTAATTCTTTAGGTGCTGTGATTTGTTGAGCGGCTTCCGGACTGATAACGCGATTGTAGAATCCTGATGGTTCAGGCTTTTCTAAAGGCTTTATAACTTCTATTTCTTTTTGTTCTGGTGCGGAAGATTCAACCTTAGTAGGTGGTTCCTCTACTTTTTCTGGTATTGAGATTTCCTCAGGCGCAGGTGTATCGGGAGTAATTGGTTCGGCTGGTGCTATTTCGGTAGGTGCGGTTTCTGGTTGTTCAATTACTTCAGTAACGGGTGATTCAATCGGTGTTGGTTCTGGTGGTGGCGGTGGCGGAGTGTAATTCGGATCGACTATACCAAGTGCATCGGCAACTGATAATTCTCCTCTGACTAACTGAGAAAGAGTATCGTTTCCATTAGGTTCGTAATTAATTAAGCGAACGCTATTGTTATAAGTGTTTTTAACTGGGTTACCTTGTTTGTCTATTAATTCCAGTTGTACCCAGTTTTTACCTGGTTGAAATCCTGTTAAATAAATTGGCTCCCAGTCTTGAATAACGAACGTAGCGCCGTCTATGGTGCAACGAATTCGCCACTCTGTATTTTCGTTACTGGAATTTCCTGCATTTATTTGTAAGGGAGCGTTTGCCAGGTAAAAGTCTAGCATGATTGGCTCTGCTCCATAGCTACCTTGGGGGCGGCTATAAGTTAGGAGTGGCGCTTCGAGATCGGGATTATTGTCATCTGTCTTAGTAAATATATGAAATGTAATTTGGGCATATGCTCCCTGATTTTTGAAACTTTCATGCCAAGGACGAGAAGCAAAAACTCTTAATGTATGGGTACCTGGTTCTAAGTCTTTAAAGATTAAAGGCTCGTTTAGGTCGTAAACTGCTACGTAGGGTCGGTTGTCTAAAAAGACGTGGAGATGTGGTCCTAAACCTAGTCGGGCGTTCTTAAAGATTGGTAAATCCTCTACTTGGAGTTTGACTGTAGCGGTGTTATCTTGCAGTACTTCACCTGATCCGGGGCTGAGAATTTTTACCTGGGGGCGGTAACTTTCTAATACTTGGCGTAGTTCTTGAATAGTGCTAGGAGGAGAAACTTCGGCAATTTTAGGGATGTTTCTAGTTGGGGCGGGATTATTTTTTTGAGATGACTGGCTGATACTGGTGCGATCGTTACAACTGGCCAGACAAAAAATTAACGCTAGTACCATTAAGCTGCTAACTAATTTTTTTATACCCCTATGGGGCCATTTCAGATCGAACACTTTTTAATACTCCTAAATAAGCAACAATAAAATTCTCTGCAAGCCGTCCATAGGAGAATATATCCCAAAAGGCTCAACCCCTTCTAATGGTGGCC